>NZ_CANNEZ010000001.1:1415719-1740899 GCF_947503795.1 uncultured Jannaschia sp. | reverse complement strand
TGGCCGAGGCGGGGGGCTACGGCGTCCGCGTGTTCGAGGCCGACGTCCAGCCGCTCGCCGTGCAGGGCCCGCTCGCCAACGAGCTGGCGGGGCGCGTATTCGGCCCTGCGGTGCGCGACCTGAAGTTCTTCCGACACGGCCGGTTCCCCTTCAACGGCACCGAGATGATCGTCAGCCGCACGGGTTACTCCAAGCAGGGCGGCTTCGAGATCTATGTCGAGCGCGAAGAGGACGCGATGCCGCTCTGGGACGCGCTGTTCGAAGCGGGCGCCGATCTCGACGTGCGCGCGGGCTGCCCCAACCTCGTCGAGCGGATCGAGGGCGGGATGCTCAGCTACGGCAACGACATCACCGACCTCGACACGCCCTTCGACGTGGGCCTCGACAAATACGTTCAGGTCTACGACTGCATCGGGGGCCCGGCGCTGAAATCCTATGTCTCCGACCGCCGCCTGATGGCGGTCGAGATCTCGTCCCCCGTGCCGACCTGCGACCGGCGCTGGCCGATCATGCTGGACGGGCGGCGCATCGGGGTCGTGACGTCGGCGGCGTGGTCGCACGACTACGACTGCGGTGTGGCCATCGGGATGGTCGACCGGCGCTGGGGTGCGGGAGCGGAGGTGACCGTCGAGACGCAGGACGGCCCGCGCGACGCGCTGTTGCGCGAGAAATTCTGGGCGTGACGCGCCCCAACGGGAGGATGTGAGATGACGTTCAAGGCACTCGTGGTCGAGAAGGACGAGGACGGGAAGACGTCCGCCGCGGTGCAGGAGATCGGCCTCGATCGCCTGCCCGAGACCGAGGTGACGGTCGCGGTCGAGTATTCCACGGTCAACTACAAGGACGGGCTCTGCATCGGGCCGGGCGGCGGGTTGGTCCGCAACTATCCGCATGTGCCGGGCATCGATTTCGCGGGCACGGTCGACACGTCCTCGGACGAGCGCTACAAGGCGGGCGACAAGGTCGTTCTGACCGGCTGGCGCGTGGGTGAGGCGCATTGGGGCGGCTATAGCCAGAAGGCGCGCGTGCGGGCCGACTGGCTGGTGCCGCTGCCCGACGGGCTGACGACGCGGCAGGCGATGGCGGTTGGCACGGCGGGCTTCACCTCGATGCTCGCGGTACAGGCGCTGGAGGATCAGGGCCTGAAGGCCGGCCCCGTGCTGGTGACGGGGGCCGCGGGCGGCGTGGGCTCGGTCGCGGTGGCGCTCCTGGCGGCGATGGGCCGACAGGTCGCGGCCGTCACCGGGCGTCCCGAGCAGGCCGATTACCTCAAGGGCCTCGGCGCGACCGAGATCATCGCCCGCGAGGAACTGGCCGAGACGGTCAAGCGCCCCCTTGAAGGCGAGCGCTGGGGCGGCTGCGTTGACGCGGTGGGCGGGGCCATGCTGGCGCGCCTGCTGGGCCAGATGGAATACGGGGCCAGCGTGGCCGCCGTGGGCCTTGCCGGCGGTGCGAACCTGCCCGCGACCGTGATCCCGTTCCTTCTGCGCGGCGTGAACCTTATGGGCATCGACAGCGTCATGCAGCCCTACGAGAACCGCGTCCGCGCCTGGACCCGGCTGGCCGAGCTCCTGCCGATGGAGAAGCTCGACGCGATGGTCGTCGAGGCCACGCTGGAGGATCTGCCGAAGCTCGGGGCCGACATCCTCAAGGGGCAGGTCCGCGGGCGCGTCGTGGTGGACGTGAACGCCTGATCGGCCACTTGTCTTCGGTCAAGGCCGCTGGATGTCCGGTGGCCTAGCCTCATCCCGTGGCGCCCGTCCGAATCCTTCGGACAGGACCACCCCCGGAGAGGAGGCCCGAGGATGTTCGAACGTATCATGGTGCCCGTCGACCTGCATCACGCGGCGGCGATGGAGAAGGCGGTCGCGGCCGCCGCGACGCTGGCCAAGGCGAGCGGCGCGACCGTCAGCTTCGTTTCGGTGACCGCGCCGCAGCCGACGGACGTGGCCGCCAACCCCGAAGCCTTCGCCGAGGTGCTGCGGGACTTCGCGGACCGACAGGCCAAGGCGCACGACATGGCGACGGGCGCGCATCCGATCACCAGCCACGACCCCCGCGCCGAGATCGACGACCTGCTGGCGCGCGCGGCGACCGATCTGAACGCAGATCTCGTGGTGATGGCCACCCACGCACCGGGGATCGCCGAGTATGTCTGGCCGTCCCACGGCGGACGGCTCGCCTCCCATTCGGACCGGTCCGTCCTGCTGGTGCGGGGCGAATAATCCACCCGGACGCCGCGCCCTGTCACGGAATCGTCGCAATTCGCCCCCCTCTCGCCTAGAGTGGCCCCACGGTGGAGTCGGGCCACCCTCGGGCGGCTCGCCAAACGGCCAGAGGGAGACACAGACATGACGACCGATACGGTTGACGATCCGGGCATACCGGATCCGGAAGGCCACGCGGCGCCGATCGACACCGATTACGAGATCGGACAGGACAATATCGAGACGAAGATCGGGCCCTTCGCGCTCGACATCCACAACCCCGTCTTCCTGATCTCGGGCGTCATGGTGGTCGGCTTCGTGCTTCTGGCGCTGATCGCCCCGGAATGGTCCGCCGAGACCTTCACCGCGATCCGGAACTACGTGAAATCCACTTTCGACTGGTTCTTCCTGTCGGCGGCGAACCTCTTCGTGATCTTCGCGCTCCTGCTGATCGTGACGCCGTGGGGCTCCGTCCGGCTGGGCGGCACCGACGCGACACCGGACTACAGCTACCCGGCTTGGTTCGCGATGCTCTTCGCGGCGGGCATGGGTATCGGCCTGATGTTTTTCGGCGTACTCGAGCCGGTCTATTACTTCGGCACGCCCTGGGGCGACTCGCCGCTGAACGGCCAGATCGGGATCACCGAGGGCGTGGTCGGCGATGCGGCTACAGTCGAGGCCGCCCGTTCGCTCGCGATGGCCGCGACGATCTTCCACTGGGGTCTCCACCCCTGGGCGATCTATGCCGTGGTCGCGCTGGCGCTGGCGCTCTTTGCCTACAACAAGGGCCTGCCGCTGACGCTGCGTTCGGCCTTCTACCCGCTTCTGGGCGAGCGGATCTGGGGCTTCTGGGGCAACGCCATCGACACCATCGCGGCCTTCGCGACGCTGTTCGGCCTCGCCACGTCGCTGGGGATCGGCGCCACGCAGGTCGCGTCCGGCCTGACCGAGGTGTTCGGCTCGGGCGTTCCCGAGGATGGCACGCGCAACTTCGCGGGCTTCCTCTGGGGCAATGTCGAGACGGCGAATGACAGCTCGGTGCTTCTGGCACTGATCATCGCGGGCATCACGGTTCTCGCCCTCATCTCGGTCGTGCGCGGCCTCGACGGCGGCGTGAAGGTCCTCTCCGAGATCAACATGGTGCTGGCGGGCATTTTGCTGTTCTTCGTGTTCTTCGTCGGGCCGACCGGCGACATCCTGGCTGATTTCTTCGGCGGGCTGGCGGCCTACGCGGCGAATATCGTGCCGCTGTCGAACCCGATCGGGCGCGAGGACACGGGCTTCCTGCATGGCTGGACGACCTTCTACTGGGCCTGGTGGATCAGCTGGTCCCCCTTCGTCGGCATGTTCATCGCCCGCGTCTCGCGGGGCCGGACAGTGCGCGAGTTCATCGTCTGCGTGCTGCTGATTCCGTCGCTGGTCTGCGTCCTCTGGATGGCGACCTTCGGCGGCACGGCCATCAGCCAGGTCGTCTCGGGCGCCTCCGAGAGCGGCGTGTTCCAGAACGTCATCGGGTCCTACAAGCCCGAGATCGCGCTCTATGCGATGCTGGGCGAGCTGCCGCTGGCGGCGATCACCTCGACCCTCGCGGTCATCCTGGTGATCGTGTTCTTCGTGACCTCGTCGGACTCGGGCTCGCTCGTGATCGACACGATCACGGCAGGCGGCAAGGTGGACGCGCCCGTAATCCAGCGCGTGTTCTGGTGCATCTTCGAAGGCGCGGTCGCGGCCGTCCTTCTGCTGGGTGCGGCGGGCACGGCCGGATTGCAGAGCCTTCAGGCCATGGTCATCTCGACCGGTCTTCTGTTCTGCGCCGTGCTGGTCGTGATGTGCGTCTCGATCTTCATGGGGCTCCGCTCGGAGCGCCAGATGGTCAAGAAGAAGGAAGCCATCGCCGCCGAATAGGCACGCGACGATCTTCGGATGCGGGGGCCTTCGGGCCCCCGTTTTCGTTTGACGCGGCCCCCCCGTGATCCAGATCGACCGGCATGACGAAACCGATCCTCCTGTGGCACCGCCGCGACCTGCGTCTGACCGACAACCCCGCGATGGACTGGGCCGCGTCCCGGAACCGCCCGGTGATCCCGGTCTTCATTCATGACGAGGTGGTCGAGACGTGGGGCGCCGCGCCGCGCTGGCGTCTCGGTCTGGGACTGGAGAGCTTCGCGGAGCGGCTGGAGGGGATCGGGTCGCGCCTGATCCTGCGCCGCGGCCTCGCGCTGGAAGTGCTGCGCGCGCTCGTAGCAGAGACCGGCGCCGACACGGTGATCTGGAACCGGCTCTACGTCGCCGATGAGCGGGCGCGGGACACCAAGGTCAAGGAGGCGCTGCGCGGGGACGGGCTGGAGGCCCAATCGTTCCAGGGCCACGTCCTCTTCGAGCCGTGGACGGTCGAGACGGGGACGGGCGGCTACTACCGCGTCTATACGCCGTTCTGGAAGAACGTCCGCGACCGCGATCTCGACCCGCCGCTGGCCCCGGTCGAGGCGCTGCCGGCCCCAAAGACATGGCCCGCGGGCGAGGACCTCGCGGGGTGGGACATGGCCCGCGCGATGCGGCGTGGCGCCGACGTGGTGCGCCCGCATCTGCATGTGGGCGAACTGGCCGCGCGCGACCGCCTCGTCGACTTCATCGAGACCCGGCTCGACGTCTACGCCCGCGCCCGCGACATGCTGGCCGAAGCGGGCACCTCGGGCCTGTCGGAGAACCTCACCTATGGCGAGATCAGCGCGCGGGAGTGTTGGTTCGCCGGCTGGCGCGCCTTGCAGGACGGGGTGGGCGACGCGGAGGTCTTTCTCAAGGAGGTCGTCTGGCGCGACTTCGCCCATCACCTCGCCTACCACACGCCCCGTCTGACGACCGAGAACTGGAAGCCCGACTGGGTCGCCTTCCCGTGGCGCGACGACAACGCCGACGCGCAGGCCTGGCGGCGTGCGGCCACGGGCATCGACATCGTCGACGCCGCCATGCGTGAGCTTTACGTCACCGGCACCATGCATAACCGCGCCCGGATGCTCACCGCGTCGCTGCTGACCAAGCACCTGATGACCCATTGGCGGGTCGGCTGCGACTGGTTCGCCGACTGCCTCGTCGACTGGGACCCCGCGTCCAACGCGATGGGATGGCAATGGGTGGCCGGGTCGGGGCCCGACGCGTCGCCCTTCTTCCGGATCTTCAATCCCGACACGCAGGCCGAGAAGTTCGACCCCAAGGGCGCCTACCGCGCGCGCTGGCTGTCGGGCGAGGGGGCCGCGGGCTGGTTCGACGCCGTGCCGCGGGCCTGGAACCTCGCGCCGGGGTCGGATGGGCGCGGCGCGCCGATCGTCGATCTGGGCGAGGGACGGCAGCGTGCGCTCGACGCCTACAAGATGCGCGACACCGCCGCCTGACCCTGCGTCACGCGGCCGGGGCGACCGGGGGGCGGCTTTTCCCTTGTAAACAGGGGGGCGGGGATGGTTTCAATCGGGCCAAGGTTCCGGGGGACGTATGGACGCATTGAATTCGACAGAGGGGCAGGCCGATCTGCCGCGCTACTTCCGCCGCGTCTTCGAGATGGCCAAGGGGGCACGGTCCGGTCGCATCGACGTGATCCTGCCGGACGGGCGCCGCTTCCGCCATCAGGGCGTGGAGCCGGGTCCGGTGGCCGAGATCGAGGTGCGCGACCCCGAGGTGTTCGGCCGCCTCGTGCGCGATGGCGATATCGGCTTCATGGAGAGCTTCATGGACGGGCAGTGGATCACGCCCGACCTGCAGGCCGTGTTCGACTTTATCAATAAGGAAGGTGACGCGCTGATCCAGCAGTTTCCGGGCCTCGCCCTCGTGCAGGCCTTCGAGAAGCTGCGCGCCTTCCTGCGCCGAAACACCAAGATCCAGGCCAAGCGCAACATCGCGGCGCATTACGATCTGGGCAACGCGTTCTACGGGCTCTGGCTCGACGACACGATGACCTACTCGTCGGGCATCTTCGCCACGGGGCAGGAGGATCTGGAGGCCGCGCAGATCGCGAAATACGCCTCCATCGTGGACCGGATGGACGTCTCGCCAGGCGACCATGTCCTCGAGATCGGCTGCGGCTGGGGCGGGTTCGCCGAATACGCTGCGCGCGAGCGGGGGCTGCGGGTCACGGGGCTGACGCTTTCGAAGGAACAGCTTGCCTATGCCAACGATCGGATGGCGCGGGCGGGCCTGTCCGACAAGGTCGAGCTGAAGCTTCAGGACTACCGCGACGAGACAGGCACCTTCGACGGCATCGCGTCCATCGAGATGTTCGAGGCCGTGGGCCAGAAGTATTGGCCCGTCTATTTCGACACGCTGCGCGAACGGCTCAACCCCGGCCGCCAGGCCTCGCTCCAGATCATCACCGTACCCGACCGGCGCTGGCCGATCTATTCCAAGCAGGTCGACTTCATCCAGAAGTACATCTTCCCCGGTGGCATGCTGCCGTCGCCGGCAGGCCTCACGCAGGAGGTGGCGCGCGCCGGGCTCGAGGAAGGCAGCTCGATCACGCTGGCCAAGGACTACTCGATCACGCTCCGCCGCTGGTTCGACCGCTTCAATGCCCGCTGGGACGAGGTCGCGCCCTTGGGCTTCGATGAACGCTTCCGCCGGATGTGGAACCTCTATCTGACGGGTTGCGCGGGCGCGTTCGAATACGGAATGTGCGACGTGATCCAGATGACCGTCCGAAAGCCCGCCTGATGCCCACCCCCGCCAAGCTGGTCGCCGCTCTGCTCTTTGCCGGTCTCTGCTGGTATTGCGGGCATCTGCTGTGGACCGAGTCGATGCCCGAGGGCGCGCGGATCGGCTGGTTCCGCGAGATCCTCGCGGCGGGCGGCCTCGTCGTCGGGTGGAAGTATATCGGCCGCACCGCGACCGGGCCGATGGGGCGTGGCAACAGGCTCGCCTACTGCATCACCGCCGGGATCGGCGGCGCGGTCATCATGTTCCTTCTGACCTTCGCGCTGCATTCGGCCTATGCCACGCTCGAAGAAAGCCTGTCCTCGAAATACACCGAGGTCGGTCTCGCCGCCGAAGCGTGGATGGAATACGCGGTCGCCGACGCCAAGCTCGCGGCGAACCCGCTGCTGCTCGCCGTGGCCTTCGCGGGATCGGCCGCGATCGGGCTGATCGCAGGTCTCGTGGGTCGCATGGCCCGATGAAGCGCTACGTGCTGTTCGGCACGTTGCGCTGGATGTCTCTTCTGGAAGTCGTCGCGGGCCGCGCTGTCGCCTGCACGCCCGTCACGCTGCCCGGGTTCGCGGTCGAGCGTGCGGCCGCCGGGGACTGGCCCGTCCTCGTGTTGGGCGACGGCACCGACGCCCTTCTGACCGAACCGCTCGATCCCGCGACGGTGGCCCGGCTCGACTGGTACGAGACCGCCTTCGATTGCCGCCCCGAGACGATCGAGATCGACGGCGCCGACGCCCGTGTCTACCGCACCGACGATGCCGGGTCCGGGATCGCATGGGACCTCGAGGGCTGGCGTGCGGCGCATGGCGGGCGCACCCGCCGTGCCGCCGCCGAGGTCATGCGCGCCCTAGACCGCCTGACGCCGGCCGAGATCGCCGCCATGCGCGGCGTCATTCAGGCCCGGGCCCATGCGATGGACCTGGCTTCGCGCGATCGCCGCCCCCGCACCGTCGGACAGCAGGGTCGGGCGGCTGACGTGAAGGTGCTGGCGACCGACTACGTCTACGAAGGCTTCCACCGTGTCGAGGAATGGTCCATCGACCATCCCCGCTTCGATGGCGGGCGGTCCGGCCCGATCGGGCGCGTCGTCTCGAACGTCACCGATGCCTCGACCGTTCTGCCTTGGGACCCGGAGCGCGACTGCGTTCTCGTGGTCGAGCAGATCCGCATGGGCGCGCTAGCCAAGGGCGACCCGTATCCCTGGCTGCTTGAGCCGGTCGCGGGACTGGTCGATGCCGGCGAGACGCCCGAGGCCTCGGCCCTGCGCGAGCTGACCGAGGAGGCGGGGCTGGTCGCACGACCCGAGGACCTGCACCTCGTGTCGCGCTATTACCCGAGCCCCGGCGGTCTGGCGCAGATCCTCTACAGCTACGTCGCGCGATGCGACTTGCCGGAGGATGCGGCGGGGTTGCACGGGCTCGAGGCCGAGCAGGAAGATATCCGCACCCATATCGTCCGCGTCGATGATCTCTTGGAGATGGTGGCGTCGGGCGAGGCGGCGAACGCGCCGCTGGTCATCTCGGCGCAGTGGATCGCGCTCCGGCGCGCCCATGCGCGGGCGCATGCGCATTGAAGGCGGCGGGGGGCGGGTCTAGACCGTTGGGAGAACCAGAGGGGGCGCGCCCGTGACCATCCACAAGAACCTTGCCGACGCGATCGGGAACACGCCGCTCATCCGCCTGAACGCCGCCTCCGAGGCGACCGGCTGCGAGATCCTCGGCAAGGCGGAGTTCATGAATCCCGGCCAGTCCGTCAAGGATCGCGCGGCGCTCTTCATCATCCGTGACGCCATCGCGCGAGGCGACCTGAAGCCCGGCGGCACGATCGTCGAAGGGACCGCCGGCAACACCGGGATCGGCCTCAGCCTCGTTGGCGCGTCGATGGGCTTCAAGACGGTCATCGTCATCCCCGAGACCCAGAGCCAGGAAAAAAAGGACATGCTGCGGCTCGCCGGTGCGACGCTGGTGGAAGTGCCCGCCAAGCCCTACCGCGACCCGAACAACTACGTCCGCTATTCGGGTCGCTTGGCCGAGGCGCTGGCGAAATCCGAGCCCAATGGCGCCATCTGGGCCAACCAGTTCGACAACACGGCCAACCGGCAGGCCCATGTCGAGACGACCGCGCCGGAAATCTGGGATCAGACCGGCGGTCGCGTGGACGGCTTCATCTGCGCCGCCGGATCGGGCGGAACCGTCGCGGGCGTGGCCGAGGTGCTGCAACCGAAGGGCGTGAAGGTGGGTCTCGCCGACCCGATGGGTGCCGCGCTCTACAATTTCTACGCGCATGGCGAGATGAAGTCCGAGGGCGGCTCGATTTCCGAGGGGATCGGGCAGGGGCGCATCACGGCCAATCTCGAGGGCTTCACGCCCGATTTCGTCTGCCAGGTCACGGACGAGGAGGCGCTGCCCATCGTGTTCGATCTGCTGCGCGACGAAGGCCTCTGCATGGGCGGCTCGACCGGCGTGAATATCGGCGGCGCGGTCAAGATGGCGCGGGATATGGGGCCGGGGCACACGATCGTGACGATCCTCTGCGACTACGGCACGCGCTACCAGTCGAAGCTCTGGAACCCCGAATTCCTGCGGTCCAAGGATCTTCCGGTGCCCGACTGGCTGGACGGCCCGTCGCGCGAGGTGCCGACGGTCTTCGAATGATCCGCGCGCTCGCCGGAATCCTTCTGGCCGCTCTCATCTCGACGGCAGCGGCCGCGCAGGAAGAGCCGATCGCGCTCGATGCCGAGTGGATCGAACTGGCCGAACGGGCCGAGACCGTCCTCGAAGCGGGCCGCGCTGCCCCAGAGGCGCTGGCCGTCCTGCGCGCGGAACTGGTCGACTGGCGCGCGCGGTTCGACGCCGCCACCGGCGCGAATGCAACCCGAATCGAGACGCTGCGCGCCCAGATCGCCGCGCTGGGCGAACCGCCGGCCGAGGGCGAAACCGAGGCGCCCGAAATCGCCGATCAGCGCGCGGAGCTCGAAGGACGTCTCGACACGCTTCTGGCCCCCGTTCGCGAGGCGCAGGCCGCGTTTTCACGCGCCGACGGGCTGGTGCGCGAAACCGATACGCTGATCGACGCGGGCCGCACCAAGGAGCTGTTGGCGCAAGTCTCTCCGCCCATTAACCCCGCCCGTTGGCCGCCCGCCATCGCGGCGCTCGGGGCCGCGATCAGCAGCGTCGGTGACGAACTCGCCGCGCCTTTCGTCACCCCGACCGAGCGCGCCGTCTGGATGGGGCGCGGAGTTCAGCTAGGGGTCCTCGTCTTCATCGCGGTGATGCTCCTCTGGCGCTCGCGGGTCTGGCTGGGCCACCTGCGCGACCGCATCGCCCGCCACGAAGCCACGAGCCCCGGCGCCCGCCTCGGCCTCATCGCCATCTCGTTGGCGCGCACCGTGCTGCCGGTGATCGGCCTTGTCGTCGTCACGCGCATCCTGATGCTGCTTGGTGTGGCGGGCCCGGGCGCGGCGACCTTCTCGTTCCTTTTGCCGGTCGTCGGGCTCGTGATCTTCGGCTCGCATTGGCTGGGTCTTCAGGCATTCCCCCCGCGCGAAACGAGCCCCACGTTGCTGCCGATACCCGTCGCGCGCCGGAGCGAGGGGCGACTTCACGTTTTGGTCCTCGGCATCCTCTTCGCGCTGTCGGTCTCGGTCGAGACGTCGCTGTCGCTCACCGACCATCTGGGCGTGCTGCATTTCGCCCTTCTGGTCGTCGCGGGCCTCACTCTGCTGCGGCTGGGCCAACTTCTCCTGTCGGAGTTGCGCGTCCTGCGCAGCGACACCGAGAGCGAGGAGGGCTTCTGGGCCAAGCCCCTCCGGTTCCTCGCGCGCGGACTTCTGGTCGTCGCCGTCGTCGCGCCCGTCGCTGCAGGGCTCGGCTTCGTCGAGCTGGGCATCGCGCTCCTCTGGTCGACGGTTCTGTCTCTGGCCCTGCTGACCGCGCTCGGCACCGCGCAGCGCGCGATCTTCGACCTCTACGCCGCCGTCCGCCGCCGCCCCGACGCGGGCGAGGAGGCGCTTCTGCCGACGCTCGTGGGCTTCGCCCTCGCCGTGGCCGCGCTGCCGATCCTCGCGCTGATCTGGGGCGTGCGCTTCTCGACGCTGACCGAGTGGTGGCAGACCTTCCTTCGGGGCTTCTCGCTGGGCGACACCCAGATCTCGCCCGCGAACTTCCTGACCTTCGCCCTGGTCTTCACCATCGGCTATCTCGTGACGCGCGCGGTCAAGGCGGTGCTCGGACGCTCGGTCCTGCCGAAGACGCGCCTCGACACCGGCGGCACCAACGCGATCCTGTCGGGGACGGGCTATGTCGGGATCACGCTGGCCGCGCTGCTCGCGATCACTGCCGCGGGGATCAACCTCGGCGGGCTCGCCATCGTCGCGGGCGCGCTCTCGGTCGGGGTGGGCTTCGGCCTCCAGACGATCGTGCAGAACTTCGTCTCGGGGATCATCCTGCTGATCGAGCGGCCCATCAAGCTGGGCGACTGGATCGACGTCAACGGCACCAACGGCTTCGTGCGGCAGATCTCGGTTCGCTCGACCCGCATCGAGACCTTCGACCGCCAGGACGTCATCATCCCCAACGCGGACCTCATCTCGGGCGTGGTCACCAACTATACGCTCGGCAACTCCTCGGGCCGCCTCATCGTCCCGGTCGGCGTCGCCTACGGCACCGACACGCGGAAGGTCGAAGCCATCCTGCGCGAGATCGCCGAAGCGCACCCGATGGTCGTCCTGAACCCCCCTCCGCTGATCTCGTTCGAGGGGTTCGGGGCCGACAGCCTCGATTTCCAGATGCGCGTCGTGCTGCGCGACATCCTCTGGATCGTCGTCACCCGCACCGAGTTGAACCACCAGATCGCCGAGCGCTTCGCCGCCGAAGGCATCGAGATCCCCTTCGCCCAGCGCGACGTCTGGCTGCGCAACCCCGAGGCGCTGCACGCCCCCCGACCGGAGACCCCATGACCGAGCCGCTCTTTCGCACCGATCCCTATCTCAAGACCGCCCAGGCCGAGGTCACGGGCGTCACGCCCGAAGGCGGCATCGTGCTCGACCGGTCGATCTTCTATCCCAAGGGCGGCGGGCAGCCGGGCGACAGCGGCGCGCTGCGCTGGTCGGGCGGCCGGACCGAGATCGCGGGCGCGGTCAAGGCGCCCGACGGCACGCTCGTCCTCGTCCCCGCCGAAGAGGCCCCGCTGCCGCCCGTGGGCGCCACGGTAGAGACCAGGATCGACTGGGACCGCCGCTACCGCTTCATGCGGATGCACACGGCGTTGCATCTTCTGTCGGTCGTCGTGCCTCTGCCGGTGACCGGCGGTCAGATCGGGGCCGAGAAGTCGCGCCTCGACTTCGACATGCCCGAGATCATCCACGACCGCGAATTTATCCAGGCCCGTATCGGTCAACTCGTCGCCGCCGACAGCCCCGTCACCGACGAATGGATCACCGAGGCCGAGCTCGACGCCAGTCCGGGGCTGGTCAAGACCCTCTCGGTCAAGCCACCGCGCGGCGCGGGACATATTCGGCTGGTCCGCATCGGCACGGGCGCCGACCCCGTCGATCTGCAGCCCTGCGGCGGCACCCATGTCCGCAGCACCGGCGAGATCCGATCCGTGCATGTCGGCAAGATCGAGAACAAGGGAAAGTCCAACCGGCGCATCTCGATCACGCTGGAGGCCTGAGCAAAGAGACCGGCCGACCCGCGCCGGCGGCGGACAGAATGCCGCAGCCGCCCTTTCCGCCGCGCGTCGATGCGCATAGACCCGAAGCCGGACGGGGTGGCCGACGCGGCACGACTGAACCCGCCCGGGAGGGGGCACGCGACATGAAGGCAGTCATTCTCGCAGGCGGTCTCGGCACGCGGATCAGCGAGGAATCCCACCTCAAGCCCAAGCCCATGATCGAGATCGGCGGGCGACCGATCCTGTGGCACATCATGAAGCACTACAGCCAGTACGGGATCGATGATTTCGTCATCTGCTGCGGCTACAAGGGTTATGCGATCAAGGAGTATTTCGCCAATTACTTCATGCATATGTCCGACGTCACCTTCGATCTGGGAGCGAACACGAGCCATGTCCATCGCCAGCGGGCCGAGAACTGGAAGGTCACGCTGGTCGACACCGGCGAGCTGACACAGACCGGCGGGCGCATCGCGCGGATCCGCGAATATGTCGATGAGCCGTTCTGCCTGACCTATGGCGACGGCGTGGGCGACGTCGATATCGCAGCACTCATCGCGCATCACCGGGCCGAGGGCTGCGAGGCGACGGTCACCGCGATGCAGCCCGCCGGCCGGTTCGGCGCGCTGGTCCTCGACGGGATGCGCGTCGCCCGGTTCCAGGAAAAGCCCGAGGGCGACGGGCGCTGGATCAGCGGAGGCTTCTTCGTCTGCAACCCATCGATTTTCGCGCGTCTCGACGGCGACCAATGCGTCTTCGAGAAGGGCCCGCTCGAGGGGCTCGCCGCGGATGGAGAGCTTTCGGTCTGGCGTCACGGGGGCTTCTGGCAGGCCATGGACACGCTGCGCGACCGCAACCACCTCGAAGACCTCTGGGCGCGGGGCAACGCCCCGTGGAAGACCTGGGCGTGACGCCGATCTGGCAGGATCGCCGCGTCCTCGTGACGGGGCATACGGGCTTCAAGGGCGCGTGGCTCGCGTTCTGGCTGTCGCGGCGCGGCGCGCGCGTCACCGGGCTCGCGCTGCCGCCCGAGGGTGCGCCGAACCTCTTCGATCAGCTCGGCGTGGCCGACCTCGTGGACCACCGCATCTGCGACATCCGCGACGCGGGCGCGCTGACCGCCCATGTCAGCGACGCGCGCCCCGAGATCGTGTTCCACCTTGCCGCGCAGTCGCTCGTCCTCGACGGCTATGACGACCCGCTCCGGACGTGGCAGACCAATGTCATGGGCACCGCCCACCTCCTCGAGGCGTTGCGGCGGCTGGACGACCGCTGCGCCGCCGTGATGGTCACGACCGACAAGGTCTACGAGAACCCCGAGGACGGGCGCGCCTTCCACGAGAACGATCCGCTCGGGGGCCACGATCCCTACAGTGCCAGCAAGGCCGCGATGGAGATCGCCGTCGCAAGCTGGCGGCGGGCTTTTCCGGGCGAGGGCGGTCTTCGCATCGCGTCGGCGCGGGCGGGCAACGTGGTCGGCGGCGGCGATTGGGCGCGCAACCGGATCGTACCCGATATCGCACGGGCGCTGGCCGCCGGGCGTCCCGTCGAGGTGCGCAATGCCGCCGCCGTGCGACCGTGGCAGCACGTGCTGGAGCCGCTGGCCGGCTATCTCGCATTGGCCGAAGCGCTCTGGACGACTGACGCCCCCGAGATCGCGGGCGCCTTCAACTTCGGGCCTGATCCCGCCGAGATCCGCCCCGTCCGCGATGTCGTGACCGAGGCGCTGCGGCACTGGCCCGGCGACTGGGCCGAGACGCCGGATCCCGATGCCCCGCACGAGGCGGGCCTCCTGTCGCTCGATCCGGCGAAGGCGCACCGCCTCCTCGGGGTCGCGCCGCGCTGGGACTTCGCGGAAACCATCGCGCGCACCATCGGCTGGTATCGCGCCGTCCACGAGGGCGCGGACCCCGCCGCCGAGACCCGCGCGCAGATCAGCGCGTTCGAGGCCGCATGATCTTCGATCCCCTTCCCATCGCCAGCGCCTTCGAGGTCCGGCTGGAACCCCGGCGCGACGCGCGCGGTCTCTTCGCGCGGGTCTATTGCGACGACGAGTTTCGGGCCGAGGGTCTGGTGACGGACTGGGTCCAGATGAATATCTCGGTGACGATCGGGCAGGGCATCATCCGGGGCCTGCATTTTCAGGCCGGCCCCGTCCCCGAGGCCAAGCTGGTCCGCTGCCTCAGCGGGCGGGCGCATGACGTCATTCTCGACCTGCGGGCCGGGTCCGCGACCTACGGGCGCCATGCGGCGATCACCCTCGATGCGGAAGACCGCAACGCCGTCTACGTCCCGCCGGGGGTGGCCCACGGGTTCCAGACGCTCACCCCGGATGTGGAGCTGCAATACCTCCATTCCGCGCGCTACGCCCCGGATCACGAGGGCGGCGTCGACGCGCTCGACCCCGCGCTCGGTCTCGACTGGCCCCTCCCGCCCGCGATGCGCTCGGACCGCGACCGTAACCTGCCACCGCTCGCCGAGGTCGATCCGCTATGACCCAACCCTGTCGCCATTGCGGCGCGCCGCTCGAAATCCCGTTCGTCGACCTCGGCTTCGCGCCGCCCTCGAACGCCTATCTCGACCCCGCGGACCTCTCGCGCCCCGAGGTGACCTATCCCCTGCGCGTGCTGGCCTGCGGGACGTGCCGCCTCGTGCAGACCGAGGATTTCGCCGAGGCCGACGCGCTCTTCGCGGACGACTACGCCTATTTCTCCTCGACTTCGCAAAGCTGGCTAAACCATGCGGCGCGCTACGCGGAGATGATCACCCGGCGTCTCGGGCTTGGGGCCGACAGCCATGTGATCGAGGTGGCGTCGAATGACGGGTACCTGCTGCGCAACTTCGTCGCGGCGGGCATCCCGTGCCTTGGTGTCGAGCCGACCGAGGGGACGGCCGACGCCGCCCGTGTCCTCGGCATCCCCGTTGAGCAGGCGTTCTTCGGCGAAGCGCTGGCCAAGACGCTCGAACCCGCCGACCTGATCGCGGGCAACAACGTCTTCGCCCATGTCCCCGACATCAACGACTTCACCGCCGGTCTGCGCACGGCGTTGAAGCCAGACGGCGTGGTCACGCTGGAATTTCCGCACCTCCTGCGCCTCGTGGCCGAGGCGCAGTTCGACACGATCTATCACGAGCATTTCTCCTATCTCTCGCTCTTCGCGGTCGAGCGCATCCTCGGCGCGGCAGGTCTGCGGGTCTTCGACATCGAGACGCTCGACACCCATGGCGGAAGCCTGCGCATCTATGCCTGCCACGCGGGCGCGGCCCATGCCGACAGGCCGTCCGTCGCCGAGATGCGCGAGACAGAGGCCGAGGCGGGCATCGACACAGATGCCTTCTACGCCGCCTTCCAGTCCCGCGCCGACGCGATCAAGGACGGCGTCCTGCGCTTTCTTCTGGACGCGCGGGCCGAGGGCGCGCGAGTCGCGGGCTACGGCGCGGCGGCCAAGGGCAACACGCTTCTGAACTACGCGGGCATCCGCCCCGATCTTCTGCCCTTCGTCTGCGACGCCGCCCCATCCAAGATCGGACGCCTCCTGCCCGGAAGCCACATCCCCATCCGCGCCCCCTCGGCGCTCCGCGAGGCCCCGCCTGACTACGTCCTGATCTTGCCCTGGAACCTGACGGCCGAAATCCGCGCGCAGCTCGCCGATCTCGAAGCGTCCGGCACCCGCTTCGTGACCGCGATCCCGTCGTTGCAGGTGCTCGGGTGAGGCGGGCGGTGTTGACAGGGAGCTGTGTCAGGGCCGCGCTCGATCGCATTTCGCAATGCGCATTTCTGCCGGTATACGCGACGCGCTCGACCCGTTGTTCGGGACCCGCCCGGCGCCTATGTCGTGCGGGCTTGTAGGGGGGCGTATGCGCGTTTCAGTCATCATCCCCACCAGGGATCGTGCGGAATACCTGCCGCATTCCTTGGCCACGGCGCTCGCCATTCCCGACGGCGAGATCGAGATCCTCGTCAGCGACAACGCGTCGACCGATGCCACGCCAGATATCATCGCCGCGCAGACCGACCCGAGATTTCGCGCGATCGCGACCGGGCGCCGTGTCTCGATGCGCCAGAATTTCGAGTTCGCGCTCGAAGAAGCGCGCGGCGACTACGTGATCGTCTTCGGCGACGACGACGGCATCCTGCCCGCGCAATTCTCGAACCTTCTGTCGATCCTCGAACGGGACGCCCCGGACGGGCTGAGCTGGGACTATCCGGTCTATGGCTGGCCGGCACCCGGGCGGGGCGCGAAGGCGGGCAGCTTTCGGCTGGTACGGGGACGGACCTTCGGCGCGCCCGAGCCTCTCGACCTTCGGGACCGTCGGGCGATGCTCGCGCGTGGCCAGTTGCACCGCTTCCATCCCGCGCCGGGCATCTATCATGCCTGCATGTCACGCCGCTTCCTGCGCGACACGCTCGCGGCCCCCGACGGGACGATGATCCTCGCCCGGAGCCCCGACACGTGGGTGTCGATGCGGGCGATCCAGCATGGCGGGCGGTTCCTCCATTGTCGCCACCCGTTTTCTCTCAACGGATTCGGAACGCGCAGCACGGGCACCAGCTTCGGGGCACGCGGCCGCGCGGAGGGCAGCCACGACGCTTCGGCCAACGCGGCCTTCGTGACCGAAAGCCAGGCCGATCCGGTCGAGGATGTCATTCCGCTGGCTGGCTCGGTCCCCTTAGGGTTTCTCAGCACGCTCGAAACGCTGCGCCACCATTTTCCCGACGAGGATGTCCGGATCGCGCATGTCGACTGGTATCGCACGGTCATCAACGATTTGCGCAAGAAGGACGCCGACACGGCGAACGAGGTGATGGCCGTCATGACCGCCCACGCGCAGGCGACCGGTACCGATGCAGCACTCGACGCGGCCAGGGCGCGACCGAGAAGCTGGCTCGTGCAGGCCCGCGCACTCTGGCACAAGAATGCCGACAAGCTCGCCAGCATCCGGGTCGACGGCGCGGCAGGCGGCGTCAACACCATCGCGACGGCGGTCGCGGCTCTGGATCGGGCGCTGGGAGCGGATTATCGCGCGGTCCTGTCCGGTGACCTTGCGCGCGGCGCGGCTTGGACGAACACGCGACGACGCAACGACGCGCCGATACGGACCGGCGCAGACGAGACAGAACAGGAAGGCCAGACATGACACATCCCGACGACAGGCAGGCGTTCCTCGACAACCGGGCGACGAAGTCACGCGCCCTCGGCGCGGACGAGGCGCTGTTCCGGCGCTCGACCGAGTTCGTCTACGCGCTCGACAAGCACGATTATTCGTACCTCTGGACATGGATGGGCGTGCCGATCATCCAGCTTCCCGCCGACGTCATCGCCACGCAGGAGGTGATCTGGCAGACCAAGCCCGACATCATCATCGAGACCGGCGTCGCGCGGGGCGGATCGGTCCTGTTCATGGCCTCGATCCTCGAAGTGCTCGGCAAGGGGCAGGTGATCGGCGTCGATATCGACATCCGCGCCCATAATCGTCAGTCGATCGAGGCGCATCCGATGGCCAAGCGCGTGACGTTGATCGAGGGCGGTTCGGCCGATGACGACGTGCTGGAGAAGGTTCGGGCCGAAATCCCCGAGGGCGCGCGCGTGATGGTCGTCCTCGACAGCGATCACAGCCGCGATCACGTCCTGGCCGAGTGCCGCGCCTACGGGCCGCTGGTCACCGAAGGGTGCTTCCTCGTGGTCGCCGACACGCTCGTCGGACATATCGAAGCCGAGGATGCTCCCGAGAACCGCTCCAAGCACTGGTCCAAGGGGAACGAACCGCTGGCCGCGCTCAACGACTATCTCGCCGAGACGGACCGGTTCGAGCCCGACGCGGAACTCAACGGCAAGCTTGTGCTGTCCTCTTCGCCGGGCGGGTATCTTCGCTGCATCGCGGGGCCGGAGGCCCCGTGAAGGTCGGCTTCCTGCTCTCGGCGGGCGGGGCGGCGTTCGCGCGTGCGGCAGAGCTGTCCGGGTGGCCGGTCTCCCGCTTCTTCGTGCTCACCGATCGGGCCTGCGGCGCCGAGGACAAGGCGGATAGTCTGGGGATCGCGCGCGCACGGATCGACGGCGCCTCGCGCCCCGCGCTTTCTGCGGCGGCGGCAGACCGGTTCCGCGCGGAGGGCTGCGACGTCGCAATTCTACACTACGCCCGGCTGATAGGTTCCGAACTCTTCGAGCGGATGCCGGTCGTCAACGTCCATCCCGCCCTCCTGCCGGCCTTTCCCGGCCTCGACGGCGTCGGCGACGCGGCGCGGGCAGGCACGCGGATCCAGGGGGCAACGCTCCACGTCGTCGATGCGGGTATGGATACCGGCCCGATCCTTGCGCAGACGGCTGCGGCGGTTCCCCGACGCGCCGACACCGCGTGGCGCGAGGCCCTGGCCTATCGCCAGAAGGTCGTCGTGACGCTCGCGCTTCTCGACTGGTGTGACGCGGGGCTCGTCGATCCGGCGCGGATCGGACGGGCGGCGTTCGATCTCGACCGTGCACCCGCAGGCGACACGCTATGCACGCCGGGCTTTTGCCATGAGGCGCACGCCCGCGCAGCCACGAGCCTTCTGGCTGAACTGCCCCGGCCCTCGGCGTGACGCGGGTCGTGATCTCCCAGCCGATGTATTTCCCGTGGGCCGGGTTCGTGGCGCAAATGTCCTTGGCGGACGTGATGATCTGGCTCGATGACGCAACCTTCTCGAAGGGCAGTTTCACCAACCGGATCCAAGTCAAGACGCCGACGGGACGGACATGGATGACGATCCCGCTGGTCGGGAAAGGGTCGGGCGTGACGATCCGCGATCTTGAGGCCAGCGACCCGTCGATCCGCCACGCACACCGCGCGCTCGTGGCGAACACCTGGCGTCGCGCGCCCCATTGCGCCGATGCGCTGGAGACCTTCGGGCGGGCGTGGCAGCCGGACGCCCCGCTGGTCGAAACCCTCATCGCGAGCGCCGAAGCGGTTGCGACCGAAATCGGGCTGCCGGCGCGGGTCACCCGCCGGAGCGCGGAGATGAAGATCGGCGGCACCGGATCCGATCGCGTGCTGGCGCTCGTCCGGGCGGCGGGCGGTACCGAGTACATCACCGGGCACGGCGCGCGGGAGTATCTCGATCACGCGGCGTTCGATGCAGCCGGAATCGCCGTCCGCTACATGGATTACGCCGTCCGGCCCTGGCCGCAGGACCATGGGCCGTTCACGCCCTATGTGACTGCGCTTGACCTGATCTCGCATGTCCCCGCCGTCGAGCGGGCCGCGCATCTGGCGCCCCGGACCGTAGACTGGCAAACGTTTCTTGGTGAATCCTGAGGAGGCCCTGATGAGCGATCAATTCCAGACGGACGGCTATTGCATCCGCCGCGGGTTCTACGACGTCGCCTCCGAGATCGAGCCGATCCGGCAGGGCATCCGCCGGATCGTCGAGCTGATCGCCACGCAGAACGGGATCGATGCCGATTGCGCCACACCCGAAGCGGCTATGACCGACGGTATCATGGCGATCGCGCGGGCGGATCGGGCACTGGCGGGGCGGGTCTACGATGCAGTCAAGCAGATCCCGGCCTTCATGCAGCTCGTGGCGCTTGAAAGGAACGACGCCCTGTTCCGCGATCTGCGCCCCGGCGCCAACCCGGGTATCGCGGCGGGCGGCTACGGCATCCGGATCGACTTCCCCTCCGAGGACAAGTTCAAGACCTTCTGGCATCAGGAATTTCCCGCCCAGCTTCGCAGTGTCGACGGCGTCGTCTACTGGAGCCCGCTTCTGCCCGTCACCGCCGATCTGGGCCCGGTCGAACTCTGCCCCGGCTCGCATGCCGAAGGGATCATCCCGGTCGAGCGTGACGACGGCGGCGTGGGCAAGACGGGCGCCTACTCGCTGCGTCTTGCCGGCGAAGCCGAACGCGTCGCGGCCTATGACAAGGTCGCGCCTCTGACCGAACCCGGAGACCTGATCGCCATGGATTTCCTGACCTTGCACCAATCGGGGGTGAACCGCGCGTCGCATCCGCGCTGGTCGATGCAATTTCGCTGGTTCAACTTCGACGATCCCATCGGCCGCCGCATCGCTTGGGCCGGGTCCTTTGCCGCAGGCGTCGATTTCGAGGCGATCCTGCCGGAGCTGGTGGCATGAGCGCGCCGTCCTGCCGGGTCTGCGCGGCTAAGCTCGACGCGCCGGATTTCGACGATCCGGGCCCGTCGCTGACCTCGATCCGGACCGTTCTGGATCTGCCGACGCGCGTGTGGCTCTGCGAAAACTGCGGCCACGCCCAAAGCCCCGACCTGCCGGAGCTCTCGGATTTCTACGACACGCAGTACCGCATTTCCCTCGATATCGACGGGCATGACCAGCTCTACGAGAACGCCGCGGGCGAGCAGGTCTTCCGCACGGCCTATCAGGCGGAACTGGTCGCCGCACTGGAAATCACGAACGGCGCGAAGGTACTCGATTTCGGTGCTGGGAAGGCGACGACGCTGCAACGCGTGATCGAGAACCGCCCGGACATCCAGCCCCATGTCTTCGATGTGAGCCGCGACTATACCGAGCACTGGGCCGGCTGGGTGCCCGAAGACCAGCAGGCGACATATGCCTTGCCCGACGGCTGGACCGACCGCTTCGATCTGATCACGGCGCATTTCGTCCTCGAGCACGTGCCGGATCCCGTCGCGATCCTGCACGAGCTGTCTCGCTGTCTCGCGCCCGGCGGACGCCTGTTCCTCTCGGTCCCCGATTGCGGCTCGAACACGGGCGACCTTCTGGTGGTCGATCACCTGAACCACTTCACTGCCGCGAGCCTGACCCGAGCCTTCGCCGAGGCCGGCCTGCGGATCGACAGCCTCGACCAGACGAGCTTCGCGGGTGCGTTCATCGTCGTGGCCACCGGCGGGACGCCTGGCACGGTGCCGGCGCGCGAGACGGATGCGCTGCGCTCGGTCCTCGCCGACTGGACCGCGATCCTGCACCGGTTGCGCACCGAAGCGCCGACCGAACCGGTGGCGATCTACGGCGCCGGGTTCTACGGCACGCTCATCGCCACGCGGATTGCGGGCGGGCCGCGCTGCTTCCTGGACCGGAACCCCTATCTGCAAGGCCACGACCACATGGGGGCACCCGTCCTGATCCCCGAGGATTGCCCGACCGATATCGCCTCGATCGTGGTCGGCCTGAACCCGGCCCGCGCCCGCACAATCCTTGCCGATACGAGCGCCTGGCGGCCCGCGGACGCGCGACTGATCTGGCTGGACGGCTAGGTTAGAAGCCCCTCGATCACGGCACAGACGCGGTCGATCTCGGCGGTGGTCATGTCGTGATAGCTGGGCAGGTTGATCGCACGCGCGCAGATGTCCCGCGCGACCCTGTTCTCGGGAACCGGTGTGAACATCGGCTGTTCGGACAGCGGCCAGAAAAACACGCGCGCGTCGATCCGGGCGTCGGCGAAGGCCGTTTGAAGCCGCTCGCGGGTCACGCCCGTCTCGGGAGCGAACACGACCGTCGGCATCCACGCACCGTTGACGACGTGATCGGGCTCCGGGTTCATCGCAACACCGGAAAGACGGTCCAGCCGAGCCTTGTAGGCCGCGAGGATCTCACGCTTCCGCCCCGTCAGCTCGTCGATGCGGTCCAGTTGCGCGCAGCCGATCGCGGCCTGAACGTTGGACATCTTGAACTTGTAGCCGACGACATCCGCCCAGAACTGCCGCGTCTGCGCCGGATCGCGCCCGTGGTTCGCCAGCGTGCCCACGCGCGCGAAAAGCTCCGGGTCCGAGGTCAGAAACATGCCGCCCTCGCCGGTGGTCAGCGTCTTCGTGCCGTGAAACGAGAACGTCGAAAAGCGGCCCATGCTCCCGGCCGCGCGTCCGCGATACCGCGCGCCGATCGCTTCGGCGGCATCCTCGATGATGGGTATGTTGTGCCGATCTCCGAGTTCCAGAAGGGCATCCATATCGCAGAGGTTGCCATAGAGATGCGTGGCCACGATGGCGCGTGTGCGCGGCGTGACCGCGGCGGCAGCGCGTGCGGGATCGATGCACCAGCTGTCCGGTCGGATATCGACGAAGACCGGCGTCGCCCCGAGATGGACGATCGGGGCGGCCGTCGCGATCCAGTTCGTGTCCGCGAGGATGACTTCGTCGCCGGGCCCGATCCCGAGCGCCGCCAGCCCCATCTGCATCGCGCCGGTGCAGCTGGACGTCGCGATCGCGTGGGCGGCGCCGATATGCGTTGCGAACCCTCGCTCGAACCGCCCGATATAGGCGTAGCAGTCCGCCCCCCAGCCGGTTCGCGTGGCGTGGGTTGCGAACTCGACCTCGAGCTCGGTGATCGACGGCTTGGTGTAGGCGATGGCTGACGGCGGCACGGGGCATGTCTCCGGTCTCGTTCGGCAGGGTCGGTATGCCGTCTTTCCCGCGTTGCACGGGTCGGTCGGCACATCGTCGCGACAGCGCCGGATGTCTGGCAGAAGCGGTGGGATTCGAACCCACGAGACGCTTTCACGCCTGCCGGTTTTCAAGACCGGTGCCTTCGACCGCTCGGCCACGCTTCCAACGGGCTTGGGCTACACGCAAGGGCGCGCGGGGGAAAGTGTCATGAGATCGTCATATGGTCCCGCTAGCGGCGGGCGCGCGGGCAAAGCAGGGGATGTCGGATGCGGGTGATGCTGAACGGGTTGGGGCGGATCGGGAAGCTCGTGCTGCGCGAGCTGATCGACCGGCCGCACGGGGTCGAGCTGGTGGCGCTGAACGATGCGTCGGACGACCCCGAGCAGCACGCGCTCCTGATGGAATTCGACAGCGTCCACGGCCGCTGGGCCACACCCGTCCGCGCGGATGGCCGCGCGCTGGTGCTGGGCGGCCGCAGGCTGCCGCTGACGGCGCATCGCCGCCCCGAGGCGCTGGACCTGGACGGGATCGACATGGTCCTCGACTGCACGGGCGCCTTCAAGACGGGTGCCGCACTCGCCCCCTATCTTGACCGGGTGCGCCACGTCGTGGTCTCGGCCCCCGTCAAGGACGGCGACGCGCTGAACCTCGTCTACGGCGTCAATCACGACCGTTGGGACGGCAGCCAGCGCATCGTGACGGCGGCGTCCTGCACCACCAACTGCCTCGCTCCCGTTGTGCAAGTCCTGCGCGAGAGCTTCGGCCTCCGCCATGGCAGCTTCACGACGATCCACGACGTGACCAATACCCAGACCATCGTCGATCGGCCCCACAAGGACCCGCGCCGGGCCCGGTCGGCCCTGATGAACCTGATCCCGACGACCACCGGGTCGGCCAAGGCCATCATGCAGATCTTCCCCGATCTCGAAGGCCGGCTGACGGGCCATGCGGTGCGTGTCCCGCTCCTGAATGCGTCGCTGACCGATTGCGCATTCGAGATGGCGCGCGAGGTCACCGTCGACGCGGTTCACGCCGCATTCCGCGCCGCCGAGGCCGGGCCGATGGCGGGCATCCTCGGGGTCGAGGACCGGCCGCTCGTCTCGTCCGACTTCCTCGATGATCGGCGATCGGCGATCGTCGACGCCCTGTCGACCCGCGTCGTGCAGGGAACGCATCTGAAACTCTATGTCTGGTACGACAACGAATTCGGCTATGCCGTCCGCATGGCCGATATCGCCCGGATGATCGCCGCGTGACCTCGCTGCGCGCCTATGCAGCCGTCACGGCGGCGTATTGGGCGTTCATGCTGACCGATGGCGCGCTGCGGATGCTGGTGCTGCTGCATTTCCATGGCCTCGGCTTCTCGCCGCTGCAACTCGCGTGGCTCTTCCTGCTCTACGAGGTCGCGGGCGTGGTCACCAACCTGACCGCAGGCTGGCTCGCGGCGCGCTACGGGCTGGGGGCCACGCTGATCGCGGGTTTGGCGCTCCAGATCGCGGCACTGGCGGCATTGACGCAGCTCGACCCGGCCTGGACCGTCGCGGCATCGGTCGTCTTCGTGATGCTGGTGCAGGGGGCGTCGGGGGTGGCCAAGGACCTTGCCAAGACGGCCAGCAAGTCGGCGGTCAAGCTCCTGGCCCCCGAGGGCGGGCTCTTTCGCTGGGTCGCGGTGCTGACCGGCTCGAAGAACGCGATCAAGGGCCTCGGGTTCTTCGTCGGTGCCGCCCTTCTGGCGACGGTCGGCTTCGGCCCCGCACTCTGGCTGATGGCGACGGGGCTCGCCGCGATCCTCGTCGCGGTGGTCCTCGCCCTGCCGCGGGACATGTCGGCGCGGGATGCGAAGGCGAAGTTCACGCAGGTCTTCAGCCGCGATCCCCGGATCAACCGGCTCGCGGCGGCGCGGCTCTTTCTCTTCGCCGCGCGGGACGTCTGGTTCGTCGTCGCCCTCCCGATCTGGCTGGCCGCGACGCTGGCCCAGACGCTCGATCCGCGCACAGCCTTCTTCGTGACCGGCGGCTTCATGGCGATATGGATCATCGGCTATGGCGGCGTGCAGGCGCTGGCCCCGCGTATCGTGCGCGGCGGGACGCCATCGGACGCGCTGACCTGGGTCGCCGCGCTCGCCGTGATCCCCGCCGTACTGGCCGCGACCAACGCCGCAGCCTCCGACGCCACGTGGATCGTCATGGCGGGCCTTCTGGTGTTCGGCGTGGTCTTCGCGATCAACTCGTCGCTCCATTCCTTCCTCATCCTCGACTTCGCGCGGGCCGAGCGCGTGACCATGGATGTCGGCTTCTACTACATGGCCAATGCGGGCGGACGGCTTCTGGGCACGCTCCTTTCGGGGTTGACCTATCAATGGGGCGGCCTGCCGATGGCGCTGGCCGCCTCGGCCGGGCTCTTGATCCTCGCGGCGGTGGCCACGCGCACCATCCCCGCGTCGGCCTGAACCTCACGGCAAGGTGCCTTGCACGCGGGCTGAATTTCGCGGCACCAATGCCCATGCTCGACGCCCGTGCCCGCCGCCTGATCGACCCGCCGCTGAACCGGCTTGGCCATGCCTTGGCGGCACGGGGCGCCACGGCGAACGGCGTCACCCTCGCGGGGCTGGGGCTGGGGCTTCTGGCGGCGCTGACCATCGCGCTCGGTTCGCCCGGCTGGGCGCTGCTGCCGCTTCTGGCGTCGCGCATCGCCGACGGGCTGGATGGCGCGGTCGCGCGGGCGACGCGCAAGACCGATTTCGGCGGCTATCTCGATATCTGGGCCGACTTCGTTTTCTACGGCGCCGTGCCCTTCGCCTTCGCCGTGATGGACCCGGCCAACGCGCTCCCGGCGGCGTTCCTGCTGCTGACCTTCTACGTCAACGGCACCTCGTTCCTCGGGCTCGCGTCGATGGCCGCCAAGCGCGGCATCTCGACCGAGGCGCAGGGCCAGAAGTCGCTCTATTATTCGGCCGGACTGCTCGAGGGGACCGAGACGATCGTCTTCTTCGTGCTTCTCTGTCTTCTCCCTCAACACTTCGCGCCGCTGGCCTGGGCCTTCGGAGTGCTGTGCCTCTTCACCGCCACGGCGCGCGTCCTCAATGCCCGCCATCTCCTGCCTGACTGAAAGACCCTCTCCATGCGCCTTCTCACTGCCGCTCTGACGCTCGCCGCCCTGCCGGCCTTTGCCGACCCCGATCCCGCCGATTGGGATGCCGTGACCGCCGCGGCCGACGGTCAGACGGTCTACTGGCACGCATGGGGCGGCTCGACGACGACGAACGACTTCATCTCCTGGATCGGGGACCGGGCCGCCGAGCAGGGCGTGACGCTGGAACACGTCAAGCTGGCCGACACGGGCGATGCGGTCGGCGCGGTCCTGACCGAACGGCAGGCGGGACGGGACGAGGGTGGCTCGGTCGATCTCATCTGGATCAACGGCGCGAACTTCGCCGCCATGAAGGAGCAGGACCTCCTTTTCGGGCCCTGGGCCGAGGACCTGCCCAACTGGTCGCTCGTCGATGTCGAGGGCAAGACCGTGACCGTCGATTTCACCATCCCGACCGAAGGTTACGAGAGCCCCTGGGCCATGGCGCAGGTCGTCTTCATCCACGATACCGCGCGCCTGCCCGACGCGCCCGACAGCGCGCAGGAGATCCTCAACTTCGCGACCCAGAATCCCGGCCGCTTCACCTTCCCGCAGCCGCCCGACTTCCTTGGGACGACCTTCCTCAAGCAGATGCTGATCGACCTCGTGGCGGATCCGGCGGTGCTGCAAGCCCCGGTGGGCGAGGATTACGAGGCGGTCACGGCCAGCTTCTGGGCCTTCATGGATGCGCTGACCCCGGTCCTCTGGCGGGAAGGGCGCGCCTATCCGCAGACCGGGCCACGCCAGCTCCAGCTGATGAACGATGGCGAGATCGACCTCGCCATCAGCTTCTCGCCGGGCGAGGCGTCCACCGCGATCGCCAATTTCCAGCTGCCGGATACGGCGCGGACGGCGGTCTTGCGGAAGGGGACATTGGGCAATGCGAGCTTCCTCGCGATCCCCTACAACTCCTCGGCAAAGGAGGGCGCGATGGTCGTCGCGAACATCATCCTGTCGCCCGCCGCACAGCTTCGCGCGCAGGATCCGAGCATTCTCGGCTACGGCACGGTCCTCGACATGGGCAAACTCTCCGAGGCCGACCGCGCGGCGTTCGACGCGCTGGATATCGGCCCCGCGACGCTTTCGCCCGCCGATCTCGGCCCCGCCCAGCCCGAGCCGCACCCGAGCTGGGCCGACCGCCTGAGCGCCGATTGGGTCGCCCGCTACGGCGTCGCCCAGTAGCGGCCGCCCGCCGGTCCGCGCCGCCATGCTGCGCCCGCTTCCCCTCCTGACGGTTCTCGTGCTCGCAGGGCCGGTCCTTCTGGGCATGGCGGGCACCATCCTTCCCGCGCTGGGCTACGGGCCGACGGGGCAGGGGCTTTCGGCGGGTCCGCTGATGGCGGTGCTGGACTGGCCGGGCCTGCCGCGCGCGCTGGCCGTCAGCGCGTCGTCAGGGCTTCTCTCGACCATCGGCGCGCTGGCCATCGCGTCGCTGATCCTCGCGGGGTGGCACGGGACGCCCGCCTTTGCGTGGCTCGAACGTCTGCTCTCGCCGCTTCTGGCCGTCCCGCACGCCGCCGCGGCCCTCGGGCTCGCGTTTCTCGTGGCGCCCTCGGGCTGGCTGATGCGGCTCGTGGCGCTGCCACTTGGATGGGAGGTGCCGCCGGATCTTCTGATCCTTCAGGACCGCTGGGGCCTGTCGCTGACGGCGGGGCTGGTGGCCAAGGAGCTTCCATTCCTCCTCCTGATGATGCTGGCCGCGCAGACCCAGATCCCCGCCGCGCGCCTGCGGGTCGCGCGGGCGCTGGGGCAGGGGCGCGTCGCGGGCTGGTTCAAGGCGGTCTTCCCCGGCCTCTATGCGCAGGTCCGCCTGCCGGTCCTCGTGGTGCTGGTCTATGCTATGACCAACGTGGACGTGGCGGTCATCCTCGGGCCGAACACGCCGCCAACCCTCTCGGTGCAGGTCACGCGCTGGATGCTGGATCCGGATCTGGCGCTCCGTGCCACGGCGGCCGCCGGCGCGCTGTTGCAATTCGCGGCCACGCTCGCGGCCCTCGCGCTCTGGCTGGGGCTGGAACGGGTGGTCGCCGCCCTTGGTCGGCGCTGGGTCTGGTCGGGGCGGGGCCTGCCCGAGGCGCCCGCCCGCGCCGCCGGCTTCGCGCTGGGCACGGTCTCGGCCCTTGCCGTTCTCGGCGGCCTCGCGGCGCTCGCCCTCTGGTCCGTCGCTGCGGCCTGGCGCTTTCCCGACCTCGCACCGGACGCCCTGACAGCGCGGAGCTGGATGCGCTTCGGCCCGGAGATGGCCGCGACGGCCGGCACCACGATCTGGATCGCGCTCGCCGCCACCGCCGCCTCGCTGATCCTCGTCATCGGCTGTCTCGAGGCCGAGCATCGCTTCGGCCTGACCCCGGATCAGCGCGCGATCTGGCTTCTCTACCTGCCACTCCTCATCCCGCAGGTTGCCTTCCTGCCGGGCCTCCAGGTCCTTTCGGCTCGGCTCGGCCAGCCGCCGATCGCGACGGTCCTCGCGGCCCATATCGTCTTCGTCATCCCTTACGTCTTCCTCAGCCTGTCGGGCCCGTTTCGCGCGTGGGACGCACGGCTCGCGCGCGTTGCAGGCGGGCTTGGCGCCTCGCGCGACCGCGTCCTCTGGCGCATCCGGATGCCGATGCTGCTGGCACCCGTCCTGACCGCCGCCGCGGTCGGTGTCGCGGTCAGCGTCGGGCAATACCTGCCGACGCTCCTCCTCGGCGGCGGCCGCGTCTCGACCCTCGCGACCGAGGCCGTGGCCCTCGCGGCGGGCGGCGACCGCCGCGCCATCGGCGTCTGGGGCCTGGGCCAGAGCCTCGCGGCACTCGCCCCCTTCGCGTTGGCGCTCGCGGTGCCCGCGCTCGTCTTCCGCAACAGGCGGGGGATGCGCGATGCCTGACGGCCTGATCCTCGACGACGTCCGGATCGCCCGCGCCGGACGCCCGCTTCTGGCCATCGACGCCGCCGTGCCGCCGGGCGAGGTGCTGACCGTCATGGGGCCGTCGGGTGTCGGCAAGTCGACGCTCCTCGCTTTCGTGATGGGCGATCTGCGTGCGCCATTCACCGCGACGGGGCGCGCCATCCTCGACGGGCGCGATCTCGGCGATCTGCCGCCCGAGCGTCGGCATGTCGGTCTTCTCTATCAGGATCCGCTGCTCTTTCCCCATCTCGACGTGGCCGCAAACCTTGCCTTCGGCCTGCCGCGCGGCGGAACGCGAAGCACGCGGCGCGCGACCGTGGCGACTGCGCTGGCCGAGATCGGACTCGAGGGCTACGGCCCCCGCGATCCCGCTACGCTTTCCGGGGGACAGGCGGCGCGCGTGGCCTTGATGCGGGTGCTTCTGTCACGGCCCGCAGCACTCCTTCTCGACGAGCCCTTCGGGAAGCTCGATGCCGATCTCAGGGCCCGCACCCGTGCGCTCGTGTTCGACCGGGCGCGCGCCGCCGGTGTTCCCATCCTCATGGTGACCCATGATGCCGCCGATGCCGAAGCGGCGGGCGGCGCGGTCGTCACGCTGGGCTGAGGCCGGTCATCGGCGGCGGCGTCGGCCCTCGGTCGCGACGTTGAAGCTGACCTGCGGCAGCGTCACCTCGGACATCAGGTTCGGGAACGGATCGGTCGCATGCGGGATCGCGTTGGCATTGACGAAATGCTCCTGAAAGCGCGGTGCGACGGCGGTCTCGATCTTCTCGATCCGGCGGACCAGATCCTCGACATGCGCGCGCGCGCCCCGGTTGCAGAGCGCCATGCGCGCCCCGTGCCCGGCCGCGTTGCCGGCGCTCGTCACGTGGTCCAGCGCCGCATCGGGGATCATCCCCAGCACCATCGCGTGCTTGGGCGAGATGTGCGCGCCGAACGCCCCCGCCAGCGTCACCCGTTCGACGCTGTCGATTTCGGCCACGTCCATCAGAAGCCGCGCGCCCGCATAGAGCGCCGATTTCGCAAGCTGGATCGCGCGGATGTCGCCCTGCGTCACCGCGATCCGCCGGTCCTCGCCCTCCCAGAGCAGGTAGGAATGCGTCCGACCCTCGGGGATGGCGCGGGCCGTGCCGGTCTGTTCCGCCGAGCCGATCAGGCCCTTCGCATCGACCAGCCCGGCCATTCGCATCTCGGCCACTGCCTCGATGATGCCCGAGCCGCAGATGCCCGTGATCTCGGTGCCCTCGAAGGCCGGATCGTCGGACCAGAGCTCGCTCCCGATGACGCGGAACCGGGGTTCCTTCGTCGCGGGATCGATCTCGACTCGTTCGATGGCACCCGGGGCCGCGCGCTGCCCGGCGGAGATCTGCGCGCCCTCGAAGGCGGGGCCCGTGGGCGAGGAGCAGGCGAGGATACGGTCGCGATTGCCCAGGATCAGCTCGGCATTGGTGCCGACATCGACGATCAGCGTCATCGCCTCGGCCTCGTCGGGCGCCTGCGCCAGCGCCACCGCCGCCGCATCCGCACCGACATGACCCGCGATGCAGGGCAGGATATAGGCCCGCGCGCCCGCTCCGATCGACGCAAGCCCGACCTCGGACGCGGCCAGCCGCAGCGCGTCGGACGTGGCGAGCGCGAAGGGGGCCTGCCCCAGTTCGACCGGATCGACGCCGATCAGGAGGTGGTGCATGACCGGATTGCAGACGATCACCGTCTCCAGCACGTCGCCCGCCGCCACGCCGGCCTCGGCGACCAGCTCGAGCGCCAGCGCATCCAGCGCCGCCCGCACGGCGCCCGTCATCTCGACATCGCCGCCGGCGTTCATCATCGCATAGCTGACCCGGCTCATCAGGTCCTCGCCGAAGCGGATCTGCGGGTTCATGACGCCGCCCGACGCCAGCACCCGTCCGTCGCCGAGGTCGCAGAGATGCGCCGCGATCGTCGTCGAACCGAGGTCGATCGCGAGCCCGAGCGGAGCGGCGGTGCGAAGGCCCGGCCAGATCGCTGTGACGCTTGCGCTGTCGTGATCGACGGCGACGGTGACCTGCCACTCGCCCTTGCGCAGCGCCGTCTGGAGCCCGCGAAGGACTGAAAGGGGGATAGCGAGATCGTCGAGGTCCCATTGCGTTCGCAGCGCCGTGCGCAACCGCTCGAGATCGCCCGAAGGCGCGTCCATGTCCGGCTCCTCGACGGTCACGAAATGGAGGCGCGTGGCCGGGTCCATGATGATCGGATGATCGGACGCGGCCTTGCGGACGACCTGTCGGTGGACCTGGCTTTCGGCGGGCACGTCGATCACGACGTCGCCTTGGATCTTGGCCTGGCAGCCGAGACGGCGTCCAGGCTTCAGGCCGCGTTTCTCGTCGTAGCGCCGTTCGACCGCGTTGAAGTCCGAGAGCGCATCCGGCGCGACCGTCAGGCCCAGCTTCGGGAAGGCGCCGGTGCCGGGCTGGACCTGGCATTTTGAGCAGATGCCGCGGCCGCCGCAGACGCTGTCGAGGTCGACCCCGAGTTGGCGGGCGGCGGTCAGGACGGGCGTTCCAGCGGCGAAGGTGCCGCGCTTGCCCGACGGCATGAAGACGACGCTGTGGAGCTTCACGCCGCTGCCCCGTGTCCGAGATTGTTCGTACGAACAATCTTCGCGATTGTTCGTACGAACAATCGTTTCAGCAGACGACGCGGAGGCTGCCGCGATGACAGATCACCACGAACTGCCCGCCGGTTTCCAGCAGGTGAAAGCCGCGCCGACGCACCTCGGCGACGAAGGCCGCGCGTCCCACTTCCCGTTCGACCCATGCCGTCGACCGTCGCACGACGCCCCCCGACTGCGCGGATCGGGACCCGAAGAGCTTGGCCAGCCACGGCGCGGCTGTCGTCGCGGGAAAGGCGGGGCGGGGCGGGGGAATCGCGGGTCTCATGTCCATGCCGGAACGATGCCCCGCCGGACGTGAATATCGGGTAAATGCCCAACATCAGGCGCGCCGACGACCACCCCGGCGTCCGCCGGTCCGTGCGCCCGCCGACTGCGCGGCCCGCGCCGCTTCGGGGAAGCTCGCGCCCTCGCGCACCGCATCCAGCACCCGTGTGAAGCCGATCCACGTGCCCCCGTTCGGGTCATGATTCATGAGCATGTTGGCCGCGTTGATGGCCTCCATCTCCTGCGCGCAGACGGGGTTCATGATGGCGCTCGTCATGCCAGCCCCGATCGCCATCGGCAGGAAGGCCGCGTTGATCCCGTGCCGGTTCGGCAGGCCGAAGCTGATATTGGACGCACCGCAGGTGGTGTTCACGCCCAGCTCCTCGCGCAGGCGGCGGACGAGCGTGAAGACCTGGTGCCCGGCGGTGGCCATCGCGCCGATCGGCATCACCAGCGGGTCGACCACGATGTCATGGGCGGGGATCCCGAAATCCGCGGCCCGCTCGACGATCTTCTTGGCGACGGCGAAGCGGACATCGGGGTCCTCCGAGATGCCCGTGTCATCGTTCGAGATGGCCACGACGGGCACGTTGTATTTCTTGACCAGCGGCAGGACGATCTCCAGCCGCTCCTCTTCGCCCGTGACCGAGTTCAGGAGCGGGCGCCCCTCGGCGGCGGCCAGCCCGTTCTCCAGCGCGCCGGGCACCGAGCTGTCGATGCAGAGCGGCACGTCGACCAGCGCCTGCACCCGCTCGACCAGCGCCTTCATCAGTGTCGGCTCGACGAAGTTGTTGTCGGCGTAGCGCGGATCCTCGGCCATCTTGTTGGTGAAGACCGCGCCCGAATTGACGTCGAGGACCATCGCGCCGCAGGCGACCTGTTCCAGCGCATCGCGCTCGACGGTCGAGAAATCGTCCATCTCCAGCTCGGCCGCCAGTTTCTTGCGGCCCGTGGGGTTGATCCGCTCGCCGATCACGCAGAATGGCTCGTCGAAGCCGATCGTTACCGTTTTTGTCTTCGATTCCAGAACCGTACGGGTCATTCTTCATCCTTTACATGAACCTGCAGCCACGCGGCGGAGGTCTTGATCCCGCCCAGCGGGAAGATGTGGACCGCTTCGATATTGAAGTCGGGATGGGCGGCCTTGTGCCGGGCCAGATCGGTCAGGATCTCGGTCGGCTCGAAAGGCAGGAGGAGCTTGGTCACATCCGCGGCGCGGCGTTGCAGGACCCGCAAGCTGGGACCCACGCCGCAGGCGATGGCGAACTTGATCAGCGTCTGAAGCTTCGCGGGCCCGGCGACGCCGATATGCACCGGCAGGTCGACCCCGGCGGCGCGGATTGCATCGGCCCAGGCGATCACGGGCGCGGCCTCGAAGCAGAACTGCGTGGCAATCGCCATCTTCGCATCCGTGCGCTCGGCGAAAGCGGTTTTCCACCGCAGCGCCTCGGACACGTTCGCGTCGCTGCCATCGGGGTCGATGTCGCGATTGCCCTCGGGGTGACCCGCGACATGCAGCCGCTCGAACCCGTCGAAGGCGCCTGAGCCCAGAAGCTGCATCGAGGTCTCATACGCGCCCGCGGCCTCGGCCACGCCACCGGCGAGGATCAGCCCCTGCCGCACATCCGCTTCGCCGCGATACCGGGCGATCCAGTCGTCCAGCGTCGCGCGATCGGCGATGATGCGGGCCGGGAAATGGGGCATCGGTTCCATGCCTTCGGCGCGCAGGCGCGCGGCGGTCGCGACCATGTCGGCGATCGGCGTGCCATCGATATGGGCGATATAGACGCGGGTGCCGCGCGGCAGGATCGCGGCGAAATCATCGATCTTCTCGGCGGTGCGGGGCATCACCTCGAGGGAACTGCCGCCAAGGAATTCGGCCAGCACCGGATCGGCGGTGGCAGGCGCGGGCGCAGGCTTGCGGAAGCCGAGGATCGCCATCAGGCCGCCGCCTCTGTGCCACCGGCCAAGGCCGCGGCCTTCAGACGCTCGGGGCTCCAGTCGGCCTCCAGCTCGGCGGCCCGCGCGGCGGCGACCTCGGCATCGGCTCCGTCGACATCGCCCTCGGGGACCTTTCGCCAATCAGCGAGATACGCATCGGTCTCGGACGCGCCGGAGCGCATCGCGGCGCGGTCGATGGCCTGCTCGAACCGCTCGCTCAACTGCACCTTCGCCGCCCTGCGGCCGCTTCCGGCGATGACCTGGGCGGGGATGTCCCGCCAATAGACGACAGTGATCTGCGGCATCGGGCCCTCCCTCGGGTTTTGCCCACTCATAACGGCGGGGGGCGGGGCGTGCGGCCCCAATTCGACCTGCATGCGCCCGATGGCGACACGCGCCTTCGACCTAACCCCGCGGGCGCGCGCGGGCCAGCCGCGCGGGGTATCGAATCCCTCATGTCGGACATGAAGGATGCTTGCGCGATGGCCCGCGGCCCCCCTATGGTCGGGGCAACCAGACATGCGGAGGCGGCGATGCCACCGGACGACCCGGCCGACCGGCCCGGTCCCCTGTCGAACGGCGCCCGCATCCCCGCGGCGCAGTCGCGCAAGGGGCCCGCGCCCGTCGCGCCACCGAGAGACAGGACCCGCCCCGATTCGGCGGAGCTCTACGCGGCGCTCGATCTCGGCACGAATTCGTGCCGGATGCTGATCGCGCAGCCCAAAGGCAACCAGCTCCATGTCGTGGACAGCTTCTCGAAATCGGTCCAGCTCGGCAACGGGCTCGAGCAATCGGGCCGCCTGTCGCGCGCCTCGATGGCGCGCACCATCGGGGCGCTCAAGATTTGTCGCCGGAAGCTCGAGACCCATGACGTCACCCGGATGCGCCTCGTCGCGACCGAGGCCTGCCGCCGCGCGACCAACGCCTCGGAATTCATCCGCCTCGTCGAGCGCGAGACCGATCTGCCGCTCGAGATCATCGAGCCCGAGGAGGAAGCGCGCCTCGCCGTCGTTTCTTGTGCGCCGCTGGTGTCGACCAAGGCCGAACAGCTTCTGGTGGTCGATATCGGCGGCGGGTCCACCGAACTCGTCTGGATCGACCTGACCCGCGTGCCGCGTCATGACCGGGCGCGGGCGATCATGCGCCTCCATGCCGGGTTCCAGGGCACGGCCGACGATCCGTTCCCGCGCGCCAAGGTGGTGGACTGGATCTCGATCCCGCTGGGCGTGGCGACGTTGAAGGACCAGTTCCGCGACGTTACAGATGACGCCGCACGCTTCGCTCTGATGTCGTGGCATTTCGAGGAATGCCTGGCCGAGTTCTCGCCCTATGCCGACGCCGCGGGCGACAGCGATCCGGGCTTCCAGATCATCGGCACAAGCGGGACGGTCACGACCGTCGCCGCAACGCACCTGAATCTTCGCCGATACGACCGCAACAAGGTCGACGGTCTGCGCATGACCACCGACCAGATCGACCGCGTGATCCGCAGCTATCTGGCGCTCGGCCCCGACGGGCGGCGCAACGACCCCCGGATCGGCCGCGACCGGCACGCCTTGATCATGTCGGGCGCCGCTATCCTGCAGGCGCTGTTGCGCGTCTGGCCCACGGATCGCCTCTCGGTCGCGGACCGGGGCCTGCGCGAAGGGCTGCTCTATGCGCAGATGTCGAAGGACGGCGTGCTCGACGACGGGCCATTCTGATCGGGGCGGGCCTTCCCACGGCCGCCCGAAGGGCCTAATTGCCCCCCATGGCACAGACACCCAAGAACACCTCCGGTCGTGGCCGGCGCGACCTGACCGTAAAGGTCAAGACCGCGCGGGGCCGCAAGCTCAGCTCGAAGCTCTGGCTCGAGCGGCAGCTCAACGATCCGTATGTCACACGGGCCCGGGCCGAGGGGTATCGCGGTCGCGCGGCCTTCAAGATCATGGAGCTGGACGACAAGTACGGCTTCCTCGTCCCCGGTGCCCGCGTCGTCGATCTCGGCTGCGCGCCGGGCGGATGGCTGCAGGTCGCGGTGCCGCGCATCAACGCGCTGGGCGAGATGGCGAAGAAACCGCAGGGCCGGATCATCGGCCTCGACCTGCAGGAGGTCGACCCCGTGCCGGGGGCCGAGATCCACGTGCTCGACTTTCTGGCCGACGGGGCCGATGCGAAGGTGAAGGACTGGCTGGGCGGCGATGCGGATGTGGTGATGTCGGACATGGCCGCAGCATCGTCGGGGCACAAGCAGACCGATCACCTGCGGATCATGTCGCTCTGCGAAGCGGCGGCGGAGCTGGCCTTCGACGTGCTGGCCCCCGGTGGAACCTTCGTGGCCAAGGTGCTGGCGGGCGGGGCCGAGGGCGATCTTCAGAAGCGGCTCAAGGTCGCCTTTGAGAAGGTGGCGAACGTCAAACCGGGCGCGTCCCGGTCGGATTCGTCGGAGAAGTTCGTCGTGGCGCAGGGGTTCCGCGGCCGCCCGGACTGAGAGGGCCGGGGGACGCCCCCCGGACCCCCGGCGACCGGCGGTACGCACCGGGGCGGTGGTTCGAACGCGGACCCCGGACGCCTGCATGTTTATGGAACATCGAAGCGGGTCAGTCCGCGTCGCGACTGCTTTCGTTGCCGCGAATGCGCTTCTGGCGAAGCTCGTCGATGGCGAAATCATCGGCGCCCGTCGCGGGTTTGTCGTATTTCGTCCGGCCGCCGTCGGATTGCGGCTCGGCCGCGCTCTCGCCGAAGGGATTGGCCCTGTCGTGGCCGGGGGCGTCGTCGCCTTTCGGCAGCGGCTGCTGGCCCGGGGCCTTGTCGGAACGGTCGGTCATGGTCGCATCTCCTGTGGTCGGGGGGCCAACGTCCTGGCCCCCCGCCGGGTTCACGCCCCCATCAGGATCGCCCCCGCCACCGCGAGGATGCAGAGCCATCCCGCCACGAAGATCAGCGGCCGGGCGGGCATCCGGGCCACGCCCGTGATCATCCCTACGGCGTGCAGCACGCGCAGGCCGAAGAAGAGGCCGGTCGCCCAGATCGTGACGGTGTTCGACACCCCCGCCGCATGGGCGATGAGGACCAGCGCCAGCATCGGCAGGAACTGCTCGAGCAGGTTGAGATGGGCGCGGAAGGCGCGCCGGACCCAGGGGCGTTGCAGGTTCGGGTCCATCGGCGTGACGAACGGGTCCGTCCCCTCGGGCCAGGTGTTCGGTTGCGCCGTGTTGATGCCGACGATGTAGGGCACCCAGAGCGAGCCGGCGAGGATCGCGGTCCAGGTCATCCACCAGAGCTCAGGGGTCATCGGCCTTCTCCCCCGAAGCGCGCGGCCTTGCCGGTTTCGAGCCAGGTCTTGAGGCCCGCGACGAGACGCTCCCAGCCGTCGGCATAGCCCTCGCCGCCCTCGGGAATGTCGTAATGCTCGAGCGTCAGGCGGCAGTGCTCGCCCTCGGGGTCGATAGTCCAGACGAAGCGCGACACCGGGATGCCGGGCTGCCACCGGGGCTCGAACGTGCTCTCGATGCGGGTCTTGGGCGTCAGTTCCGTCTCGCGGCAGACGAGCATGTCGGACCCGTCGGGCAGCTTGTAGACGATGGCGTCGCCGTCCCGGTCGGCCTCGGGCGTGAACGGATGGTAGGCGGCGGCCGCGTCCGCATCGGTCAGTGCGGACCAGAGCGCGTCCTGAGTCGTGCGGATGAACGTCCGCATCACGTAGTCGGGTTTGGTCATGGCGATCTCCTTTCAAGTCAGCCGGAATCGGTCGCCGGTCCGGGGATCGGATCGGCGGGCGGGGCGCAGGTTGCGGGGACGGGGAGTCAGGGCTCGAAGGCCAGGGCCTCCCCGGTTTCGAGCCAGGTCTTCAACCCGGAGAGCGTGCGGGCCCAGCCATCGGCGACGCGGGCGCGGTCGGCCGGGGCGAGGTCCCAATGTTCGATGGTCAGCGCGCAGATCGCGCCCTCGGGGGCGATCCGGGCGACATAGCGAGAGGCGGCGTGCCCCTCGGGGGCGAGCGTGGCCTCGATCCGCGACATCGGCTCGAGCCGGGCGGTGTCGGGCAGGCCCGCGTCGCGCCCGGAGGGGGAGAGCGCCGCATAGGCCGCGACCCGCGCGGGTTCGGTCAGCGCGCTCCAGAGGTCGGTCTGGGCGCAGCGGATATAGATGGTGAAGGTCAGATCGGGCGCGGGGGACGCGGCCTCGAGCCGGGCCTTGAGGTCGAGCACGCCGCGCGCGGCGGGGGCCACGCGGAAGGGCTCGATCCAGCGGGTGAGCGCCTCGGCCACGGGGATCGCGTTGAGGTAGTGATGCGTGAACCGGCCGCGCCGGATGCGCGTGACGAGGCCTGCGTCTTCCAACACGCCCAGATGCTTGGCCACCCCGAAGCGCGAGAGCGGCGAGGCGGCTTCGAGCTGCGACAGGGTTTGCCCGTCCTCGACCCGAAGCGCGTCGAGAAGATCGCGGCGGGACGGGTCGGCGAGGGCTTTGAAGAGCGAATCCATGGGATGTTGATATGAGACCCATAGGTCACCTGTCAAGACGTGTGAGCAAATGGTCACCTGTGGACCGGCGCGGCCCATCCGCCTATATCGAAGCGGAGCAGGAGGGGCCGCCGATGCAGACGATCACCCGACATGGCCGCAGGCTGGCCTATCACGCGACCGAGGGGCGGGGGCCGGGCCTCGTGTTCCTCGGGGGCTTCAAATCGGACATGAACGGGACAAAGGCCATCGCGCTGGAGAACTGGGCCCGTGCCAATGGCCGCGCGTTCCTGCGGCTCGACTACTCCGGCCATGGCCAGTCGGGCGGACATTTCGAGGCGGGTTCCATCGGCGACTGGCTGGAGGATGCGCGCGCCGTCATCGCGCATGCGACCACGGGGCCGCAGATCCTCGTAGGGTCGTCCATGGGCGGCTGGATCGCGCTGACGATCGCGCGCGACGACCCGGATCGCGTGGCCGGCCTCGTGACGATCGCGGCGGCCCCCGATTTCACCGAGGACGGCTTCTGGGCCGGGTTCACCGAGACCGAACGCGTCCAGCTGTTCGAGGCGGGCCGCGTTGCCGTGCCCTCGGACTATGGCGATCCCTACATCATCACGCGCCACCTGATCGAGGAGGGGCGCTCGCGCCTCGTGCTGCGCGATCCGCTGCCGCTCCCGATGCCGGTCCGCTTCCTGCAGGGCACGGCGGATGCGGATGTGTCGGTGGCGACGGCCATCCGACTGCTGGAACATGCCGACGGGCCGGACATGCGCCTGACCCTCGTCGACGGGGCCGATCATCGCTTCTCGACCGACGATCTCTTGCGGCTGGTCGAGGCGGCGGTCGAGGAGGTCACGGCCCGCGGACGCCACGTCGCGGCTTGACGCAAGGTCCCGGCCGGGGGCCTGATCCCGCGCGGGAGGACGGCAGATGAGACGGATCCTGAAGGGGCTCGGCCTCGTGGTGGCGGCGCTGGCGGTGGTCATCGCGGCGATGTTCGTCCTCGGCCCCTACGAGCCGGTGGACACCGAGATCGCATTCGACGCGGCGCTTGTGCCCGACGATGTCGAGGGCTGGCTCGCTGACCGCGAAGGGCAGGTGGGCGATGTGGACCCCGAGCACACCAAGCGCATCCTCTGGTCAGGGGTTCCGGGCGCGCGCACCGACCTCGCCATCGTCTATGTCCACGGCTTCTCGGCCACCGGGTGGGAGCTTCGGCCCGTGCCCGACCGGCTGGGCGAGGCGCTGGACGCGAACGTCTTCATCACGCGCCTGACCGGCCACGGACAGGACGGCGCCGCATTGGCCGAAGCGAGTGCGGGCGACTGGTTCGAAGACCTGGCCGAGGCGATGGCCGTGGGCCGGGCGCTGGGCGACCGCGTCGTCGTCATGGCGACCTCGACCGGCGCGACGCTGGCCGCGGCGTTGGCCGCCGATCCCGACCTCGCGGCCCTGCGCGAGGGGTTGGCGGGCCTGATCCTCGTCTCGCCCAATTTCCGCGTCTCGAACCCGGCGGGCGCGCTGCTGTCATGGCCCGCGGCGCGATCCTGGGTGCCGCTGGTGGCGGGCGAGATCCGCAGCTTCGCGCCGCAGAACGACCGCCATGGCCGCCACTGGACGACCGAATATCCGACCGTCGCCCTCCTGCCGATGCAGGCCGCGATCGACCACGCCACCGCGCTCGACTACGCGGCCGCCGACCTGCCGGCGCTCTTCTGGTTCGCGCCCGCCGACGCGGTGGTCGACCACGCCGCGACCGAAGCCGTGGCCTCCGCCTGGGGCGGGCCGGTGACCATCGAGCGGGTCACCGTGCCCGATGGCGACGACCCCTTCGCCCATGTCATTGCGGGCGACATCCTGTCGCCGCAGGGCACGCAGGCCGCCATTCCGGCAATGGAGGCGTGGTTGCGCGGGCTGTGACGAACGGCTTTTGCAAGCGTATGCAAAAAGACCTTTCGCCAGTCGGGAGGCAGGGCTAACCTCGGTCCGAGGACCGGGAGGGCACGACATGGCCGAGCATCTGAAAACCGCGAAATCCGACGCCGACCGCGCCGAGGACGACGCCAAGGTGCGCGCTTCGGTCGAGGCGATCCTGAGGGATATCGAGGCGCGGGGCGACGCGGCCGTGCGCGAGCTCTCGGAGAGGTTCGACGCCTACACGCCCGAGAACTTCCGGCTGTCTCAGGACCAGATCGAAGCGCTGATGGCCGAGCTGAGCGACCGCGAACTGGCCGATATCCGCTTCGCCCAGGAGCAGGTTCGCAACTTCGCCCGAATCCAGCGCGACTCGATGCTCGATGTCGAGGTCGAGACCATGCCAGGTGTCATCCTCGGACATCGCAACATCCCCGTGCAATCCGTTGGCTGCTACGTCCCCGGCGGCAAGTTTCCCATGGTCGCCTCCGCCCATATGTCCGTCGCGACGGCATCGGTGGCGGGCGTGCCCCGCATCATCGCCTGCACGCCGCCCTTCAAGGGCCGCCCAAACCCGGCCGTGATCGCGGCGATGCATCTTGGCGGCGCGCACGAGATCTACGTCATGGGCGGCATTCAGGCCGTCGGTGCCATGGCGCTCGGGACCGAGACGATCGAGCCCGTCCACATGCTCGTCGGCCCCGGCAATGCCTATGTGGCCGAGGCCAAGCGACAGCTTTACGGGCGGGTGGGGATCGACCTCTTCGCCGGACCGACCGAAACGATGGTGATCGCCGACGACACCGTCGATGCCGAGCTTTGCGCGACGGATCTGCTGGGACAGGCCGAGCATGGCTACAACTCGCCCGCGGTGATGCTGACCACCTCGAAGATGCTGGCCGAGGCCACGCTCGCGGAGATCGACCGTCTGCTCGGGATCCTGCCCACCGCCGACACGGCGCGCGTCAGCTGGGCCGATTACGGCGAGATGATCGTCTGCGCCGACCATGACGAGATGCTGGCGCTGGCCAACGATATCGCCTCCGAACACGTTCAGGTCATGACCGATCGCGACGACTGGTATCTTCAGAACATGCACAGCTACGGCGCGCTGTTCCTCGGGCCGCGCACGAACGTGTCGAACGGCGACAAGGTGATCGGCACGAACCACACCCTGCCGACGAAGAAGGCGGGGCGCTATACCGGCGGGCTGTGGGTCGGCAAGTTCATCAAGACGCACAGCTATCAGAAGATCACGACCGACGCGGCCGCGACGCTGGTGGGCGAATACGGCTCGCGGCTCTGCATGCTCGAGGGCTTCGTGGGCCATGCCGAGCAATGCAATGTCCGGGTGCGGCGCTATGGTGGGATCAACGTGCCCTACGGCGAAGGCGCACCCTATCGCGACGCCGCCGAGTAGCCCGGCCCCCGCGGGGCATCGAGCCCCGCGGGGGCCGGCGAGAGGCGCCGCCTCTCGCGCTCTCCGAGGTATTTGAGGCCAGAGGACGGAATGCTCGACCTGACCGATCACGACCGCGCCGAGATGGGGGCCGCGACGCGCGCGTTCCTCGCCGAGGGGGCCGTCGTGCATCTCTGTCATCCGTTCGGCGACGTCACCGGCGGTGCGGGGTTCGTCGAGGCGGCGCTCGGGCCGCTCTGGGCCGCGATACCGGATGCCGAGCGCCGCGTCGATATCTCGATCCGGGGCCGCGACGCGCATGGGCAGGACTGGCTGGGGCAGGCGGGGCAATATGCGGGGCGCTTCGACGGTCCTTTCCTCGGCATTCCGGGCACCGGTCGGCTGGCCGCGCTGCGGTTCCACGAGTTCTTCCGGATCGAAGCGGATCGCGCGGTCGAGGCGCAGGTCATCTGGGACTTGCCCGACCTGATGATCGCGTCCGGTGTCTGGCCGATGGGTCCCGCGCTGGGCGCCAGCGGCCGCGTCCCGGGCCCGATGACGCAGGATGGCACACGCCAGACCGGCGACGGCGCGGCGGCCCTCCGGGTCGTGGGCGACATGCTCGACCGGCTGGGTCGGTCCGCCGAGGGCGAGGCGGCGATGGACCTGCCCGCCGCCTGGCACCCGCGCTGCACCTGGTATGGACCGGGCGGTATCGGCAACCTGCGCGGTATCGCGGGCTTTCGCGCGCATCACCAGATCCCCTTCCTCGATGCGATGCCGGACCGCCGCGCCGAGCTCGACCAAGGGCATTTCTTCGGCCAAGGCGACTATGCCGCCTTCACCGCCTGGCCGGGCATGTCGATGACCGTAACGGGCGACGGCTGGCTGGGGATCGCGCCCGCGGGGCAGCGGATCACGATGCGGTCACTCGATTTCTGGCGCATCGAGGGCGATCTCATCCGCGAGAACTGGGTGACGGTCGATCTTCTGCATGTCTGGGACCAGCTGGGCGTCGACGTGCTGGCCCGGATGCGGCAGCTTCTCTAGGGCCAGAGCGTCCAGACGCCCCAGAGCGCCGCCGCGAAGGCGACCCAGGCCAGCGCCATCACCCGCCCGTCGCGCATCGTCAGCGCCAGCCCGAAGAGAACGATTGTCCCCATCGGGATGCTGGAGGCGAAGGGCACGACCTCGAGCGGCGGCACCGTGGCACAGAGCGCGAGGATCGCCACCGCCACCACGCGCGGCGCGGGCGCGTCCACGAGCCACGTCGCATGCCGACCCAGATGCCGGTCCGCCCATTCCGCCGCCGGGCGCATCTTGTCGACCGCCGCGTCGAGCTTGGACTTGTCGATCCGCCGCCGTTCGATCCAGTCAGGCAGCCACATGTCGTCGCGCCCCAGCAGGATCTGGACCGCGAAGGTTGCCACGATCAGCGCCAACACCGTCGGAACGCCGGGAATGCCGCCCACGGGCGTCAGCTCCAGCGCGGCGGGCAGCATCAGGAGCGCACCGATGCCGCGATGGCCGATCGTATCCGCGATGTCGCCCGCGCGGACGCGCTCCTGGCCCTCGGCGGCCTCGTCCAGATCGTCGACGATATCTTCGGCTTGGCTCATGGCGCGCAGGCTCTCGGGTTGGGGCATCGGCCGGAGAACGCGCGAGCAGGGCATCCGTTTCCCGAATATCCTTGATCCGGCGCGGGGAAGGGTGTCTGCATACGAATGCACACCATCCCGAGGCTCCGATGTCCGATCTTCCCGTCACGCCGTCCTTCCGTCTTGACGGTCGGCGTGCGCTGGTGCCGGGCGGGTCGCGCGGGATCGGGCTGGGCTGCGCGTCGGCGCTGGCCGGGGCCGGGGCGCACGTGACGATCGCGGCGCGCAGCGCGGCGCAGGTCGACGCCGCGGTGGCGGATTTACGCGATGCGGGCCGGGATGCGGACGGGCTGGTGCTGGACGTCACGGACCGGGATGCCGTCGAGGCGGCGCTCGACGCCCGTGCGCCGTTCGACATCCTGTGCAACTCCGCCGGGCTCGCGCGCCATAGCCCCGCCGCCGAGACGACGCCCTCCGATTACGATGCGGTCATGGCGATCAACGTCCGGGCCGCGTATTTCCTCGCGCAGGGCGTCGCCAACCGGATGAGCGGGCCAGGCGTCATCCTCCAGATCTCCAGCCAGATGGGCCATGTCGGTGGCCCCGACCGGGCGGTCTACTGCGCCACCAAGCACGCGGTCGAGGGCATGACCAAGGCGATGGCGCTGGAATGGGGGCCGCGCGACATCCGGGTCAACACGATCTGTCCGACCTTTATCCGCACCCCGCTGACCGAGGCGACCTTCGCCGACCCCGTGCGCCGTGCCTGGATCGAGGAGAAGATCGCGCTGGCCCGCGTCGGGCGGGTCGAGGACATCATGGGTGCGGTCGTCTACCTGGCCTCGGATGCGGGCGCGATGGTGACCGGGACCGCGCTGATGGTCGATGGCGGCTGGACGGCGGCCTGATGGCGCGCAAGGTCACATCGCTCGACGTCGCCCGTGCGGCCGGGGTCAGCCAGTCGGCGGTCAGCCGCGTCTTCACGGAAGGCGCGTCGGTCAGCCCCGCGATGGAGACCCGCGTGCGCAAGGCGGCTGAAGCGCTCGGCTACCGGCCCAACGTCCTCGCCCGCAGCCTCATCACGGGGCGCTCCCGGATCGTGGGCGTCGTCGTGGCCTATCTCGACAACCCGTTCTTCGCCGAGGCGGTCGAGCGCTTGTCCCACGCGCTTCAGGCCGAGGGCTACCACCTCCTGATGTTCACCGTCGGCAATTCCGACGCCGATCTGGACCGGGTCGTGGGCGAGTTGATGGACTACCAGGTCGACGCGCTGGTCGCGGCCTCGATCAACCTTTCGGGCGAGCTGGTCGAGCGCTGCGCCGCCGCGGGCCTGCCGGTCGTCCTCTTCAACCGGGGCATCGCGGGCTCCGGCCTTTCGGCGATCACCTCGGACAACCGTGCGGGCGCGGGTCGGGTGGCGCGGTTTCTCGCCCAGGGCGGTCATGCGCGCATCGCGCATATCTCGGGATGGCAGGGCTCGTCGACCGGGCGCGACCGGCTCGACGGGTTCCGCGCGGGGCTCGCCGAGACGGGGCAGGACCTGCTGGCGGCGCCCGACGGCATGTATCGCCGCGACACCGCCGCCGAGGCCGCGCGCGACCTCATGGCGCGCAGCGATCCGCCCGACGCGATCTTCGTCGGCAACGATTACATGGCCTTGGCCGTGATGGACACGCTACGCCACGATCTGGGTCTCTCGATTCCGGGCGACGTCTCGGTCGTCGGATATGACGACATCGCGCCCGCCGCCTGGCCGACCTACGACCTGACGACCCTGCGCCAGCCCGCGCGCCGGATGGTCGCGGCGACCGTGGCCGAGATCCTGGCCCTCATCGCCTCGCCCGATCGCCACCCGCAGCGCACCGAGATCGACGGCCCCCTTGTGGTCCGCGGCTCGGCCCGCATACCCGATGACTGGCCCGCGACGGCGCCGGCGGAAGGACGCGCATGACCGGATATATGGACCGATGGGCGGACGTGCCCGACTACATCATCGGCATCACCAAGGAGATCTGGGAGGATCGCGGCATCGCGACGCTCCACGACTACTATTCCGAGGATATCGTCGTGCGCACGCCCGCCTCGATCGTCGTGGGCAATGCCGACGTCATCGGTGCGACCATGGCGACGCTGGCCGAGTTTCCCGACCGCACGCTTCTGGGCGAGGACGTCATCTGGAGCCAGTCCTCCGAAGACGGCGTGCTGTCGTCGCACCGCCTGCTGAGCCAGGCGACCCATGCGGGCGACGGCGTCTATGGGGCCGCGACGGGCAAGCGGCTGCTCTATCGCATCCTCGCTGACTGCCACGTCACCGGCATCCAGATTGATGACGAGTGGCTGATCCGCGACCAGGGCGCCATCGCCCGCCAATTGGGGCAGACGCCGCGCGACTACGCCGCCGACCTGATCGCACGGGAAGGGGGGCCGGAGGACTGCGTCCAGCCGCTGACACCCGACCGCGATCGCGCCGGGCCCTATACCGGACGCGGCAACGACAACCCCTGGGGCGCGCAGCTGGCCGAGATGCTGACCCGCATCATGGGCGCCGACATGCGCGTCATTGCGCAGACCTACGACCGGGCCGCCACGCTCCACTATCCCGGCGGCGTGACGACCCACGGCCCCGCCGAGGCGGACCGCTTCTGGATGCAGCTCCGTGCGTCCTTCCCCAAGGCCGAATTCCGCGTCGAGCATGTCATCGGCCGCGAAGACCCGATGATGCCGCCGCGCGCCGCCGTGCGCTGGTCGCTCTGGGGACGGCACTCGGGTTGGGGCGGATTCGGTGCGCCGACCGGCGCGATGATCTATGTTCTGGGCATCACCCACGCCGAATACGGGCCCTGGGGTCTGCGGCGCGAATATACGCTCTACGACGAAACTGCGATCTGGAAGCAGATCCATCTCGGGGGAAGCTGACCGATGCCGAATGTGCTTCGACATTTTACCGTGTCGCGCAGCCGCGCCTTCGACCGCGACGCCGACTACACGATGCGGGCCTGGATCGACCCGGCCGGGCGCGCCGCGTTCGAGACGCCGCCCGGATCGGGCCTGTCGCATGTCACCTGCCACGCCGATCCGAATGTCGAGAGCGAGATCCTCATCGCGCCGGGCGGCCGCGAGATCGGGCGGATGTTCGACACCATCCGCATCCTGCGCCCCGGCCACGTGATGGTCGCCCAGGGGCGCGGCGTGTTCAACGGCGCGACCACCATGACCGCGCAGAACAGCATCGCCATCACGCCCAAGGGCACGGGCTGCGTCCTGACCGGCACCAGCCAGATGGCCGTGCTGGGCCAGCACCCCTCCGAGGGCGAGGTCGCCGCCGGGTGGGAGGCCATGCTCGATGCCTTCGCCAGCTATCTCAACAAACTGCCGTCGACCGGAAAGATGATATGACCCGTGCCGCCTCCACCCCCGAGATCGTCCGTTATGGCGAGCTGAAGCCCTGCAAGACGGCCTTCATCGACGCCCACACGCCCGGCTCGAACCTCAAGGAGAACTTCACGATCATCGGCGGCGGCGTCAGCGAGAGCGCAGATCAGCACGTCCACATCACCACGCCCCACGGCTTCAATATCGGGGCGGCTGGCCAGCCGCCCAAATGCCGCAACTCGCTCCACTCGCACCGCACGGCCGAGGTGTTCTTCGTGCTGTCGGGCCGCTGGCGCTTCTTCTGGGGTCGCCATGGCGACGCGGGCGAGGTCGTGCTGGAGCCGGGCGACATCATCAACATCCCGACCGGCATCTTCCGCGGCTTCGAGAATATCGGAACCGATTACGCGATGATCATGGCCGTGCTCGGCGGCGACGACGCGGGGGGCGGCGTCATCTGGGCGCCGCAGGTGATCGAGGACGCGGCCGATCACGGTCTGGTTCTGGCCGAGACGGGCAAGCTCTACGACACCAAGGCGGGGCAGGCGCTGCCCGACGGGGTCGCCCCGATGCCGGTCCTGACCGAGGCCGAGATGGCGGATTACCCCGAGCTGTCGCCCATGCAGGTCGTCGGCTGGGGCGTGCGGCGCTACTGGGACATGGTGGCGCTGGCAAGGAACGCGCCGATCACCGTCATCGGCGAGACGGGCATCATCCGCGACCGTCCGGGCTTCGAGGTGGCGATGGTGACCCGGTCCTCCGCGAGCGCGGACCACCACGCACACGACCGCCCGTCGGTCCTGATGCCCGTGCGCGGCCATTGGCGCGTCGAATGGGCGGGGGATGCGCCGGGCGAGGCCAGCCTCGCACCCGGAGACACCGCCTCGATCCCGGCGGGGCTGCCGCACACGGCCTATCCGTCGATGGAAGGCGAGGCGGCGCTCTACCATGTCGTCGGCACGGACGACCCGGCGGGCCCCTCGGCGCTCTGGTCCGCCTGAGCCCCGTCGCCGCCACGCAAAAGGGCCGCCCCGAGGGGCGGCCCTTCGCAGGTCCGGACGGCCGGATTACTGGTTGATCGCGGCCACGTTGAAGTTGCCGTTCTGAACCGCCGACGCGACGTTGTTGTCGCCGATCTGCGAGATTCCGAGCTGGTTCGCGTCGCCCATAACAGTGGCCATGATGTCGTTGTCATTGCCGTTCTGCATCGTGCCCGTGGCATTCAGATCGCCGACGATGTTGACCATCAGGTCGTTGTCATCGCCGAGCTGCTCGAACACACCCGAGGACATTCCGGCAAGCGAGGCCGCGGTAAACCCGGTCGTCATCCCATTGTCGGACCCGGTGACGTTGATCGTGCCTTCGTTGCTCATGCCCATCTGACCCAGATAGATGCCGTTGCTATTGCCCAGGACGGTCACGCTCGCGTCGTTGGCATCGCCGACTTGCGCCACGCCGACATTGTTCATGTCGCCGGTCACGGCCGCCACGAAGATCACGTTGTCTTCGCCGATCTGGGAGGCGCCGAGCTGGTTGTTGGTGCCGCCCACGCCCAGCGTCCCGACCGTGTTGTCGAAGCCGGCCTGGAAGGTCCCAACATTGTTGCCGGTTCCCGAGATGTCGATGTCAGCGAACATGCCGATGCCGTTCTGCACGAACTCGGCGGCCGACGCGCTCGTCATCGCGGCAGCACCCGTCAGCACGCCGTTGCCGTTGTCGCTGCCGGTCATGTCGATGGTCAGCAGGTTGGCCTTGGTGATGGCGGGGATGTTGTTGTTGCCGATCACCTGCTGGGCCAGCGTGATGTTGCTGTCGGACCCGGACATGGTGATGTTCATCGTGTTCGAGGCGGGCGTGCCGCGAACCTGCTTGATCGTCTGGATGACGTTGTCGTCGCCCGTCTGCTGCACGACGGTCAGCTCGTTTCCGGGCGTGGCTCCCGGACCCTTGGCCAGCTGGCTGACGGTCCCGATCTCGTTGCTGTTCGAGGACTGGGTGATCGACGCGGTGTTCCGCGTCGCCAGCGAGCCGTTGTTGGTCTGGCTCAGACCACCGGCCAGACCGATGGAATTCTCGTTACCGGACTGCAGGATCTTGAGGTCGTTGCCGCCCGTGCCGGCGCCGTTGCCGCTCTGCGAGGCGACGAGAGCCGCGGTGCCGACGTCGTTGTCGCTACCCGTCTGGTCGATCATCGCCATGTTGCCGTCGTCGGTCTGGACGAGGAACGCCTCGTTGCCGTCGGCGAAGGCCGCGCTGGCGAGGAAGCTCGCGGCGATGGCAGTCGTCGCGTAGAATTTTGCATTGGTCATGGAGTATTTCCCCTTGGTGATCCCGGCGGAATAAATCGCGTCGGACTGGATCAGGCCCGAGCGCGCAATCGTGACAAGGAATCGCCGAACTTTCGCCCTCCAGCGCCCCCTCAGGGCCCAAATCTTAACAAAATCTGAATTTCTGGCCAGCCTGCTGCGATGATCCGAATTCCGCCGATGTGACCCGCCGAATTCCGCATTCGCTATCAGTGACTTACGCAACGTAAGGTTGTGGCGGGGTCTCGGTCGGCCGTCGCTGATCCATTCCGATTGGCGCGACGGTGGAGAGAATCACCCCCATTCGACGGATTGTGAATGATCTCGAATACTTGCCCCCACATCGCCCCCATGCGAGCCAGATCGCGACCGCAGGGGGAGACATCCATGACCATTCGCACCACCCATGTCGGCAGCCTCCCGCGGACGCAGGAGACGGTCGACTTCATCTTCGCGCGCGAGCGGGGCGAGCCCTATGACGCAGCCGCCTTCGATGCCCAGATGACGGCCGCCTGCGCCGAGACCGTGCGCCGCCAGGTCGACGCCGGGATCGACATCGTCTCGGACGGCGAGACCTCGAAGATCAGCTACGCGACCTACGTCAAGGACCGGTACACGGGCTTTTCCGGCGACAGCCCCCGGAACGCGCCCGCCGATCTCAAGCGGTTTCCCGGCTTTCTCGAACGGCTCAAGAACGAGGGCGGCACGCCGCAATACGCGCGACCGATGTGCACGGGCGACGTCCGCTCGAAGGGGCAGGGCGAGCTTGGGACCGACATCGCCAACCTCAAAGCCGCTATGGCCGCGCACGGGGCCGCGGAGGGGTTCATGAACGCGGCGAGCCCCGGTGTGATCTCGCTCTTTCTTCAGAACGACCATTACCCCAGCCGCGACGAGTACCTCGCGGCCCTGTCGGACGCGATGCGCGACGAGTACCGCACCATCGTGGATGCCGGCCTCTTTCTGCAACTCGACTGCCCCGATCTCGCGCTGTCGCGGCACATGCTGTTTGCGGACCTGTCGGATGCCGAATTCCTCAAGATCGCGGAAACCCATGTCGAGGCGCTGAACGCCGCCCTTGACGGGATCGACCCGTCCCGCGTCCGCGTCCACATCTGTTGGGGCAACTACGAAGGCCCCCATGTCTGCGACATCCCGATGGACACGGTCTTCTCGACCTTCCTGAAGGTGCGCGCCTCGCATCTGCTGTTCGAGACGTCGAACCCGCGCCATGCCCATGAATGGCAGGTGTTTCGCGACCGCGCGTCCGAGATCCCCGAGGACAAGATCCTCGTGCCGGGCGTCGTCGATACCACGTCAAACTTCGTCGAACACCCGGAGGTCGTGGCCGAGCGGCTGGGACGCTTCGCGGATATCGTCGGCGCGGACCGGGTGCAGGCGTCGAGCGATTGCGGCTTCGGCACCTTCGCGGGCTTCGGCACGATCGACCCGGATATCGCCTATGCGAAGCTCGGCAGCCTGTCCGAAGGTGCGGCGCTGGCCAGCGCGCGCCGCTAGGGCGGCGTCAGCGGCGGATCGAGCGCTGGTTGCGCGCACCGCGCACGGTGATCGTGCGCACGCCCGCGAGGTCCTGGGTCGTGAAGACCCGGCCCGCCAGCACCTCGCGCGATGGCTGGGTGCCCACGGGCTGACGCGTGACCGGCGGCAGGATGCGGAATTCCAGAAGCAGCACGCCCGGATCGTCGGCGGGCACCTGCACCAGCTCGGCCTCCCAGAAGCCTTGGGTCGGGGGCAGGCCCACGGTGCTGATGATGGCGCCGCCGGGCGTCTGCGCGGCTTCGAGTGACAGAACCTGGTCGACGACCGGCTGGCTCGTGGTGGCGCGCGCGACCTCGATCGTCTCGGAGGTGTCGCGCCCGAACCAGTTCAGCGGATTGAGACGCGATTGCCCCACCCCGCAGCCCACCAGCGCCAGAAGGGCAGTGCCCGCGATGATCCGTGTCGTCAGGCCCATGCGCCCCTCCGTCCCCGTCTTGGCGCCAAGGGTTAGCCCAGACGGATCGTCATGGAAAGCGTGGGCACGCGCTCTGGACTGTCGCGGGGCGCGCGCCTACCTCTGGCGGCGAACGCAGGGGACGGGCATGGCACAGGAACGCTTCGAGGAACTGGTCGAGACCTTCGAGTTCCTCGACGACTGGGAAGACCGCTATCGGCACGTGATCGACCTCGGGAAAGCCTTCCCTGCGCTGCCGGATGCCTTGAAGGTGCCCGCGACGAAGGTGGACGGCTGCGCGAGCCAGGTCTGGCTGCATCCGCGTATCGAGGACGGCAGGTTCGATTTCGCGGGCGAAAGCGATGCGATGATCGTGCGCGGCCTGATCGCAGTCCTTCACGACCTCTATGCCGGGCTACCTGTGGGCGAGATCACGTCGGTCGACGCGCCCGCGGAACTGGCGCGGCTGGGTCTGGACGAGCACCTGTCCTCGCAGCGCTCCAACGGGTTGCGCGCGATGGTCCAGCGCATCCGCGAGACGGCGGCCGCCGCCGCCGGTTAGCCGCGCGATCGGGCGCACCGCATAAAAAAAAGGCCGAGCCAAAGGCCCGGCCAAGTCCAACAGGGAGGTGAAGTCGGCACGGGGCCGTTCTTCATCTGCCGAAATATGGTGCGTCCTGCTTTCGGGCAAGGCGGAAACTGAACCGAGCGGTGCAACCCGGCTATGCACCGGGCGCATGGCTAGCTTGCGGCGCTGCTCTGGCGGGCCTTCCGGTAGGCCACCACCTCGTCGACGACGAAATCCCGAAACGCCTCGATCCGCCGCGAACCGCGAAGCTCCTCGGGGAAGGCGAGGAACACCGGAACCTCGTTCGACTCGACCGTCGGCAGAACGCGCACGAGTTGCGGGAAGTCTTGGCTGAGGTAGTCGGGCAGCACGCCGATGCCGAGGTCGCTCAGCACGCCCTGCAGGACGCCGAAATAGTTGTTCACCGTCATCGTGCGCCCGATCTCGTAGGACATGATCTCGCGCACCAGCGTGGCCCCGGCGCTGACCTGCGTGGCGTCGGTCGACTGGCAGATCAGGCGGTGTTTGCTCAGGTCGTGCAGGCTGTCGGGCATCCCGCAGCTCTCGATATAGGCGGGCGTCGCGAAGAGCTGCATCCGGATGTCCATCAGGCGCTTGCGCACCAGATCGGCCTGGCTCGGCTCCTTCATGCGGATCGCGACATCGGCCTCGCGCATGGGCAGGTCGAGCACCCGCTCTTCCAGCATCAGGTCGAGGTTCAGATCGGGATACTTGGCGTAGAGCTTGGGAAGGCGCGGCGCCAGCCAGATCGAGCCGAAGCCGATCGTGGTCGTGACGCGCAGGTTCCCGAACACCTCCTCCTCGCTGTCGCGGATGCGCGCGGCGGCGGCATCGAGCCGCTTGGTCATGTGCTGCGTGGCATCGAACAGAAGCTCGCCCTGTTCGGTCAGGATCAGGCCGCGCGCGTGCCGGTGGAACAGTGTCGTCGTCAGCGATTCCTCCAGCGCGCGGATCTGACGCGACACCGCCGATTGCGACAGGTGCAGCACCTCGCCGGCATGGGTCAGCGACCCCGCATCGGCGACGGCGTGAAAGATTCGCAGCTTGTCCCAGTCCATCGGAGTGCCTCGTATGTCCTGTGACGCGTGCTTCGCACGATACCGCGCCAATGGTAAGGTGGTGTGACGAAGATGCCCCTTTATGGGTCAGCATCTTTGACCTATAAAGGGGGCGGGAGGATCATTCCATGCGCCACGACGTTTCGCTCTCCGATCGCTACGATCTCGACAAGGACGAAGTGCTGTTGAACGGCACGCAGGCGCTGGTTCGCCTGATGTTGATGCAGAAGCAGCGGGACCGTGACGCGGGATTGAACACCGCGGGATATTGCACCGGCTACCGCGGCTCGCCGCTGGGCGGTGTCGACCTGAACATGGCCAAGGCGCAGAAGGTCCTCACCGAGAACGACATCACCTTTCAGCCGGGCATGAACGAGGACCTCGCCGTCACCGCGCTCTGGGGCTCGCAGCAGGCGGAGCTGCGGGGCGAGGGGAAATACGACGGCGTCTTCGGCCTCTGGTACGGCAAGGGGCCGGGCGTGGACCGCTCGGGCGATGCGATGCGCCACGTCAACATGGCCGGGACGTCGAAGCATGGCGGCGTCCTCATGGCGATGGGCGACGACCACACGGGCGAATCCTCGACCACCTGCCACCAGTCCGACTGGGCGCTGATTGACGTGCACATGCCGGTCATGTCGCCCGCCGGCGTGCAGGAGATCCTCGACTACGGCACCTATGGCTGGGCGCTCAGCCGCTATGCCGGCGTCTGGGTTGGGCTGAAGACCATCAAGGACACGGTCGAGGTGACCAGCGTCGTCGATGGCCGCCCCGACCGCATGTCCTTCGTGACGCCGGATTACCCGCTGCCCGAGGACGGGCTGAATATCCGGCTCAACGACCACTGGATCCCGCAGGAGGAGCGCCTGCTCGGCCACAAGCGCTGGGCCGCCGAGGCGTTCAGCCACGCAAACAAGATCGATAAGCGGATGCACGGAAAGCCCGGCGCCAAGATCGGCTTCGTCAGCCACGGCAAGAACTGGCTCGACCTCGTCCACGCGATGAACCTACTGGGTCTCGACGGCGCCGAATGCGAGCGTCTGGGGATCACGACCTACAAGGTCGGGCAGATCTGGCCGATGGACATGAAGGGCCTGCACGACTGGGCCGAAGGGCTGGACCTGATCGTCTGCGTCGAGGAGAAGCGCAAGCTCCTGGAGGTCCAGGTCAAGGAGGCGATCTTCGACGACCGGATGGGCCGTCGGGTCTACGGCTATAAGGACGGCGCGGGCAACCGCCTCTTCAAGCAGGCCTTCGCGCTCGACCCGACCGACATCGCAGAACGCCTGGGTCGCGTCCTGAAGGAAGAGGATCGATGCACCGACAGGATGCAGGCCGGGCTCGACCGCATCGCCGAGGCCAAGCGCGCCGACAACGCCCCCGAGATCGCAAGCCGCACGCCGTGGTTCTGCTCAGGCTGCCCGCACAACACCTCGACCAAGGTGCCCGAAGGCTCGCGCGCGGGCGCGGGCATCGGCTGTCACGTCATGGCGCTCTGGATGGACCGCTCGACCGAGGGCTACACCCATATGGGCGCCGAGGGCGTCAACTGGGTCGGCGAGAGCCAGTTCTCCAAGCGCCGCCACGTGTTCCAGAATCTGGGCGAGGGGACCTACAACCACTCGGGCATTCTGGCCATCCGCGCTGCCTTGGCCGCGAAGACGAACATCACCTACAAGATTCTCTACAACGACGCGGTCGCCATGACCGGCGGCCAGCATAACGAGGGCGACCTCGCCCCCGAGCAGATCGCGCGCGAGCTTCAGGCCATGGGCGTCAAGGAGATCGCGGTCGTCTATGACGAGAAGGAGGACGTCGACAAATCGAAGTTCCCCTCGGGCCTCGACTGGCACGAGCGCGACGAGATGATGAACGTCCAGAACCGCATGAGGGAGGTCGAGGGCGTCTCGGCGATCCTCTACATTCAGACCTGCGCGGCCGAGAAGCGCCGCCGGCGCAAGCGCGGCCTCTTCCCCGATCCCGACCGCCGCATCTTCATCAACACCGATGTCTGCGAGGGCTGCGGCGATTGCGGCGTCCAGTCGAACTGCGTCTCGATCGTGCCGGTCGAGACCGAGTTCGGCACCAAGCGCGCCATCGACCAGTCGTCCTGCAACAAGGATTACAGCTGCGTCAAAGGCTTCTGCCCCAGCTTCGTCTCGGTCGAGGGGGGGACGCCGCGGAAGGCGGCGACGGTCGCGGTCGACACCGGCGACATGCCTGAACCCGCGCTGCCCGCGATCGACGGCACCTGGAACACCGTCATCACCGGCGTCGGCGGCACGGGTGTCATGACCATCGGCGCCGTCATGGCGATGGCCGCGCATCTCGACGGCAAGGGCGCGGGCCTGATGGAGATGGCGGGCCTGGCGCAGAAGGGCGGGGCGGTCGCGCTCCACTGCCGGCTGGCCGAGACGCCCGACGGCATCAGCGCGATCCGCGTCGCGCTGGGCGAGGCCGATGCGCTGATCGGTGGCGACCTCGTCGTCAGCGCGGGCGCCAAGACACTGGCGCTCACGAGCACCGGGCGCACGGGCGCGGTCGTCAACAGCCACGAGATCGTCACCGGCGACTTCACCGGCAATGCCGATTTCAAGCTGCCCGCCGATCAGCTTGCGTTGTCGCTCAAGGCGCGGCTGCGCGACCGGTTGACGATGTTCGACGCCAGTGCGCTGGCCGCCGCCACGCTGGGCGATACGATCTTTTCCAACATGATGATCCTCGGCGCGGCGTGGCAGCAGGGGATGGTGCCCCTGACGCGCGAGGCGATCCTGAAGGCCGTCGAGCTGAACAAGGCGGCCGTCGAGAAGAACCAGCAGGCGTTCGAGCTGGGCCGCTGGGCCGTCCTCAACCCCGATGCGGCGGCGGATCTTCTTGCGCCGAACGTCATCGCATTGCCCGAGACGCCCGAGGCGCGCATCGCCGCCCGCGTGGAGCATCTGAAGGCCTATCAATCCGCCCGCTACGCCAAGCGCTATACCAAGCGCCTCGACGCAGTTGCCGATCCCGCGCTGCGCGAGGCGGTGGCGAAGGGCTATCACAAGCTCCTGACCTACAAGGACGAATACGAGGTCGCGCGGCTTCTGCGCTCGACCCGCGAGAAGGCGGCCGAGGCCTTCGAGGGCGACCTGAAGCTGACCTATCACCTCGCGCCGCCGATGCTGACGGGCGAGGGGCCGGACGGCCGCCCGAAGAAGCGCGCCTTCGGGGCGTGGATCGAGGCCGCCTATCCGTGGCTGGCCCGCATGAAGCGGCTGCGCGGCACGCCGCTCGACGTCTTCGGCTACACCGCCGAGCGCCGGATGGAGCGCGCGCTTATCGCGCAATACGAGCGCGACATGGACGAGGTGCTGCCGCTGCTCGGGTCGAATACACGCGACGCGATCACGGCGCTGGCCGAACTGCCCCTGCAGATCCGCGGCTTCGGCCCGGTCAAGGCGGCCGCCGAGCAGCGCGCGGCCAAGCGGCGCGAAGAGCTTCTGTCCAGCATCCGCGCGGGGGGGCCGACCCTGGCGCAGGCCGCCGAATGAGGGCGCCGGGGCGCTGCCCCGGACCCCGGCATATTTCGGGAACATCGATGGCGCGCGTTAACCTTTACGAATGGTGAACGCGTGCCCTTCGACCCCGAGGAAGGCGTGTCCGGCCTCGGCGCAGAAATGCGGCACGTCAACATGCGCTGCCGGATCGTCGGCGTGGAGCAGGATCACCGCGCCGGACGCCAGCGGCTGCATCCGCTTGCGCAGCCGCAGGACAGGCAGGGGACAGAGCAGGCCGAGGGCGTCGATCTCGAGGTCGGGCACCGCGTGCTCCTTATTTTCGCCGCGGACATCTGCCATGCTCCGCGCGACCCCGGCAAGCCCGAGCCCGCCATGACCCAGACCGTCCGACGCCGCCGCGTCCTCTATATTCCCGGCTTCGACCCGTTCCACCCCCGCCGCTACCGCGAGCTCTACCGAAAGGAGGGGGCCGCGCAGGCCGCGATCTCGGGCTACGAGCTGTCGCAGGCGAAGGGCGACGGGCCCTATTCCTGGGACGTCTCCGCCCGGATGGACGGCGTCACGGTCGAGACTGGGATCGAGGTGCTGGTCTGGTCGGATATCGTCTCGGACAGCATGTCGAATTCCATTCCCGCCACCTATGCCCAGCTGGCCCGAACGGCCTGGACCTATATCGGATCCGGCGCGCTCTTCCGGCTGATGCGGCTGCGGCAGGGGCCTGTGATCGCGGCGCTCTACCCGGTGGTATTTCTCTTGGTGCAACTGGTCGCGGCCGTGCTTCTGGGCGCGCTTGCCGCATGGGGGCTCACGGCGGCCTTGGCGCCGGTCCTGCCAGGGTTTCCGACGACCGTTGCGATCGTCGCCGGGCTCGTCGGCATCGGGGTCGGCATCGCGCTCCTGCGATGGTTCAAGGCGCGGGATGCAAAGGTCTTCGCATACTACCTGATGCATGACTACGCGTTTTCGGCCCGCTTGCGCGGCGCCAACCCGCCCGAGCTGGAGGCGCGGATGGCCGCCTTCGGCGAGACCATTGCCGCTGCCGCCGCGAGCGATGTCGACGAAGTGCTCGTGGTCGGCCATTCCTCGGGCGCGCATCTGGCCGTCTCGGTCCTGGCCGACCTGATCCGCGCGGGCCGCGTGCCGAAGGACCGGGTTGCGTTTCTCAGCCTCGGACAGGTCGTGCCCATGGTCAGCTTCCTGCCGGACGCGCACCGGCTGCGCGCCGACCTGAACCTGATGGGCGGGCAGGACCTGATCCCTTGGGTCGACGTGACCGCGCCAGGCGACGGCTGCGCGTTCGCGCTCTGCGATCCCGTGGCGGTGTCGGGCGTCGCCCCGGCGGTGCAGCGCTGGCCGATGGTGATTTCTGCCGCCTTCACCCAGACGCTGAGCCCCGAGCGCTGGAAAGCCTTGAAGCGGCGCTATTTCCGGCTGCATTTCCAGTATCTCTGCGCCTTCGATCGGCCGGGCGATTACGACTATTTCCGCATTACGGCCGGCCCCATGACGTTGGATGCGCGTTTTGCCGGGCGCGCGCCCAGCCCCTCGCGCCTGACCGCGGCGGTCAACCGCTTCACCGCGATGGCCGCGTGATCCCGCCCAAGCCCGCGTCACGTCCCGGACGGATCGGCCTTCTGGGCTACGCGCGGGCCTTTCGTCAGGACATCCTCAGCGCCCAGCCCGCCCGGCTCTACGGCGCGTGGATGGCCGAGTTCCGCACGCCGTTCTTCAGAAGCTACATGATGAACGACCCGGAACTGATTGATCTCGTTCTGAAAGAGCGGCCCGACGATTTCCCCAAATCCGACCGTGTGCGCGAGGGGCTGGCCCCGCTGCTGGGGCGGTCGGTCTTTGTAACGAACGGCGAGGAGTGGAAGCGACAGCGGCGCATCATCGATCCGGCCTTCGGCCGCGGCCGCCTTCGGGACGCCTTCCAGGCGATGCTGGCGGCGGCGGATGCGATGATCGCACGCGCGCCCGAAGGCGAGGTGGAGGTGGAGGAGCTCGCCTCCTACGCGGCGGCCGACGTGATCTTCCGCACGCTGTTCTCGGTCCCGATCGAGGATCGCCTGGCCGCCCAGGTCTTCCACGAGTTTCGGGCCTACCAACGCACGCAGCCCCTCTTGAACGTCGCGGCGCTTGTCCCGCTTCCGCGTTGGGTGCCGCGGCTGCACAAGCGCGCCACGCGCCGGGCGGCCGCGTCGATCCGGGGCGCGATCGCGGCACTGGTCGCGCGGCGCGCGGCGGAGATCGCGGCCGGGACCGCGCCGGACGATCTCGCGACGAAGATCATGACCTGTCCGGACCCCGATACGGGCCATCGCTTCTCGCCCGAGGAGATGGTCGATCAGGTCGCGATCTTCTTTCTGGCGGGCCACGAGACGAGCGCCTCGGCGCTGGCTTGGGGTCTCTACCTCCTGGCCACGCATCCCTCCGCCCAGACCAGGGTCGCGGTCGAGGCCGATCGCGACTGGGCCGCGTTCAACCTCGCCGACCTGTCGCGTCTTCCCTTCACGCGGGACGTCTTCCGCGAGGTGCTGCGCCTCTACCCGCCGGTCCCGATGATGGTGCGCGAGACGACGCGCCCCGAGACGTTCCGGGGCCGCGGTGCGCCCGTGGGCGCGCAGGTCGTGCTGTCGCCGTGGCATCTGCATCGTCACACCCGCCTCTGGTCCAACGCGGACGCCTTCGACCCCGACCGATGGGGCCGCGACGAGACGACCGAGGCGTCGCGGCGGGCCTATATGCCGTTCAGCGCGGGGCCGCGGGTCTGCACCGGCGCGGGCTTCGCGATGGCCGAGGGCGTTCTGCTTCTGGCGCGTCTGGCCGGGGCGTTTCGGCTCGAGGCGGTCGGCCCGCCGCCCGTCCCGGTCGCGCATCTGACCGTGCGATCGCGCGATGGCATCCGCTTGCGTCTGACGCGGCGAGCGCCTCAGTCGGTGCCGCGATAGGGCTGCACGTATTGCAGCGCCATGTCCCACGGGAAGAAGATCCAGGTGTCCTGGCTGACGCCGGTGATGAAGGTATCGACCATCGGCTCGCCCTTGGGCTTGGCATAGACCGTGGCGAAATGCGCCTTGGGATAGAGCGCGCGGACCACTTCCAGCGTCTTGCCCGAATCCACGAGGTCGTCGACCACGAGGACGCCCGTGCCGTCGCCCACCATCTCGTCATCGGGCTTCGAGAGGACCTGCGCCTCGCCCTGCGACTGGTGGTCGTAGGACTTGATCGAGATCGTGTCGACGAGGCGGATGTCCAGCTCGCGGGCGACGATCATCGCGGGTGCCATGCCGCCGCGCGTGATCGCGACGATGGCGCGCCAATGGCCGTCGTCGGGGCCCTTGCCGTCGAGGCGCCAGGCCAGCGCGCGGCTGTCGCGGTGGATCTGGTCCCAGCTGATGTGGAAGCCTTTTTCATGGGGCAGGGTGTCGGCCATCGGGATCTCCTAGAGCGGGCGGTGGGGCGTCGTCAGGACGCGATCAGGCGGATGCCGAGCGCGCCGAGCACGGCGCCGAGGCTGCGGTCGAGGACGGTCTTGAAGCGGATATAGGCGGCGCGGGCCCGCGGCAGCGAGAAGGCGCGCGCGACGAGGATGTACCACGCCGCCTCGACCCAGAAGATGTTGAAGACGATGATCGCCTTGGCCAGCCACGAGGTCTCGGCAGGCACGAAGCCGAGAAAGACGGCGCCGAAGAAGATCGCGGGCTTGGGGTTGGCGAACATCGTCACAACGCCCAGCCGGATTGCGGCGCGCATCGACCGGGGCGCGATCTCGCCCGCCTGCGGTATCGGATCGGCCGCGTGCCGCCACATCAATACGGCCAGCGCGATGAGGAACAGCGCGCCGCCGATCCGCAGCACGGTGAAGAGGACGGGGACCAGTTCGAAGAGGACCGAGAGCCCCACAAGTGCCAGTGCCGCCCAGATCGCCGCCCCGATCCCGAACCCCACGGCAAGGCCAAAGGCCGGCGCGAAGCCTTCGGCGGCCGCCGTCCTGATCGACAGCACGAAGGAGGGCCCCGGCGAGATCGCCGCCAGAAGGTGCACGAAGGCGACCGTGGCGAAGGCAAGGAGCGTCACGTCGTCACCAGAAGCCGAAGACCCAGCCCGCCGAGGACCAGCGCCATCGCCCGCGTGATGAGGGGTTTCGCTGCGAGGTAGCGCGCCCGGACGCCATCGCGCGCCAGAAGCGTGGCCACACCGGCATAGGCCACGAGTTCGAGGACGAAATGGTTGAGCGTGATGAAGGCAATCTCGGCGGCGCGCAGGTCCGGCGGGAAGATCACCAGAAGAACGCCCGCCGAGAAGATGATCGACTTCGGGTTCCCGAGGTTCAGAAAGAAGCCCCGCGCGAAGGCCCGCCGCGTCGAGGGCGGCGTCGCCGTCTCGATGGGTCGCCGCGCCCCGCGCCAGACCTGTACCGCGATGACCAGCACCAGAAGCGCGCCGCCGATACGGAGCGCGGTGTAGGCGTAGGGGAAAAGCTCGAACAGCGCCTCGAGGCCCAGAAGGGCGGCCAACGTCCAGAGCGCGGCCATCAGCGCCAGCCCCGCGCCGGTGACGATCCCCGCCGCGCGCCCGCCCGTGAGGCTGGCCTGCACCGCCACGAGAAAGGCGGGGCCGGGTCCCAGCACGGCGATCAGGAGGGCCGCGTTGAATGCGCCGATCTGGGCGAGGGTCAGGGTCTCCACGCCCTCAGCCGTCCTTCTTCTCCAGCGTCATGTCGGGCGCCTCGGGGTTCTTCATGCCGACCACATGGTAGCCGCTGTCGACATGGTGGATCGTGCCCGTGACCGCCGAGGACAGGTCCGACAGGAGGTACATCGCCGAGGCGCCCACCTCCTCGATGGTGACCGTGCGGCGCAGCGGCGCGTTGTTCTCGTTCCACTTCAGGATGTAGCGGAAATCGCCGATGCCGGAGGCCGCCAGCGTCTTGATCGTGCCCGCCGAGATGGCGTTCACGCGGATGCCGTCGCGGCCGAGGTCTTCGGCGAGGTATTGCACCGAGGATTCCAGCGCGGCCTTGGCGAGGCCCATGACGTTGTAATGCGGCATGACCTTCTCGGCGCCGTAATAGGTCAGCGTCAGGGCGCTGCCGCCTTCGGTCATCATCGTCTCGGCGCGCTGCATGACGGCCGTGAAGGAATAGACCGAGATGTTCATCGTCATCAGGAAGTTGTCGAGCGAGGTATCGAGATAGCGCCCGCGCAGCTCGTTCTTGTCGGAGAACCCGATGGCGTGGACCACGAAGTCGAGCCGGTCCCAATGGGTCTTCAACTCGTCGAACATGGCGTCGATCGACGCACCCTCGGCCACGTCGCAGGGGATCACGATGTCAGAGCCGACCTTTTCGGCCAACGGACCGACCCGCTTCTTCAACGCCTCGCCCTGGTAGGAAAAGGCCAGCTCTGCCCCTTGTGCGGCGCAAGCCTGTGCGATGCCCCAGGCGATGGACTTGTCATTGGCGAGCCCCATGATGAGCCCCCGCTTGCCTGCCATGATCCCCGACATCTTGCCCTCCGCCTTGTGCTGGCATTGGCTTTAGGCGATTGCCCGATATGCGGCAAGCGCACGGGAGGGCTCGGGCATGGGCGACAGGGACGGCATCTTCGCGGGCGACGACCCCTTTGCGCTGGCGCGCAGCTGGCTGGCCGAGGCCGAGGTCTCCGAGCCGAACGACCCCAACGCAGTCGCGCTGGCCACCGTGGACGCGAACGGGTTGCCCAACGTGCGGATGGTGCTTCTCAAGGAAATCGAGGCCGACGCCTTCGTCTTCTACACCAATTTCGACGGCGTGAAGGGGCAGGAGCTGGCCGCTACGCCCAAGGCCGCCTTTGTGATGCACCACAAGAGTCTCCATCGGCAGATCCGTGTGCGCGGACCGGTCGAGCGGGTGGAGGAGGCCCAGGCCGATGCCTATTACGCCTCGCGCAGCCTGAAATCGCGGCTCGGGGCCTGGGCCTCGGCGCAATCCCGCCCGTTGGAGAGCCGGGGCGCACTGATGGCCGAGGTCGCCCGCGTCACCGCGACGAAGGGGACAAATCCCGCCCGTCCGCCCCATTGGGGCGGTTTTCGCATTCGTCCTGTCGAAATCGAGTTCTGGGCGGATGGCGCGTTCCGCCTGCATGACCGCTTCCGTTGGACGCGAGCCAATTCCGAATCCGCTGAATGGAACGTGGTTCGACTGAATCCCTGACGAAAATCGCCGTATTTCGAGGCGCGCGGGCGCTGTCCGGAATTGCGGCGCGTGACAGGGCTTTGACAATGTGGCGTTTTTCGGGCCATGCTCCGAATTGTGCAAGTTGACCTAGCGTAATGCGCGGGCCGACGCCGGTGACGCGCGGTCATCTGGCCAATCCTCGCGCAACGTGTTTCCACCGGCTTGTTTCCGGGCAAAAGCTAGTTTTTTGCACTAAACCGATATGTACAGCGTGACCGCAGGACCCCCGTGACAGCCCATGACGAGATAAAGCCGCCGAGTGACGAGACTGCCGTGGCGCATCAAGGTTCCGTTAAATGGTTCGACCCCGTGCGGGGATTCGGCTTCGTGGTCTCCGAGGAGCTCGAGCGTGATGTGCTGCTCCATGCCAACGTGCTGCGCGCCTTCGGCCAGAGCTCGGTCGCCGATGGCAGCCTGATCACCTTCCGGCACCAGGCAGGCGATCGGGGCCTCCAGGTCACCGAGATCCTGTCGCTGACGGCGCCCGAGACCGGACCCGACTCGCCCGAATACCTGCGCGAGATCCCCGACGACCTGCCGTATCAGCCGGCGCGCGTGAAATGGTTCGACAAGGGCAAGGGCTTCGGCTTCGCGAACGTCTTCGGCCAGGAGGACGACGTCTTTGTCCATATCGAGGTGCTGCGTCGCTTCGGCCTTGCGGATCTCCAGATGGGCGAGGCAATCTGCATCCGCGTCATGGACGGCGCGCGGGGACGTCTGGCCGTCGAGGTGCGCCGTTGGGAATTTTTCATCGCCTGATCGCTGCCGCGGCGCTCTGCCTCTGGGCCGGGACCGCCGCGGCCGAGTGCCGCCCGGACCGCGTCGACATCCGCGGCGAATTCGGGACCGTGCGCTTCTCCGTCGAACTGGCGCTGACGCCCGAGGACCAGGCGCGCGGCCTGATGTTCCGCGAGGAGATGGCCCGCATGTCGGGGATGCTCTTCGTCTATCCGCAGACCCGCGAGGTCGGCTTCTGGATGCGCAACACGCTTATCCCGCTCGACATGATCTTCGTCGACGAGGCGGGCCGCGTCGTGAAGGTCCATGCCGACGCCGTGCCCTTGGACGAGACGGTGATCCGCTCGGGCGCGCCCACGCGCGGTGTGCTGGAGCTGAATGCCGGCATGGCGGCCACCCTGGGGATCGCTGCCGGCGACGAGCTGCGCTCGCCCGTGATGCCGCAGGACGGCGCGGCCTGGCCCTGCGAGGAATGACACGCGCGCTTGCGTGCAGCGGGGCTTTCGCCCATCCGCGCGCCCTGCTACTGCGCGGCCCGTGGGCGGGGTGTGGCGCAGCCTGGTAGCGCACCTGTTTTGGGTACAGGGGGTCGGAGGTTCGAATCCTCTCGCCCCGACCACGTGAAGACGGATCCCGCGCAGGGTCCGGGCGCCGTTCGTCGTGACGTGCGCGTCGCATCGCGGGACCACTCGACCCGCTCCGTTCGCCCGCCGCCCGATTCTCGGGCGACCGTCCGGAACACCTCCTGAAGAACCTGTGGACAGACCTGTATGCAGCGCATCGTGTCCTCCGTGCCACGGCCCGTGCGCGCCCCCGAATGACGTGAAATCCCCCTCCCAAACCCCTGTCCGAAAAGGGTCCGCCGAGGGGCTGACGGCCGGCGCAAACTGAGTCGTGCGGGGCCGAGACCGGTCAAGAAATTTCTTTCGGATTTATCCCCTGTTGTCGAATTGACCGGACGGAAAAGACGCGAGTATTGGTATGGACGCGCAGAGGTGCCACCATATGTAGTGGCCCCGCGCAGGGGACCGGGCAGCCGCCTCCGACAGACCGAACGCCCTTGCGGGCATGGACCCGCAGGTCGCTCGGTGTGGTCGGACGGACGGGACGGACCCCAAGGAATGACGGGAATCGGCCGGGCTGCAATCCGGTCAGGCAGACAACGAGTTTTGGGAAGGGATCACGAGATGCGGCTGGAGCGGAAACTGACGGAAGCGGGACAGGATGCCTACGCGGCACTGGCCTTCACGACGACCACATCGGAGATTCGCAATCCCGATGGGACGACCGTCTTCAAGCTCGATGCCGTCGAGATCCCCGAGGGCTGGAGCCAGGTCGCGTCCGACGTCATCGCCCAGAAGTACTTCCGCAAGGCTGGCGTGCCCGCGCGCCTGAAGACCGTGCGCGAGAAGGACGTGCCCGAATTCCTCTGGCGCTCGGTCCCCGACGAAGCGGCGCTGGCCGATCTGCCCGAGGACGAGCGCTTCGGCGGCGAGACCTCCTCGAAGCAGGTGTTCGACCGGCTTGCAGGCGCCTGGGCCTACTGGGGCTGGAAGGGCGGCTATTTCACCACCGAAGATGATGCGCGGACCTATTTCGACGAGATGCGCGTGATGCTGGCCCGCCAGATGGGCGCGCCGAACTCGCCGCAATGGTTCAACACGGGCCTTCACTGGGCCTATGGCATCGACGGCCCCGCGCAGGGCCACCATTATGTCGATCCCGCGACCGGCAAGCTGACCCGCTCGAAGTCCTCCTATGAGCACCCGCAGCCCCATGCCTGCTTCATCCAGTCGGTCTCGGACGACCTCGTGAACGACGGCGGCATCATGGACCTCTGGGTGCGCGAGGCGCGGCTCTTCAAGTACGGCTCGGGCACGGGCACGAACTTCAGCCACCTGCGCGGCGAGGGTGAGCCCCTGTCGGGCGGCGGCAAGTCGTCGGGCCTGATGGGCTTCCTGAAGATTGGTGATCGCGCGGCGGGCGCCATCAAGTCGGGCGGTACCACCCGGCGCGCGGCCAAGATGGTCATCGTCGACATGGACCACCCCGATATCGAGGCGTTCATCGACTGGAAGGTGATCGAAGAGCAGAAGGTCGCGGCCATCGTCGCCGGCTCCAAGGCGCACCAAGCCCAGCTCACCAAGGTCATGGAAGCCGTGCGCGCCTGGGACGGCAGCCTCGACGATGCCTGCGACCCGGCGGTCAACGACACCCTCAAGGGCGTCATCCGCGCGGCCAAGAAGCACATGATCCCCGAAGCGTATATCCTGCGCGTGCTGCAATACGCGCGCCAGGGCTATGACAGCATCGAGTTCCCCACCTACGACACCGACTGGGACAGCGAGGCCTACAACACCGTCGCGGGCCAGAATTCCAACAACTCCGTGCGCGTCACCAACGCGTTCCTCCACGCCGTCGAGAAGGACGCCGACTGGGAGCTGGTGAACCGGACCGGCGGCGTCGCGAAGACCGTCAAGGCCCGCGAGCTCTGGGAGAAGGTCGGCCACGCCGCCTGGGCCTGCGCCGATCCCGGCATCCAGTTCCACGACACGGTCAACGACTGGCACACCTGCCCCGAGGACGGCCCGATCCGCGGCTCGAACCCATGCTCGGAGTACATGTTCCTCGACGATACCGCCTGCAACCTCGCCTCGATGAACCTGCTAAAGTTCCTCAAGGCGGACGGCAGCTTCGACCACGAGCTCTACATGCACGCCTCGCGGCTCTGGACGATTACGCTCGAGATCAGCGTCGCGATGGCGCAGTTCCCCTCGAAGGAGATCGCGCAGCGGTCCTACGACTTCCGCACGCTGGGCCTCGGCTATGCCAATATCGGCGGCCTCCTGATGAACATGGGGCTTGGCTACGACAGCCGCGAGGGCCGCGCGCTCTGCGGCGCGCTGACGGCGGTGATGACCGGCGTGTCCTACGCGACCTCGGCCGAGATGGCGGGCGAGCTGGGCGCGTTCCCGGGCTACGGCAAGAATGCGGACCACATGCTTCGCGTGATGCGCAACCACGCCATCGCCGCCAAGGGCCTGACGAGCGGTTACGAGAAGCTGGCCGTCAAGCCGGTGGCCCTCGATATCGACGGCTGCCCCGACGCCCGCCTGACCGAGCTCGCCTCGGCAGTCTGGGACGATGTCGTCTCGCTGGGTGAGAAGCACGGCTTCCGCAACGCGCAGTCGACCGTCATCGCGCCCACGGGCACGATCGGCCTCGTGATGGACTGCGACACGACGGGGATCGAGCCGGACTTCGCGCTGGTGAAGTTCAAGAAGCTGGCCGGCGGCGGCTACTTCAAGATCATCAACCAGTCGGTGCCGGGCGCGCTCCGCAAGCTCGGCTACGGCGAGGCGCAGATCGCCGAGATCACCGCCTATGCCGTGGGCCACGGATCGCTGGGGCAGGCCCCGGGGATCAACCACACCTCGCTGATCGGGCACGGCTTCGGCCAGGCCGAAATCAAGAAGATCGAGGCCGCGCTGCCCTCGGCCTTCGACATCCGCTTCGTCTTCAACCACTACACGCTGGGCGAGGAATTCTGCACCCAGACCCTCGGCATCCCGGCCGCCAAGCTCAACGATCCGACCTTCGACCTCCTGCGGCACCTGGGCTTCTCCAAGGCCGAGATCGAGGTGGCGAACGACCATGTCTGCGGGACGATGACGCTGGAAGGCGCGCCGGGCCTGAAGGACGAGCACCTGACCGTCTTCGACTGCGCCAACCCGTGCGGCAAGAAGGGCAAGCGCTTCCTCAGCGTCGACAGCCACATCACCATGATGGCCGCCGCGCAGTCTTTCATCTCGGGCGCGATCTCGAAGACGATCAACATGCCCAACGACGCGACCATCGAGGATTGCCAGAAGGCCTACGAGCTGTCGTGGTCCCTCGGGGTCAAGGCCAACGCGCTCTACCGCGACGGCTCGAAGCTGTCGCAGCCGCTGGCCGCGTCGCTGGTCGAGGATGACGACGAGGCCGCCGAGATCCTCGAGAGCGGCACGCCGCACGACAAGGCGATGGTGCTCGCCGAGAAGGTGATCGAGAAGGTCGTCGTCAAGGAGTACCTCAAGGCTCAGCGCGAAAAGCTCCCCGAGCGCCGCAAGGGCTACACCCAGAAGGCGGTCGTCGGCGGTCACAAGGTCTATCTGCGGACCGGCGAGTACAAGGACGGCAATCTCGGCGAGATCTTCATCGATATGCACAAGGAAGGGGCCGGCTTCCGTGCGATGATGAACAACTTCGCCATCGCGGTGTCGGTGGGTCTGCAATACGGCGTGCCGCTCGAGGAGTTCGTGGACGCCTTCACGTTCACCAAGTTCGAGCCTGCGGGCATGGTCCAGGGCAACGACTCGATCAAGAACGCGACCAGCGTGCTCGACTACATCTTCCGCGAGTTGGCCGTCAGCTATCTCGATCGCGAGGATCTCGCTCACGTCAAGCCGCAGGGCCAGACCTTCGACAGCATCGGCGAGGCGGAGGCCGCGCAGTCCGAGGACGGCAACCTCGGCAAGCTGGGCGAGACGGCGGCGCAGAAATCGCTCGAGATGTTCAAGTCGGTCGCCTCGACGGGCTACCTGCGCAAGCGTCTGCCCTCGGATCTCGTCGCCTTGCGCGAAGGGGCCGACCGCGTCGCCGCCGAGATCGCCTCGACTGGCTTCTCGGATGGCGGGCAGGCCGTGTTCGAAGCCGCCGTCACCGAGACGGCGACCGTCGCGCTGGCCACCGGCATGGACGCCCGCACCAAGGCGAAGATGCAGGGCTACGAGGGCGAAGCCTGCGGCGAATGCGGCAACTACACGCTGGTCCGCAACGGGACCTGCATGAAGTGCAACACCTGCGGGGGGACGTCGGGTTGTAGCTAAGGAGATTTGGAGTGGGGACGCCGCGCGCCAACGCTGCGTCCCCGCTTTCCTGCATGTGTTAACGGCACGCGCAGGAGAAGCTAGCGACCTCGCGGTCGATGTAGGACGCTTAGGCGACCTTCGAGTTAGCAAGCAATAGCGTGCCGGCGATGTTCCCGACCTTCACAGGGTGGGGATCGAATGCTCACAGTTTCATTTACCTGTGAGTAACCTCGAAAGGAGGTGATAACTATGGCACGAAAGAAGAACAGTGAAGTGACGAGCGCGAAGGCAGCTTCTGCTGCTGCAAAGGTACTTAGAAACCCTAGGTCCACCAAGGCAGCCAAAACGGCAGCTGCTTCGGCGCTCACTCAACGACCCAACAGAAAGTAACCTGCGACTTGACGCCAGTTGCCTGGGGGTCGGGGCGCCAACTAAGGCGCCCCGACTTTTTATGCCATCGACTTCAGCTTGTCCTTCAGCGAGGTCAGCTCGCCGCCCGAGACCTTGGGGACGATCCGGTAGGCGGCGTTCACGAAGCAGAAGAACGCGAAGCCCAAGAGGCCGAGGCAGAGGATCACGATCAAGATGCTGCCGCCCGGAAGGCCTGCGACCCAGTCGAAGGCCGCGCCGACGCCGCCGGCCGCCTGCTCGGAGCCGCGCCATGCGGCGGCGAGGAGGAACACGCCGATGATCCCGACCAGCGCGCCCTGCGCGATCACGCCCGCGCGCAGCGCCCAGTCCCAGTTGCGGGTGAAATGGTTGGCCATCAGCTTGTCGCGATACTTGGCCTTCCATCCCTTCACGACATAGTAAATGCCCGCGCCGATGGTGCAGATCGCGGCGAACCCGACGATCCACTGGCCGCCGGGCCAGTCCAGCACCCGGCCCGTGATCGACGACACGCCGCCTTCGCCGCCCTCGCCACCCGATCCGCCGCCGCCCCCCAGCGCCAGCGACAGGGCCACCGCGCCCAGCGCACCGTGGATCAGGCCGGTGACGACCATGCCCGCACGCGCGATCATGCCTTCGCCGTCGGTGCCGTAATCCTCGAGGTCCTCGGCCGCGTCGATGCCGCGCCAGATCGCGTAGGCGAAGAGGCCGATCGCGATGAGCCAGAGCACGGCGACGCCCCATCCGCTGTCGGAGAGATTGGCCAGCGCGGCCTCGGTGCCCTGCGCCTGGCCGCCCTGGAACAGCGCCCAGAGCGACAGGCCCGCGACGGCCAGGTAGGTGACGCCGCGGCCCGCGTAGCCCGCGCGCATGACAGGGATGGCCCAGCTGTAATCCGACATCGTCGCCTCTTCGGTTGGTTCGCGAAACGAACGCGCCGAGCGGGCCAAGGGTTCATTCGGCGGCGGCGTCGACCTGGATCACGGGCTCCATCGCGGCGAGCTTGTCATCGGCGAGGTGGCATTTGACCTGATGCCCACCGGTGAGGGTCCGCATCGGCGGCACCTCTTTCTCGCACAGGCCACCGGGGACCTCCGACTTCCAGCGGCAGCGCGTCTGGAAGGGACAGCCGGGCGGCGGGTTCATCGCAGACGGGATATCGCCTTCGAGGACGATGTGCTTCTTCTTCACCTTGGTGTCGGCGATGGGCACGGCCGAGAGCAGCGCCTCGGTATAGGGGTGATAGGGCGGGGCGAAGACCTGGTCGGTCGTGCCCAGCTCGACCACGTGGCCCAGATACATGACCATGACGCGGTCGCTGAGATAGCGGACGATCGAGAGGTCGTGGGAGATGAAGAGGAGCGTCGTCTTGTGCTCGCGCTGAATCTCCATCAGCAGGTCCGTCACGGCGGCCTGCACCGACACGTCGAGCGCCGAGACCGGCTCGTCCGCGACCACGATCCGCGCGTCGCCCGCGAAGGCGCGCGCGATGCCGACCCGCTGCTTCTGGCCGCCCGAAAGCTGGCGGGGCATCCGGTCCGCGAACTCGCGCGGCAGCTTCACCAGATCGAGTAGCTTGAGCATCCGCTCGCGCCGCTCGGCATCGTTCGTGCCGTAGTCGAACACTTCGAGCGCCCGGATGATCTGGCGCCCGACGGTCATCGACGGGTTGAGCGTGTCAAACGGGTTCTGGAACACCATCTGGATGTCCGCGACCTGCTTGGTTGAGCGGTTCTCGATCGGGGTCGACTGGATCTCGGCATTGCCCATGGTGATCGTGCCGTCGGTCGCCGTCTCGAGGCCCATCAGGACCTTGGCCAGCGTGGACTTGCCGCAGCCGGATTCACCGACGATGGCGAGCGTCTCGGATTCGCGCGCTTCGAAATCGAGGGTCTCGTTGGCCTTGACCACCCGCTCCTCGCCCCCGCCGAAGAGGGCGTTTGCCGCGACCTCGTAGTATTTCTTGAGGTTCTCGACCTTGAGGACCGGTGCGCCGATTTCGCGCGACTTGGTCTCGATGGCCGCCGCGATGGGCGCGTTCCAGTCGATCTCCTCGAACTTGACGCAGCGCGAGTGGTGGCCGGGGCCCGCGTCGCGCATCGGGATCGTGCCCTGATCGCAGCGGCCCGCTTCGAAATAGTCGCAGCGCGGGCCGAAATTGCAGCCGGGCGGACGTTCGTGGGGCAGGGGGAAGTTGCCCGGAATGGCCACCAGCGGGCGCGCGTTCTTGTTGGCACCGGGCAGTGGGATCGAGCGGAACAACGCCTGCGTGTAGGGGTGCTGCATATTGTCGAAGACTTCGGCGATGCGCCCGTCCTCGACCGCCTCGCCGGAATACATCACGCAGACGCGGTCGCAGGTCTCGAGGACCAGCCCGAGATTGTGCGAGATGAACAGCATCGAGGTGCCGTACTTGGTGCCCAGCTCCTTCACGAGCTGGACGATGCCCGCCTCGACCGTCACGTCGAGCGCGGTCGTCGGCTCGTCGAGGATGAGGAGGGCGGGCTTCGACATCAGCGCCATGGCGATGACGATCCGCTGCTGCTGGCCGCCGGAAAGCTGGTGCGGATAGCTGTCGAGGATGCGCGCCGGGTCCGGCAATTTCACGTCGGTGACGACCTGAAGCGCGAGGTCATAGGCGTCCTTCTCGGAGGCGTCGTCATGCAGGATCGGCACCTCCATGAGCTGCTTTCCGATCCGCATCGCCGGGTTCAGCGAGGCCATCGGCTCCTGGTAGATCATCGCGATCTCGTTGCCGCGAATGTCGCGCAGTTCTTCTTCGGACATCTCGCCCAGATCGCGGCCCTTGAACTTGATCGACCCGCCGACGACGCGACCGTTCTTGCCGAGGTCCTGCATCACGCCCAGCGCCACGGTCGACTTGCCGCAACCGGACTCGCCGACAAGGCCCACGGCCTCGCCGGGGGCCACGTCGACGGAGAAGTCCATCACCGCCGGGATCTCGCGCAGGCGGGTGAAGAAGGAGATCGAAAGCTTGTCGATCTCGAGGATGGGTCCGGTGTGGTCGGGGCTCTGCTTCATGTCTGTGCGTTCTCTCTGGTTGAGCGCGCCGGGTGCGATACCCCCGGCCCCCCGAAAAAGGTTTGGGCCGGTGGTATCAGTCCCGCAGGCTCTCTTCGCGCAGACCGTCGGCCAGAAGGTTCAGGCCGAGGACGAGCGACAGGAGGGCGAGGGCGGGAACGATCGCGGCGTGGGGATAGACCGACAGGAGCTTGCGGCCCTCGTTGATGGTCGAGCCCCAGTCGGGCGATTCCGGCGGCAGGCCGAGGCCGAAGAAGCCAAGCGTGCCCAGAAGGATCGTGGTGTAGCCGATCCTGAGGCAGAAATCGACGATCAGCGGGCCGCGCGCGTTGGGCAGGATCTCCCACAGCATGATGTACCACGGCGTCTCGCCGCGGGTCTGGCCGGCGGCCACGTAGTCGCGCGTCTTGATGTCGAGGGTGAGGCCCCGGACGATGCGGAATACGGTGGGTGAGTTCACGAAGACGACCGAAACGAAGACGATCAGAACTTGGCCCGGAATGTCGAAGAGGTCGAGGAAGCCGGGCCATGCGCGGAAGAGACCTATGGGCGAGCTCTGGTCCGAGATGAGCGAGAAGTAGAGCAGCAGCCCCACCACGCCCGCAATGCCGACATAGAGGTTCCGCGTGGCGGGCTGCGTCCGGTAGCGCGAGTTGAGGAGCACTGCCACGAAGGCCAGCGGGAAGAGGAAGAGCACCGCCGCCATGTAGTTGGGCAGACCCGTCGCCACGATCTCGGGGGTCACCAGAAGGTAGAAGAGCAGGATCACCGGAAAGGCGAGGATCAGGTTGGCCAGGAAGCTGAGCACGGTGTCGAGCTTGCCGCCGTAATACCCGGCCGGCAGGCCCAGCGTGATGCCGACCATGAAGGCGAAGAGCGTCGCTAGCGGGGCGATCTGCATCACGATGGTCGAGCCGAGGACCATGCGGCTGAAGACGTCGCGCGCGAGGTTGTCGCCACCCAGAAGGTAGAACGGATAATCGCCCGCCTCGGCCCCGTTCAGGGGCGTGCCGGGGACTTCGTTCTTCATGCCCGAGACCTGGCTCAGCGGGTCGTGGGTGAAGATCATGTCCATGACGCCCGCGTAGAAGGCGGTGAAGACCCAGAACATCACCAGCGCGAAGCCGATCATGCCGATGGTGGAGTCGAAGAGCTTGCCGTAGAGGCCGAGCTTGCGCTTGAAGGCGAAGCTCGCGGTGAAGAGCACGACGAGCGAGATCCAGACGGGCGTGAAAGCCCGCGACATGCCGCCGAAGATGCCCGCGCCCTCGTGGCCGACGACTACGCCGGCGACGATATAGGCGACCACCGTCGCGAGCGTCGCCCAGAGCGCGTAGGTCTGCGCCCGCCCGATCAGGCCCGGAAAGCCCTCGGCCATGGCGGCGGTGCCGTCGGGGTTGATGACGACACGGTCGGCGGTGACGAAGAAGCTCGTGACGATGGCGAGCACACTCGTCACCAGGAGCGCGATGACGGAGATGGCGAGGATCGGGTCGAGCACGTCGCCGAGGCTGCCTGTCCAGGTGAGGGGTTCCATACGTCTCTCCTCAGGCGATGCGGATGCGGGGGTTCAGGAAGACGTAGCCGATATCCGAGATCAGCTGCGTGACGAGAACCACGATGACGGAAATGATCGACACGCCCAGAAGCAGGTCGATGTCGTTGTTGCCGGCGGCCTGCACCAGCGTCCAGCCGAAGCCCTTGAAGTTGAACAGGGTCTCGACGATGACGACGCCGTTCAGAAGCCACGGGAACTGGAGCATGATGACCGTGAAGGGCGCGATCAGCGCGTTGCGGAGCGCGTGCTTCATGACGATCTGGCCGAAGCCGACCCCCTTCAGACGCGCGGTGCGGATGTATTGCGCGGTCATCACCTCGGTCATCGAGGCGCGCGTCATGCGTGCGATGTAGCCCATCCCGTAGAGCGCAATGGTCAGCACCGGCAGGGTGAAGTTGGCGAAGGTGATGTCCTCCATCGCCGAGGTCGCGGTGCCCTTGAACCACCTCAGCCCGACGGCAGACGATGCGAAGACCGCGATGAAGATGACCCCGGAGACGTATTCGGGCGTGGCGGTCGTGGCGATGGAGACGGTCGAGAGCGAGCGGTCGAGCTTCGAGCCTTCCTTCATGCCCGCCAGCACCCCGAGGATCAGGGCGCCGGGCACCATCACTAGCATCACAAAGAACATCAGCTTGGCCGTCTGGCCGCCGCGTTCCGCGAGGATGTCGAGCACGTCGGCCTTGAAGACGGTCGAGAAGCCCCAGTTGCCTTGCAGGATGCCGCAGAAGGCCGGGGCCTCGTCGGCGGCGACGCCGGGCCGGGCGCAGCGGGAATAGACGACTTCGCCGCCTTCCTCGCGCGTGTAGGCGGGGGCGAGGCCCAGCCAGCGTGCGTATTTGATCGGGGTGGCATCGAGATAGCCGCGATTGCCGAGCCAGGATTCGACCTGTTCGTCCGTCATGCGGTTGTTGGCCTGGTTCTTGGCCAGCTTCTCGAGATTGGGCTCGAGATTGGTCAGCAGGAAGACCACGAATGTCAGGCAGAGCGCGGTCAGGAGCATGACTCCGACGCGGCGCAGGATGAACAGGCCCATAGGGTCCCCCGGTTGGTCGTATTATTCGTCGCGGGAGCCTTCTGTGGGCCCCTCGTCCAAAAGAGCGGGGCCGCACCATCGGTGCGGCCCCGGTCGTGTGATCAGGCGGCGACGCCCCACTTATAGAGCTGGGGCAGATACGCGATGTGCATATCGAGACCCACGAACCCGTCCGTCGTGTGACGGTAGAGCGAGCGCCAGTAGGGCTGGATCGTGACGCCCTCGTCGATGACGATGGCCTGGATCTTGCTCATCACCTCGCGGCGCGCATCGGCATCCGCGATGGCGTTGGCTTCGGCCAGCAGGGCGTCGAACTCAGCGTTCGAGAACGCGAACTCGTTCCAGGCGACGCCCGACTTGTAGGCGAGACCCAGAACCTGCGTGCCCAGCGGGCGGTGGTTCCAGTTGGTCGAGGAGAAGGAGTACTTCGTCCAGTCGTTCCAGAAGGTCGAGCCGGGCAGGATCGTCCGCTTCACCGGGATACCGGCGTCGCGCAGCTGGGCCGCGACGGCGTCGGTGGTGTTGCGGCGCCAGTCGTCGTCGATCGAGAACAGCTCGTGCTCGAAATCGCCGAAGCCCGCTTCTTCCATCAGGGCCTTAGCGCCTGCGGGATCATGCGGGATGCGCGTGACCGACGGGTCGTATTCTGGGTGCACCGGGCCCACGTGGCAGTTGTCGGCGGGCGTGCCCTGACCGGCATAGCCCAGTTCGAGCAGCACGTTGTTGTCGCAGGCCATCGCGAGGGCCTGGCGCACGCGCTTGTCGGCATAGGGCTTCTGGCCGTTGACCTCGGCGTCCTGGTTGGGACGGATCACGATGGTCGAGCCGGTCGTGACCTCGGACTTGCCCCAGCCGATGCCGTCGAAGATGTCGACGTACTCGCCGACATTCTCGTAGATCGTGTCGATCTCCTCGGATTCGGCGGCGGCAAGCCACGCGGAGGGGTCGGTGCCGTAGTCGATATATTCGATCCGGTCGAGATGCGCGCCCCAGCCGGCGTCGTAGCCCCACCAGTTGTGATCCTCGTTGCGGACCAGAACCGAACGGACGCCCACTTCATGCGTCTCGTTGAGATAGGGGCCCGTGCCGAGCTGGTTGCCCAGCAGGTCGGACGCGTCCTGATCGGGATGCAGGACATGCGCCGGATAGTCGGCGATGCCCGGAATCAGCGTGATGTCGGGCGCATTGAGGTTCAGCACCAGCGTCAGATCGTCGATGACCTCGATGGCGCCCTCGGCGGCCATGTTGGTGTCGGGATCGACGATGGAGGTGACGCGGGCGGCCATCGAGTTGCCCTCGGCATCGGCCTCGGCCCAGCGGCGGAAGTTGAAGGCCACGTGCTCGGCCGTGAAGGCGTCGCCGTTGTTCCAGGTCACGCCGGGACGAACCTTGAGCGTGTACTGCGTGGCGTCGTCATTCGTCTCCCAGCTCTCGAGGAGCATGCCGCGGAACGTGCCGTCGGAGTTGTACTCCACGAGGCTCTCGAGCCAGCCGGCCGCGACGTAGGTCATCTGCGTCCAGTCGAAGGTGCGCGGATCCTTGAGCGCGCGGACCTCCATCTGCATCCGCAGCGTGCCGCCCTGCTGGGCGTGGGCTTCGGCGCGGGCGGGCGTGGCGCCGATCATGGCGTAGGCCGCGGGGATCGAGACGCCGAGCGCGGTTGCGCGGGTCAGGAATTCGCGACGGTCCATCAGGCCGCGCTTGTGCTCCTCGGCGAACATCTTGGCGCCGGGGTGAATGCCGTCCACCATCTTGGTGTCGTGCTTCGTCATGTGTGTCGTCTCCCTGTTATTCGTGTCCGATCCGTCTTCCGCGGATCGGCTGCGCAAACCCGGTCCAGGCCGCGCGATGGACCCCATAGGGGACGACTCGCCCCCCACGGTCAACGGGGCTTATCGACTTGACAGGGTTCAAAAGCGACATTGTGAACGGCAGTTGGCGTCGTTTTCCTGCTCTCGCGATTGCCGCATTGCGGCATCGCTCAGCCGCGCTGCGTTCGCCGCGCCGCCGCACGAAAGGTCGATGGCGTCTGGCCGGCGACGCGCCGGAAGGCCCGGCTGAAGTAGGCGGGTGACCCGAACCCCAGCTCGGCGGCGATGTTGGCGGCGGGCGCGTCGGTATCCACGAGGCGCCGGCGCGCCTCGTGCATCACGCGTTCGCCCGCGTATTGCGCCGCGGTCATGCCGCAGGCGGCCTTGACGGTGCGCGTCAGATGGGTGGGCGTGACACCGAGCGAGGCGGCCAGCGCCTCGACATTCGATTGCCCGAGATCCCGCTCGACGGCGCGAGCGAAGGCGGCCGCGAGCCGGGTGCCCGCGCTCGTCTTCTGCGGGGCGTGGCGTGTGGCCTCGCGCTCCAGCAGCGCCGAGACGAGCACGAGCCGCCCAAGGGCTGCGCGTCCATCGGCCGGCACGGCCAAATCGCCGGGCCGCGCAAGGTGATCCAATAGGCCCGTAAGTTCGGTCTGGGTGCCCGCATCCACGAGGCGCAGAAGGCGCGGGCTCGCGGGCATGGGCGCCTCGAAGAGTTCGGGAACGCGCATCAGCACGCCCTCGGTCGTCTGGCCGGGCTGAAGTGCGAAGGGCGTGCCCGCCGGAAGCGCGATCGCGGTGTGGGCGACGAGGCCGTGGGCGCGGGCGTCGATGGTGATCCGGCCATGACCCCGCGCGATCCAGATCAGGACGGGCAGGGCCTCGGCATGAGGCGTCTCGCGCCGCCACCGGCCATGGCGGGCGAGCGGCGACACGGTTTCGAGCGACAGCCCCGCGAGGCGTTCGGCCTCGGTCAGGTCGCGAGATTCGAAGAGGCGTATGAGCGACATCGCGGGCAGGGGACCACGCCGCGGGCCGGTCTGTCAAAGCCCGGTCGCGTCGATCCGGGTCCAGCCGGCCATGCGGGCGCGGAACCATGTCCGCTGGCGCTTGGCGTAGCGGCGGGTGGCGATGACGGCGCGGTCGCGAGCCGCCGCGAGCGTGATCTCACCCTGCAGATACGCCACGAGCTCGGGCGCGCCGATGGCTTGCGCGGCGTTGAGCGTCGGGTCCCAGCGGGGCAGGATGGCACGCACCTCGTCCAGCGCGCCGCCCGCCAGCATCGCGTCGAAGCGTCGCTCCAGCCGGGGCGTCAGCCAATCCTTCGGTGCGTCGAGCACCAACGGCGTGCAGGCATCGAGCGGCAGGCGGGGCGGCGGCGTGTCGGCCTGCCAGTCCCGGATCGACCGTCCCGTGGCGCGCGCAACCTCCCATGCGCGCGTCACGCGTTTCGGGTTGGCCGCGTCGATCCCCGCCCGCGTCTCGGGGTCCAGCTCCGCCGCCAGCGCCTCCAGCCCGATCGCCTCCAACCGCGCCTCGGCCTCGGCGCGGATCGCGGGCGGTGTCGCCGGGATGTCGGCCAGACCTTCGGTCAGCGCCCGGAAATAGAGGCCCGTGCCGCCCACGATCACCGACCCCGGCCCGATCAGGGAGGTCACGTCGCGCAGCCAGTCGCCCGCGTTGTAGGCCGTCGTCCAGCCGACATGGCCATAGAGCGCGTGGGGCGCGCGCGCGGTCTCCTCGGGCGCGGGCCGGGCCGACAGGACGCGCCAGTCGGCGAAGACCTGCATCGCGTCGGCATTGACGACCGTGCCGCCCCGCGCCTCGGCCAAGGCGAGCGCGAGCGACGACTTGCCGCTGCCGGTGGGGCCTGCGATCAGCACCGGTCGGTCGTCGGGTATATCGAATGGTATCAGCATCTTGCCGGGCGACCTTCACGTCAATCCGATGGCCCCCCAAGCCGGTTGCCCCGCCTTGGCTATTCCGCCATACGTGGCGCCGCAACTGCGCGGGGGTCTTCAGATGTCGGATGTCGTCACCGAAGGGAAGGCCGCCACGCCCGTCCTGCGCCGTGTCATGCTCAAGATCTCGGGCGAGGCGCTGATGGGCGACCAGGGCTTCGGCCTGCATCCCCCCACCGTCGAGCGCATTGCCCGCGAGGTCCAGTCCGTCCAGGAGATGGGCGTTGAGGTCTGCATGGTGATCGGCGGCGGCAACATCTTCCGCGGGCTTCAGGGCTCGGCGCAGGGGATGGAGCGGACGACGGCCGACTACATGGGAATGCTGGCGACGGTGATGAACGCGCTGGCGATGCAGGGCGCGCTCGAGGCGCTGGGCCTGCACACGCGGGTCATCTCGGCCATCCCGATGGACCAGGTCTGCGAGCCCTATATCCGTCGCCGCGCGGTGCGGCACCTCGAGAAGAAGCGCGTCGTGATCTTCGCGGCGGGCACCGGCAACCCCTATTTCACGACCGATACGGCCGCGACGCTGCGCGCGTCCGAGATGTCCTGCGAAGCGATCTTCAAGGGCACCAAGGTCGACGGCGTCTATGACAGCGACCCGGTCACGAACCCCGACGCCAAGCGCTACGACCGGATTTCCTATGACGAGGTGCTGTCGAAGCATCTGAAGGTCATGGATGCCTCGGCCATCGCGCTGGCGCGCGAGAACGGGCTGCCGATCATCGTCTTCTCGCTGGACGCGCCGGGCGGCTTCCGCTCGATCCTCGCCGGCGAGGGGACCTATACGCGCGTCGAGGGCTAGGTCCGGCAGGGCGTACCGCTCGACGCCCCTCTGTCTCGCGCGTCATATCGCCCCTCCGTCGCCGATTGCGGGGTCTCGCGCCGGTCCTGGATCACGGTCGACAGGCGCCGTCCGTCCGGTTCCGGAGCCGGCTCGCCACCTGTGCCGCCATCACAGACAAGGCCCGGCGGATTGTATGCCATTCGATGCTCGGCCGGACCCGACGCGGATAAACCCGCTTCGTCCGGGCTTGGACCCGATGACGCCTTCGCCCCGCCACCGCGCCTAGGCCGGCGGTTGAAGCGCGCGGCCGTTCTTGCGGTGGCGCGCGATCAGCCGGTCCGCGCGGGGGGTGGGCGGGATCGTCCGGGCCGGGTCGCCCGCGGCCGCGAGGGCGCCAAGTGCGGCCACCGCCTGATCCCCGGTCAGCAGCGTCTCGGTCCAGCAGCCTTCGGCGAGGATCAGTTCGTGCTGCGCGCATAGCAGGTGGTAATAGGCGACCGATGCGGCCCCGTCGGCCTGCCGGATCGCGATGCCGTCGACGAGGCGCTTGGCCGCGACCAGCACCTCGGCCCGGCCGAACATCCGAGACACGATGGGCGAGTCGAGCAGCACGCGGTGCTGCGGCGAGAGGCGCAGGGTGGCCGAGGGACGACCCTGCCCGAGGCTGCCGGGCGCGAACTCGATAGGGGCGTGCCGCCCCGCGCGCACCAGTTTGCGGCGAAAGACCGAGCGGAGGGTCTGCGCCCCGTGGTCGCGCGTCAGAACGTGATCGCCCGGACGCAATCTCTCGACCGGGACGGGTCCGGTCGGTGTGGCGATGGCGGTGCCCGCGGCGAAACAGGCGACGGTGGTGTTGTCGATCGAGTTGCCGGTTCTCGAGCCGGAGAAGTCCGAGCGGATAAACCGGGTGAGTTCGATGGACCGGAAGTCGAGACCATCGAGCGCGTTGTCGACGTCGCGCACGAAGACATCGCCGATGGTCGTCTGGAGGACCGCGATCTCGACCAGCCGCGACGTGCCGTCGGTCAGGAAGACGAGAGCTTCGAACCGGGAGGTCGAGTCGAGCTCGTAGCTTTCCTGACCGAAGCCCACGTCGTAGGTCAGGAAGTCCGGGTCGGAGTCCCCCGCCTGCGCCTCGTTGTCCTGGATCGCGCCGTCGCCGTCGCGATCGTTCTCGATCACCTGCGTGAGGGTCAGGTCGTCGTACCGCCCTTCGAGCGAGCGCGCGTTTTCCGTCACGAAGTTCGACTCGTCGGTATCCACGTCGGCGAAGGTGCCGAGAAAGATCATGTTGACGGTCATGGCGGTCTCCGCTGCGGTCGGGCAGGGATCGCAGCACTTCCTGAACATTCGGTGAACGGTGCCTGCCGACTTCCCACCCGCGCCGCGGGGGGCTATAGCGTCCGAAACGACCGGGAGCGCACGAGAATGGCCGACGACTTCGACCTCGACACCGCCGATCTGGAGCGCCGGATGGATGGCGCGATGGCCAACCTTCGGCAGGAATTCGGAAGTCTTCGGACCGGACGCGCCTCGGCCTCGATGCTCGAGCCGGTGATGGTGGACGCCTACGGCTCGCCCACGCCGATCAACCAGGTCGGCACGGTCAACGTGCCCGAGCCGCGGATGGTGACGGTGAACGTCTGGGACAAGAGCCTCGTGGGCAAGGTCGAGAAGGCGATCCGCGAGAGCGGGCTGGGCATCAACCCGCAGCTCAACGGCACGATCATCATGCTGCCGATCCCCGAGCTCAACGAGGAGCGGCGACGCGATCTGACGAAGGTCGCCGGTCAGTACGCCGAAGGCGCGCGCGTCGCGGTGCGCAACGTGCGCCGCGACGGGATGGACCAGATCAAGAAGGGCGATCCGCCCGAGGACGACCGCAAGATGTGGGAGCAGGAGGTCCAGGAGATGACCGACCGCTACATCAAGGCGGTGGACGACGCGCTGGAGGCCAAGCAAGGCGAGATCATGCAGGTCTGAGACGCCGCCGACCGGCGTCTCACCGACGGGATTAACCATCCGTCGCGCCATTCATGCTAAGCCGCCCCGACCGACCGCCGACCCGAGGACCCACCCATGACCGACGCTCCCACTGGCCCGCGCCACGTCGCGATCATCATGGACGGCAATGGCCGATGGGCGCAGCAAAGGGGACGGCCGCGTCTGCTGGGGCACCGCGCCGGCGCCCGCCGGGTCCGCGAGATCGTCGAGGCCTGTCCGGATTTCGGGGTCGAGTACGTCACGATCTTCGCCTTCTCGACGGAGAACTGGAAGCGGACGCAGGCCGAGGTTTCGGGTCTGATGACGCTCTTCCGGCGCTATATCGAGGGCGAGGCGCAGAACCTCCTGAAGGAAGGCGTGCGCGTGCGCTTCATCGGCGACCGCGTGCGGCTCGACAAGAAGCTGCGCGACCTAATGCATTGGATCGAGGCGCTGACGGCGCATAACGCGAAGGTCAATTTGACGATCGCGCTGAACTACGGCGGCCGCGACGAGGTCGCGCGTGCGACCAAGCGGCTGGCCCGCGACGTGGCGGCGGGGCGGCTCGACCCCGAAGACGTCTGCGACGAAACGCTGCCGCGCTATCTCGACACCCATGTCCTGCCGGACCCGGACCTCGTGATCCGCACCAGCGGCGAGGCGCGGATCTCGAACTTCCTGCTCTGGCAGTCGGCCTATGCGGAATACGAGTTCGTCGACACGCTCTGGCCCGACTTCACGCGCGCGCGCTTCGAGGAGGTGCTGGCGCGCTACGGCGGGCGCGACCGCCGCTTCGGGGGTGTCCGGGCGTGACCGACGAGGACCGCCTGCACGAGGTGCCGCCGGACCGGCCGGAAGCCGAACCGCCGCTGCTCGATTTCGGCGACGTGCCCCTGGTCGAGCCGCAGGTCGCGGGCCGGTTCCAGGATCTCGCGCCGCGCCTGACGACGGCGGTCCTCCTTCTGGTGGTGGGCGGTGTCGCGATTTGGCTGGGCGGCGTCTGGTTCGCGGCGCTGATCTCGATCTGCGTCGGCCTCATGCTCTGGGAATTGGCGACGATGGTGCGCACCGGCCCCAAGCGCGCGCGCCTGATGGCGTTGGTCGGGGGCGGGGCGCTCTTCGCGTCGAATTTCATGCCGATCGGCTTTGCGCTGCCGCTTCTGATGGCGGTCCCGATGGTGGCCGTCGCCTTCATCCGCGCGCATCGCCGCATCGTCGTCAGCTTCTCGGCGGCAATCGTCCTGGCCGGGCTCAGCCTGATGGAGCATCTGACGAATTTCGGGTTGGCCTGGATGCTGTGGCTGATCGCGGTCGTCGTGATGTCTGACGTGGCGGGGTACTTCGCGGGGCGGATGCTGGGCGGGCCCAAGTTCTGGCCGCGCGTCAGCCCCAAGAAGACCTGGTCGGGCACCATCGCCGGATGGATCGGCGCGGGGTTCGTGGGCGTCGTCTGGATGATCTGGCAGGACGCGGGCGCCGAGACGATCGGCATCTCCGTCGCCCTCGCCATGATGGCGCAGATGGGCGACATCGCGGAAAGCGCGGTGAAGCGGAAGATGGGCGTCAAGGACAGCTCGCACCTCCTGCCGGGGCATGGCGGGCTGTTCGACCGGTTCGACGCGATGCTGGGCGCGGCCCTGATGCTGCTGGTGATCGAAAGCCTGTCCGAATTCCCGCCCATTCCGGGGGTCTGATGCGACGCATCTCGATCTTCGGCGCGACGGGCAGCGTCGGGCAAAACACCATCGACCTGATCGCGCGCGACCCGGAGGCTTACGATGTCGTGGCGCTGACGGGGGCGGGCAATATCGCGCGTCTGGCGGAGGATGCGATCCGACTGGGCGCCGAGGTGGCGGTGACCGCGGATGCCGACCGTCTGGACGATTTGCGGGCCGCGCTGGCGGGCTCCGGTGTCGAGGCGGCGGCCGGGGCGGACGCGCTGGCCGAGGCCGCCGACCGCCCCACCGACTGGATCATGAGTGCCATCGTCGGTTCGGCCGGTCTGGTGCCGGGGCTGCGCGCGCTGCGCCACGGCACCACGCTGGCACTGGCCAACAAGGAGAGCCTCGTCTGCGCGGGGCCGCTTCTGCTGGCCGAGGCGGCGCGCCACGGCGCGACCATCCTGCCCGTCGACAGCGAGCATTCCGCCGTCTTCCAGGCGCTGGTCGGCGAGAACCGGGCGGCGGTCGAGCAGGTCATCATCACCGGATCGGGCGGCGGGCTGCGCGACTGGCCGCTAGAGCGGCTGTCCGACGCCACCCCCGAGGAGGCCGGGACCCATCCGAACTGGGACATGGGCCAGCGGATCACGATCGATTCAGCATCGATGTTCAACAAGGCGATGGAGCTGATCGAGACGAAGGAGTTCTTCGGGCTGCCCGCTGAGCGCATCGACACGGTGATCCACCCCCAGAGCCTCGTCCACGCGCTGGTGCAATTCGCGGACGGCGCGCTGATGGCGCATCTGGGCGCGCCCGACATGCGTCACGCCATCGGCTATGCGCTCAACTGGCCCGAACGGCGGCACCTGCCGGTCGACCGTCTGGACCTGGCGCGCGTGGCCTGCCTTGACTTCCACGCCCCCGAGGCGGCGCGCTATCCCGCGCTCGACCTGGCGCGCTGGGTGATGAAGCGGGGCGGGCTGTCGGGCGCGGCGTTCAACGCGGCCAAGGAGGCGGCGCTCGATCTCTTCCTCGACCGCGCGATCCGCTTCACCGACATGGCGCCCACCGTCGAGCGGGTGCTCGAGGCGATGGATCGGGCCGGTTGCCTTGATGCTGCCGAATTGAACCTCGATATGGTGCTTCAAACAGATCGCGATGCCCGGGCGCGCGCCCGCGCCATCGCCCAGACCTGAGCAGGAAGACGAATTTCCATGGAAGCCAGCCTCATACCGCAGTTCGGTGGTGTCATCGGAACGCTTGCGGCCTTCGTCGTCGCGCTCTCGATCATCGTCGCGATCCACGAGTACGGCCACTACATCGTCGGGCGCTGGTGCGGCATCAAGGCGGACGTGTTCTCCATCGGTTTCGGCCCGGTGATCTGGTCGAAGATGGACCGGCACGGCACCAAGTGGCAGCTCGCGGCGCTGCCGCTTGGCGGCTACGTCAAGTTCCGGGGCGACGCCAACGCGGCCTCGGTGGGTGCGGACGGTACCGTCTCCGAAATGTCCGAGGCCGAGCGGGCGACCACCATGACCGGTGCGTCGCTCTGGCGACGCGCGGCGACCGTGGCGGCGGGACCGGTCTTCAACTTCATCCTCTCGATCCTCGTCTTCGGGGGCTTCGTTCTGTTCGCCGGGCAGGCCGTCGAAGATGCGGTGGTCGGCGAGCTGAAGGATCTCCCGACCGAGGTCGTCACCCTGCAGGAGGGCGACGAAGTCGTCACCATCGCGGGTCAGCCCGTATCCAGCATGTCGGAGCTGACGCAGGCCGCGCGTGACCTGCCGGCGGCGCCGACCGTGCCCTACGAGGTGCGCCGCGACGGCGAGATCATCACCGTCGATGCCGCCCTGCCGATGCCGGCCCGCGTCGAAGTGGTGCAGCCGAAATCGGCGGCCTGGGACATCGGCCTGCGGCCCGGCGACGTGATCCGCGCCGTGGACGGCACCGAAATCCACTCCTTCGCCGAGCTGCAATCGGCGGTCGCGGCGGGCGAGGGCGCGCCGCTGGCCCTGTCGGTCTGGCGCGACGGCGAGATGCTGGACTTCGTCATCGCGCCGCGCAGCATGGACCTGCCGCTGCCCGAGGGCGGGTTCGAGACGCGCTACCTGATGGGCATCTCGGGCGCGCTGTTCTTCGATCCGGTGACCGAACGCGCCGGCCCGCTCGAGGCGGTCAGCTACGGCGTGTCGCAGACCTGGGATATTCTCGCGGGGTCGATCTCGGCGCTGAGCCACATCATCACCGGCCAGATCAGCACCTGCAATCTCTCGGGACCGGTCTCGATCGCCGAGATCTCGGGCGCGGCGGCCAGTCAGGGCTTCTCGAACTTCATCTGGTTCATCGCGGTCCTGTCGGCGGCGGTGGGGATGCTGAACCTCTTCCCGATTCCCGTGCTCGACGGCGGGCACCTCGTGTTCCACGCCTATGAGGCGGTGACCGGCAAGCCGCCCTCGGACGGCGCGGTCAAGGTGCTGATGACGCTCGGCCTCGCGATCATGGGCGCGCTGATGGTGTTCGCGCTGTGGAATGACCTGACCTGTCCCTGACGGGTCACGGGCGGGACGTCGCCGGGCAACAAAATGGCCCAAAGGTCGCCCCAATCTCGCCCCGTTTCGCCGCCATCCCGTGAGGACCAACCTCAAGGGTGATTCACATGCGGCATATGCAGAACGGATATCGTGGTCTCTCGGTCTTCATGGGCCTGAACATCGATCGCTTTCTGTCGGTCTTCGCGATCGCGGCCGCCATGGTCCTGGCAGGTTGGGTTCAGTCCTTCTGAGGCTGGCGTGACAGGGCTCCCCCCGGCCCGACATCGCGAGAACGCACATCGTGTCAAAGGCCCCTCCGCGGGGCCTTTGGCGCTTTGACAACCTACCGGCCCTTCGGTAGTGACTCGACGCAAGACGAGTTGGGACGGTGGGGACGGATATGGTTGACGATGGCAAGGTCCTCGACGGGGTCGGTCGGGGGCAGATGGCTTCGATCCGGAACACGCTCTCGACACTTCGTATCGCTCTGATCGGGCTGGCTCTCGTCCTTTTGGGCGCGGTTGCCGCCGAAGCGCAGACCTTCCGCTTCAACACGGTCGACATCCAGGGCAACCAGCGGATCGAGGATGCCACGATCCTGCAGCAGCTCGGCGTCGCGCGCGGGGCCGCCATCAGCGCGGGACAGCTCAACGACGGGTTCCAGCGCCTGCAGGCCTCGGGCCTGTTCGAGACGGTCGAGATCGTGCCGCAGGGCGGGAGCCTGCTGGTCATCGTGCAGGAATACCCGACCATCAACCGCATCTCGATCGAGGGGAACCGTCGCATCGACGACGATGACCTCCGCACGCTGGTCACCAGCCAGCCGCGCCGCGTCTACAATCCCGCCGTGGCGGAGCGTGACGCCGCGAGCATCACCGAGGCCTATTCGCAGGCCGGGCGCCTGTCGGCCACGGTGCAACCCAAGATCATCCGCCGCAGCGACAATCGCGTCGATCTCGTCTTCGAAGTGTCCGAAGGCCGCGTCTCCGAGGTCGAGCGCCTGAGCTTCGTGGGCAACCGCGCCTATTCCGACCGCCGCCTGCGCCGCGTCCTCGAGACGACGCAGGCCGGTATTTTCCGGGCGTTGATCGGGTCGGACACCTTCGTCGCCGACCGGATCGCCTTCGATAGCCAGCTTCTGCGCGACTTCTACCTGTCGCGCGGCTATGCCGACTTCCAGCTTCTCTCGGCCACGCCCGAGCTGGCACCGGGTCGCGACGCCTACTTCCTGACCTTCCGCATCCAGGAGGGGCAGCAGTTCCGGTTCGGTCAGGTCAACGCCGTCTCGGACCTGCCGCAGATCAACGTGCCCGAATACCAGGACGCGATCCGCGTCGGCCGGGGCGACATCTTCTCGCCGCAGGCGATCGAGCGCACGATCGAACGGCTCGAGCTTCTGGCGACGCGGCAGGGCCTGACCTTCATCCGCGCCGTGCCGCAGATCACCCGAAACGACCGCGACCTGACGCTGGACGTGGACTTCGTGCTGGAACGCGGCGATCGCCTGTTCGTCGAGCGGATCGACATCGAAGGCAACGCGACGACGCTGGACCGCGTCATCCGCCGTCAATTCGACACGGTCGAAGGCGACCCCTTCAACCCGCGCGAAATCCGCGCCACCGCCGAACGCATCCGCGCGCTGGGGTATTTCAGCCAGGCCGACGTGACGGCGCGCGAGGGCACCGGTCCCGAGCAGGTCATCGTCGATGTCGATGTAGAGGAACAGCCGACCGGTTCGCTGGGCTTCGGCCTCAACTATTCCGAGCAGAGCGGCGCGGGCGTATCGCTCAGCTTCTCCGAGACCAACTTCCTCGGGCGCGGGCAGGTCTTCTCCTTCGCGTTCGACACCGGGTCCACCAGCTCCTCGTCCAACCTGACCTTCGTCGAGCCGTTCTTCCTGAACCGCGATCTCGCGCTGTCCTTTTCGATCTTCTACACCGAGACCGACAGCGCCAGCCTGACCTTCAACACCCGCACGGCCGGCTTCCGCACGGGGCTGGAATTCCCGGTCGGCGAGTTCAGCCGGCTGTTCGTGGGCTACACCTATACCGACGACAAGCTCAGCCCGCGCTCGGGCACGACGGTCCTGTCCGACATCCTCGTGCAGGATCTCGGTAGCACGACCACGTCCTCGGTGCTCTACAACTATTCCTACAGCACGATCGGGCGCGGTCTCGACCCGTCCCGCGGCATCCGCGCCCAGTTCGGGCAGGAATTCGCAGGGCTCGGCGGCGACGCGGAATTCGTCAAGAACACCTTCGAACTGACCGGGCAGGCGGCCGTCCGCAACGAGGAAATCGTGCTGGCCGCCACCCTCGAAGGCGGCGCTCTGGTTTCGGGGGGCGGCACGAACTCGACCCAGGGGAACCGGTTCTTCAACAACCAGTCGATCATCCGGGGCTTCGAATCCGGTGGCATCGGCCCGCGCGACCTCAACGCGTCGAACGGCGCGCTTGGTGGCAACTACTTCGTCGCCGCCCGCTTCGAGGCGCAGTTCCCGCTCGGGTTCATTCCCGAGGAATATGGCCTGTCGGGCGCGGCCTTCGTCGACATGGCGTCGGTCTGGGGCCTCGACAACGTCAACGGCGGCCCCGCGGGCGCGAACCCGGTGGATGACAGCTTCTTCCTCAACTCCGCCGTCGGCGTCGGCCTCCTCTGGGACACGCAGATCGGCCCGCTCCGCTTCAACTTCACGCGGGCGATCAACAAGCGCACCTACGACCGCGAGCAGACCTTCGACCTGACGATCCAGACGCGGTTCTGATGCGCGGCCTCCTGGTCGCGCTGGCGCTCGGCCTCGGGAGCGGGGCGAGCGCGCAACAGGCGATGCCGCAGCCGCAGGTCGGCATCCCGCAATCGGCGGTTGTCGTGCTCGATCGCGACGCGCTCTACCAGAACAGCCGGTTCGGCCAGCGTGTCGCCCGCGACATCGAGGCCGCGTCCGACGAGCTGTCGCAGGAGAACCGCGCGATCGAAGCCGCGCTCGAGGCCGAGGAGCAGGCGTTGACCGCCCGCCGCGCCAACGAGACGCCGGACGCGTTTCGCCAGCTGGCCGCGGCCTTCGACACGCGCGTCAACGAGATCCGTGCCACGCAGGACGCCAAGGCCCGCGCGATCACCCAGCAGAACGAGCGCGCGCAGGCGATCTTCTTCGAGCAGGCGAACCCCGTGCTGGTGGATCTCGCGCGCGAGACGGGCGCGCTGGTGATCCTCGATCGCCGCTTCGTGCTGGCCAGCAGCGACCAGGTCGACATCACGGCGCTGGCCGCCGAGCGGGTCGATGCCGTGCTGGGCGAAGGCGAGCAGGTCGAGACCGCGCCGCCGCAGCCGCGTCCCGTGCCCGACGCGCCCGCCGTGCCGGAGGAGTCGCCGGCCCCCGATGTCGCCCCGGCCCCCGACGACTGAGCCGCCATCGCTTGCGCGCCTCGACGCCCGCACGTAAATCCGACGCGACCCAAGGGAGCCCCGCATGACCGAGATCGCCACGGACGCCGACATCCACATGATCCAGCGGATCATTCCGCATCGCTATCCGTTCCTGCTGGTCGACCGGGTGCAGGAGATCGTCGCCAACACCAGCGCCGTCGGCATCAAGAACGTCACCTTCAACGAGCCGCATCTCCAGGGCCATTTTCCCGGCGCGCCGATCATGCCGGGCGTCACGATCATCGAGGCGATGGCGCAGACGGCGGCGGTGATGGTGGGGGTGTCCAACGATCTCGCCGACAAGAACTTCCTCGTCTATTTCATGGGGATCGACGGCGCCAAGTTTCGCCGCAAGGTTATCCCCGGCGACGTGCTGGAGCTCAAGATCGAGGTCACGCGCGGCAAGCCCGGCGCCAAGGTCTGGCGCTTCCGGGGCGTCGGCAGCGTCGGGGGCGAGATGGCCGCCGAGGCCGACTTCACCGCCATGATGGACCTGCCGAAGTGATCGACGCCAGCGCCCGCGTTCATCCCTCCGCCCTCGTGGAGGAGGGGGCCGTGATCGGGCCGGATTGCATGGTCGGCCCGTTTTCGATCATTGGCGCGGAGGTGCGTCTGGCCGAAGGGGTCGAGATCAAGTCCCATGTCGTCGTCACAGGCGACACGGAGATCGGCGCGGGCACCGTCATCTTCCCCTTCGCGTCCATCGGTGAGATCCCGCAGGACAAGAAGTTCGGCGGCGAGAAGACGAAGCTGGTGATCGGCGCGCGCAATCGCATCCGCGAGCATGTGACGATGAACACCGGCACGGCGGGTGGCGGCGGCGTCACGAAGGTGGGCGATGACGGGCTCTTCATGGCGGGCTGTCACATCGCCCATGACGTGATCGTCGGAGACCGCGTGATCGTGGTGAACCAGACGGCGCTGGCCGGACACTGCATCGTCGAGGACGATGTCATCATCGGCGGTCTTTCGGGCATCCATCAGTTCGTGCGGATCGGCCGCGGCGCCATCATCGGCGCGCTGTCGATGGTGACGAACGATGTGCTGCCCCATGGCCTTGTCACCGGGCCGCGGGCCGAACTCGACGGGCTGAACCTCGTGGGTCTCAAGCGGCGGGGTGTGGCACGGGCGGATATCCAGGCGCTGCGGGTCGCGTTCCTGACGCTGAAGCAGGGCGAGGGGACGTTTCTTGAACGCGCACGCCGTCTCGGCGACGAAAGCGAGAGTTCCTACGTTCAGGACATGGTCGAATTCATCACCGGCGCCAGCGACCGGTCGTTCCTGGTGCCGAAGTGACGCGGACGGCGCTGATCGCGGGGCAGGGGGCGCTGCCCCGGACCCTCGCCTCGGCGCTGGCGGGCACGGACTGGTTCGCCTGCCATCTCGACGGGTTCGCGCCCACGGGCGTCGGTCAGTCGCGCGGCTTCAGGATCGAGACGCTTGGGTCCCTCATCGCCGACCTGCGCGCCGATGGCGTGACGCGTGTTTGCTTTGCCGGCCGCATCGCGCGGCCGCCGCTGGACCCGGGCGCGGTCGATGCCGCGACGCTGCCGCTGGTGCCGCGCATGATGCAGGCGTTGCAGGCGGGGGATGACGCGGCGCTGCGGACCGTGATCGCCTTCTTCGAGGAGGCGGGGCTGGAGGTCGTCGGCGCGCAGGATCTGCGCCCCGACCTGCTCGATCTGCCGACGTCGGGCGATCCGTCCGAGCGCGACCTCGCCGATATCGCACGCGCGGCCGAGGTGCATCGCGGGCTGTCCGAGTTGGATATCGGGCAGGGCTGCGTCGTTGCGGGCGGGCAGGTGCTGGCCGTCGAGGCTGCGCCGGGCACGGACTGGATGCTGGCGAGCCTCGCACGACGTCCCACCGCGCCGCGCCCGGCCTCCGGCGGCGGGATCTTCGGCGGCGATCTCTTTGGCGGGGCGGCGGACTGGCTGTCGGGCGGCGGCCCCGCGCAGGGAATGCCTGAGTTCGCGCGGCCCGAGGGTGGTGTGTTCTTCAAGGCCCCGAAGCCCGGGCAGGACCGCCGCATCGACCTCCCCGCGATCGGGCCGCAGACGGTGCGCGCGGCGGCGGCGGCGGGGCTGAACGGCATCGCGGTCGAGGGCGGTGGCGTGCTCGTGCTGGAGCGTGATGACGTTGCGGCCCAGCTCCGCGCGACGGGGCTCTTCCTCGCATCGTGGAGCCCGTGACCCATCTCTTCCTGATCGCGGGCGAACCCTCCGGCGACAAGCTGGGCGCGGCGCTGATGGCCGGGCTCAAGACGCTCGACCGCGATATCCGGTTCAGCGGGGTCGGCGGGCCCCTGATGGCGGCCGAAGGGCTGGAGAGCCTGTTTCCGATGGAGGTGCTGTCGGTCATGGGGCTGGCCGAGGTTCTGCCGCGCCTGCCGGACCTGCTGCGTCGCCGCGATCACGCCGTCGCCGCCATCGCCACGGCCGCGCCCGACGCGCTCATCACCATCGACAGCCCCGATTTCTGCCTGCGGGTCGCCGCGCGCGCCAAGGCGGCACGGCCCGACCTGCCCGTGATCCACTACGTCGCGCCCTCGGTCTGGGCTTGGCGCCCCGCGCGGGCCGAGCGGATGGCGCGCGTCGTGGACCATGTGCTCGCGCTCCTGCCGTTCGAGCCGCCCTATATGGAGGCAGCGGGCATGACCTGCGACTTCGTGGGGCACCCTGTCGTGGCCGAACGGCAGGCCACGGCGGACGAGATCGCCGCGTTCCGGGCTGAGCATGACCTGGGTGACGCACCCGTCGCGCTCGTGCTGCCGGGGTCGCGGCGTGGTGAGGTCGCACGGCTGGCCCCGGTCTTCGGCGAGGCGCTGGCCAAGCTGCCGGACGGCGCGCGTGTGGTGGTCCCGACCTTGCCGCATCTCGAGGCGGGGTTGCGCGACGCGGCCCGAAGCTTGCGCGGCACGCCGATCGTCACCTCCGATCCGACGGCCAAGCGGGCGGCCTTCGGAGCGGCGCGCGCAGCACTCGCCGCGTCGGGGACGGTCAGCCTGGAGCTGGCGGCGAGCGACACGCCCATGGTGATCGCCTACGACATGAACTGGTTCAGCCGCCGCATCCTGTCGCGGCTCTTGCGGATCGACACGGTGACGCTGGTCAATCTCGTGAGCGAGACGCGAGCGGTGCCTGAATTCCTCGGCGATGCCTGTCGGCCCGGTCCGGTGGGCGACGCGCTCGAGCGGCTGATGCGCCTGCCGTCCGAGCGCGAGCGGCAGCGCGAGGCGCTGGACCTGACCATGGAGCGGCTGGGGCGTGGCGGCGACGCCCCTGGCCTGCGCGCCGCCCGCTCGGTGATGGCGCGGCTGGCGAAGTGACTTGCGGGGGACGGGGCTCTCGGCTACTTCGCGCCTGAGGCACCCATAGCTCAGCTGGATAGAGCGCTGCCCTCCGAAGGCAGAGGTCTCAGGTTCGAATCCTGATGGGTGCGCCAATTCCCTTTCAGATCAGACCGTTGCGCGGCGATATTCATGTGGTGATGCCTCGTCCGACCGTCCGTGAGGCCGGACATTGACGTCTTGGGGAGAGGTTGCGAGGGCCGGTCGATACCGCACCCATGCGCCGATCTCAGCGAATCCGCGTCGAGCCGGTCTCTTGCACAACCGACCCCGATCTTCGGGTCCGGCTCGATCAGGTTTCTATCGCATTGGCCTGATTGCATAATGGGTACAGGCGCGAACGCCGCCGTTGCAAAGCTCTCTCAGAACCCGATCGGTTTTGCGTTCCGGCCTTTACGAGGATCGTCCGGCCGCGGTCCACGCGGTCCTGCCGCAAGTCGGCGGATCGGGCCGGAGCCCGCGCGGGGGAGCGGGTCCGTGCCGAACGTGCAGCCTGCGGTTGAAGCAGTCGCCGCGCGGTCTACCGTCACCCGATAAGCCTCGGAGGGCATTCCATGAGCATCAACCTCACCGTGAACGACAAGGACGTGACGCTGGACCTCGATCCGGACACGCCGCTTCTCTGGGCGCTTCGTGACGAGCTGCGCCTGACCGGGACGAAATTCGGCTGCGGCATCGCGCAATGCGGAGCCTGCACCGTCATGCTGGACGGCCAGACGCGGCGTGCCTGCGTCACCCCGATCGGCACGCTGGACGGCGCCTATGTCCAGACCATCGAGGCGCTTGACGGCCCCGAGGCCGAGGCCGTGCAGGCCGCGTGGATGGAGGTGAACGTGCCGCAATGCGGCTATTGCCAGTCGGGGCAGGTCGTCACCGCCACGGCCCTGTTGCAGCAGATCCCCAAGCCGACCGACGAGGAGATCGACCACGCGATGGCCGGCAATCTCTGCCGCTGCGCCACCTATGTCCGCATCCGCCAGGCGATCCGCCAGGCCTCCGATGCGCTGGAGGCCTGAACCATGCATCCCCTGACCAAACTCGCCTTCGCACCGACGCCCTCGCGGCGCAGCTTCCTGACCGGTTCGGCCGGCCTGATCCTCGGCCTGCATCTCGCCGGACGGGGCCGCGCGCAATCGGCGCCGGTCCAGATGGCCGACGGCTCGTTCGCGCCCAACGCCTTCATCCGGGTGTCCCCAGACAACACCGTCACCGTGCTCGTGAAGCATATCGAGATCGGGCAGGGCGCGAATACGGGCCTGCCGATCCTCGTGGCCGAGGAGATGGACGCCGACTGGTCGCAGATGCGGGCAGAACAGGCGCCGTCGGACCCGGTGATCTATGCCAACACCGCCTTCGGCATCCAGGGAACGGGCGGCTCCACGGGTCTGTCCAACAGCTACATGACCATGCGCCAGGCCGGGGCGGCCGCGCGCGCGATGCTGGTCTCGGCCGCCGCCGACGACTGGGGCGTGGCCGCGTCAGGCATCACGGTCGAGAAGGGGGTCGTCGCCCATGCCGGGAGCGGCCGGTCCGCCACCTTCGGCGAGTTGGCCGAGGCCGCGGCCCGCGCGCCGGTGCCGGTCGATGTCGCGTTGAAGGACCTCGCGGACTTCACTCTGGTCGGCGGTGAGGGCGTCATGCGCCTCGATTCCGAGGCCAAGACCAAGGGCACGGCGCAGTTCACGATCGACGTCTTCCGCGACGGCATGCAGGTCGTCGCGATGGCGCATCCTCCGAAATTCGGCGCCACGGTCGCGTCGGTCGACGATGCGTCCGCGCTGGCGGTTGCGGGCGTCAGCGCGGTCCGTCCCGTGCCGTCGGGCGTGGCCGTCTATGCGGACAACACCTTCGCCGCCTTCAAGGGCCGCGACGCGCTGGTGATCGAATGGGACGAGAGCGGCGCCGAAATCCGCTCCTCCGAGCAGATGATCGCGGACTTCTCGGCCGCGCTGCGCGACGATCCCCTGACCTTCGAGGAATCGGGCGATCTCGACGGCGCGCTGGAGGGCGCGGCGCAGGTGCTCGAGGCGGAATACGTCTTTCCCTACCTCGCACATGCCGCGATGGAGCCGCTCGACGGCGTGATCGAGCTGACCGAGACAGGCGCCGAGATCTGGTCGGGGATGCAGATCCCGACGACCAGCCAGGGGACCATGGCCGCGGTGCTCGGCCTCGACCAGTCGGCGCTGGCGATCAATACGATGTATACCGGCGGCAGCTTCGGCCGCCGCGCCACGCCCGACAACCACTTCGCCGCGGAACTGGCGAATGTGGCCAAGGCCGCGGGTCCCGGTGCCTACAAGCTGGTCTGGACGCGCGAAAACGACATGCGCGGCGGCTACTACCGCCCGCTGACGATCCACAGCTTGCGCGGCGGCCTCGATGCCGACGGCAATATCGTCGGCTGGGAGAACAACATCGCCAACCAGTCCATCATCGCGGGCAGCGCGTTCGAGATGATGATGCAGGACGGGTTGGACCCGACGGCCTTCGAAGGGTCGAACCATCTGCCTTACGATCTGGGCGCCACCCGCATGGGCTGGAAGCAGGTCGAGGCGGGCGTGCCGGTCCTCTGGTGGCGGTCTGTCGGGCATACGCATACGGGCTACGCCGTCGAGACGTTCCTCGATCAGCTTCTGGTCGCGGGTGGCAAGGACCCGGTGCAGGGACGGCTCGACCTGATGAAGGGCGACCGGCCGCGTGACCGCGCCGTGCTGGAGCGGGTGGCCGAGATGGCCGGCTGGGACGGTCCCGGTAGCGGCGATCGCCGGATGGGCGTCGCGGTCGTGCGCAGCTTCGGCAGCTACGTCGCCCAGATCGCCGAGGTCGAGGATCGCGGCACCGGCGTCCCGAATGTCACGCGCGTCTGGTGCGCCATCGATTGCGGCCTCGCCGTCACGCCCGACGTCGTGCGCGCGCAGATGGAGGGCGGGATCGGCTACGGTCTCGGCTCGATGCTCTTCGACGAGATCACGCTGGGCGAGGGGGGTGTCGTGCAGCAGTCGAACTACGACGATTATCGCATTCTGCGGCTGAACGAGATGCCGCAGATCGAGGTCGCCATCCTCGACAGTCCGGAGCTGCCGACCGGCGTGGGCGAGCCGGGCACGCCGCCCATCGCCCCCGCCGTCGCGAATGCCTTGCGCGCGCTCATCGGCACGATGCCGACCCGCTTGCCGTTCCGCGCCAACAGCGTCTGAGGAGAAGATCCCATGAAGATCACGACATGGCTTACGGCGCTCCTTCTGGCGGGGGCGCCCGCCCTCGCGCAGGACCTCGCGACCGAACTGGCCGGACCCGACAGCTTCGCCGGGATCGAGGGGGACGAGGCGCGGGCAGCCGCGTTGTTCGGCGAGATGGCCAAGGTCATCACCCATCCCCGGTGCATGAACTGTCACCCGGTCGGCGCGTCCCCGCTGCAGGGTGACCTGATGGAGCCGCACCAGCCCCCGGTCGTGCGCGGCGTCGCGGATATCGGCGCGGTCGGCATGGAATGCACGACCTGCCACGGGTCAGAGAATCTGACCTATGTCAGTGGCGAGGGGTCGATACCGGGACACGAGCCCTGGCATATCGCGCCCGCGTCGATGGGATGGACGGGGCTGTCGGTGGCCGAAATCTGCGTGCAGCTGAAGGACCCCGCGCGCAACGGCGACCGTACGCTGGCCGAGATCCACGAGCACAATGCCGAGGACGGGCTGGTGGGCTGGGCATGGGAGCCGGGCGACGGCCGCACTCCGGCGCCGGGCACGCAGGAGCTGTTCGGTCAACTGACGCAGGCATGGATTGACGCGGGCGCGCATTGCCCGACCTGATCCTCGTCGGACCTCATTTGAGCTAGACGGGCGTCGCGCCGGGAGCGGTAGGATGCTGCCGCCTCGCGTCAGCCGCCGAACCGCGTGAGCGCCCGCCGAAAGGCGTGTCCAGCCGTATAGCCGACCGCACGCGCGACCTGAGCCCGCGTCTTGCCGGATCGCAGCAATACCTGCGCGCGCTCGACCCGCGATGACCGCGGGGCGGGAGCACCGATGCCAAGACCTCTTCCACCGACCGGATACTGCGACGGTCCTCGCTGCGCGCGGGGCGACGTGAGGGTCAACGCGATGCGCCCCGGCCGGGTGCGCACGCGCATGGGCGGAGCCACTGCGTCCCGCTCTCCGGCCGAGGGCACGGAGACCGCCTCTGGCTCGCCGCGCGAACGGAGGCCGCGCCCGGACAGATCGCGCTGGCGTGGCTGATGACACGGGCGCCGGATATCGTCTCCATTCCGGGCACGACGCAGATCACCTATCTTTGCGACAACATCGCCGCCGCGCAGGTCTCGTTCACCGACGCGGAGCTGGGCGAGCTGAACGCCGCGCTCGATGCGATCGAGGTCCGGGGCGACCGCGCGCCCGCCGTCGTGGCCGGGTGGAACGGGGCCGAGGCGCCGGACGCCTGATCCCTGGCGCCGGTGAGGTGGGCCGCCAGCCACGGCCCATGACGCTCTGCCCGCAATTTGCGCGCGACATCGGCGCCTCGGGCGGCCATTCTGCGGACATGATGCCGGGATGGCGGCGGGGCCGCCCCGTCCCCCGGCCCCGTCGCCCCGCTTAACGGGGTGCCGGTCCTTGGTGAAACCATCGAAGGATTTGACCGACATGATGTGGATCACGAAGCCGCTCGGGCCGCTGGCCCTGGTCACCGCCCTGACGGTTGCCGGGCTCGGCGCCGCGCAGGAGGCCGCGCGTCCGAACATCACCCAGATCTCAACCCATATGGGCGAAATGGCCATGAGCGTCGAAGCCGCCGGCCCGCGCGAGGTCGAGGACCGGCTGCGGTTCGAGCCGTACCAACAGCTCGTCGACATCTTCACGCGCGGCGATCTCGTGTTCCTGATGCGCCACGGGCCGACGGACTGGTCCAAGCTGGACGAGCCGAATGTCGCGCCGACCGATTGCGCGAACCAGCGGGTGATGGCCGCCGAGGGGCGCGCGAACATGGTGGATATGGGCGCACTTCTGGCCTCCAACGGTGTCGTGCCCGCCCGGATCGTCGTCAGCGAGTGGTGCCGCAACCAGCAGACGGTCGAGAGCTTGCTGGAGGGCATGGCCGAGATCGATCCCGCCATTTCGGCGGCCATGCCGGTCGAGACGACGCCTGACCTGAACCTGCTGCTTTCGCTTCAGGGATCGCCCGACGTGACACCCCTGCGCGATCGCATCTCGGACTGGGAGGGCGATCCCGAGCGGTCCGGTCCGCTTCTGATCGTCTCACATTACACCAATATCGAGGAGTTGACGCAGTTCCGGGTCTTCGAAGGCGAGGTTCTGGTGATCGATCCCAAGCGCGACAACCTCGTGCTGGGTTACCTTCGCCTGCGCTCCGCGGCGCCCGATGTCGGGCATTTCGCCGATGCGCTGGCCTCGCCGCTTCTGGGCGAGGAGCGGGCCTTCAACATGATCGAGCGGTATTACGCGGCGCTCAACGCGCGCGACGACGCCCAGTTCGAGCGCGTGCTCGGGGATGCCTGGTTCGTTCACGGCGAGTCGCCATCCCGCCCGAACCGCTCGGTCGACAGCTATCTCGACGAGATCGACAGTTACATCGCGGGCATCCCCGACATCTCGTTCGAGATCGACAGCCTGCATTTCGCCGATGACGTGGTCACGGTGATCGGCACGCTCAGGGGCACGCATTCGGGGGAGGTGTTGGGCTATCCGGCGACCGGCCGCGCGGTCGAGTTCAGCGCGATCGCGGTCCACCGGATCGAGGATGGCGTCATCGTCGAAAGCTGGCAGATGCCGGATCGCCTGACCCTGGTCGAACAGATCCGGTAGGGCGCGGCGGCGGTCACACCTCCGGGGCGAGGATGGCGACGGCGAAGCGGTCCATCGGGTCCGTGAGCATCTTGTCCAGGTGCCAGCCCGCATCGCACACGAGCGCGGCCACGCTGTCGGATGTGTATTTCCGCGAGGCGCTCACGTGGATCGGCTCGCCAGCTTCGAAGGGGATTTCGTGATCCGCCAGCCGGATCGTCTGCGCCCGGCGCGACACCAACTCCATGTCGATCCGCGCTGCTTCGACGTTCCAGGTTGCGCGATAGGCAAAGGTCGCGGGGTCGAACTCGCCCGCTGCCTCGGCATTCAGCCGGACGAGGATGTTGGCGATGAACGCCGCCGTCACGCCCGCCGCATCGTCATAGGCCGCCACCATCGCGGCCTCGTCCTTGACCAGATCGATGCCGAGCACGAAGGCCCGGACGTCCGGCCAGCCCCGCGCGTGGGCCAGCAGGCGGACCGCGATGGCGGGGTCGAGATTGCCGATGGTCGAGCCGGGGAAGAAGCCGACCTTCGAACGGTCCGCCAGTTCGGCGGGCAGCGCCACGGGGGCGGTGAAATCGGCGGCGACGGGGTGGATCGACAGATGGGGGTAGTCGCGGCGGAGCGCGGTCGCCGTCTCGGCAAGGAACGCCTCCGAGATATCAACGGGGACATAGGCCCCGAGATGCGGCCCCGCGTCGAGCAGCGTCCGCGTCTTGGTGCTGGCGCCCGAGCCGAACTCGACCAGCGCCCCGCCCGGCGGCACGAGGCGGGCCAGCCGACCGGCCTCGGCCCGCAGGATCGCGGTTTCGGTGCGCGTCAGGTCGTATTCCGGCAGGTCCGTGATCGCCTCGAAGAGCGCCGAACCCCGCGCATCGTAAAGCCATTTCGGCGGCAGGCTCTTCTTCGGCGCCGTCAGCCCTGCCAGCGCGTCGTGCAGCAGGTCCGGGTTCGGGGGCGGCAGCGGTGCGCCGTCCATCATGCATCCCTTGCCAGCCGGAGGCCCATCATCTGCCAGCGCTGGTGCGGGTAGAAGAACGTCCGGTAGCTCGGCCGCATCTGGTCCCGCGGCGTCGCGCAGGAACCGCCGCGCAGCACCATCTGGTTGACCATGAACTTGCCGTTGTATTCGCCCAGCGCGCCGTCGGGGGCGCGAAAGCCGGGATAGGGCGTGAAGGGCGAGGCGGTCCATTCCCAGACGCCGCCCCAGACGCCCGGACCCGGCATCGGTCGCATCATGCCAAGACCGTCGCCCTCGTCGAGGAAGTTGCCCGCGATGGCGGTGTCGGCGAAGGCGGTCTCGTGCTCGGCCTCGGTCGGCAGGCGCGCGCCCCGTTCCATGGACGCGCCCGCCCAGCGGGCGAAGGCATCGGCCTCGTAGTAGCTGACATGGACGACCGGGGCGTCGAGCGCGACGGGCTGCGGGCCGCGTAGGGTGTAGGTCCACCACGCGTCGTCCTGTCGCCACCAGTAGAGCGGATGCTCCCAACCCTCGCGCTCGCGGACGGCATGGCCCTCCATCAGCCAGTGCCGGGCACCGCCGTAGCCGCCATCCTCCATGAAGGCGATCCAGTCGCGGTTCGTCACGGGCCGGTCCGCGATCTCGTAGGGCTCGAGGAAGACCCGATGCCGCGGCCCCTCGCAATCATAGGCGAAGCCCCGTCCGTCATGCCCGATTTCGCAAAGGCCGCCCGCGTGCCGGGTCCAGGTCAACGGCGTTTCGGAGGTGACGGGGAGCGGTTTCGGCTCGCGGTAGACGGGCAGGAGGGGATTGAAGCTCAGCCCATGGAGAAGATCGGTCACCAGAAGTTCCTGGTGCTGCATCTCGTGGTGACAGCCCAGCTCGACCAGCGCGGCAATCTCGTCGGCATCGTCGCGCGCGGCGGCTAGAAGCGACGCGAGCGCATCCTCGACATGCGCACGGTAGTCGGTGACCGCCTCGCATCCGGGACGGGAGATCAGGCCCCGCTTGTCGCGGGCATGACGCGGACCGGCCTGCACGTAGTAGGAGTTGAAGAGGAACGCGAACCGGTCGTCCGGCGAGACGTAATTCGCGACACGGGGCTTGAGGATGAATTCCTCGAAGAACCACGTCGTATGCGCGAGGTGCCATTTCGCGGGCGACGCGTCCTCCATGGATTGCAACATCGTGTCCTCGGGCGCCAGCGGTGCGGCAAGGGCTGTCGTGCGCGCGCGGGTCCGCTCGAGCAGCGTCTGCGCCTCGGAGGGGGCAAGCGACGACGGATGGGGAAGGGGGGTCATGGGCGATCCTCGATCTGGACGCGGTCGATGGGGCAGGCGGTCGACCTGTGGCAGGGCCGGGCAACACGGTGTGAAAGCTCACCGACCACGCTAGTGCGACGGCGACATGAAGGTCGAATAACAAGCGCGTGCGGTTGGTTAAGGCCGCAGGAAGACGCCGGCGATCCGGGATCGGACGCCGGTGTCGAGGCGTGCCGTCGGGGTCGTGGCCGTGTGCGCTAGGCCCCGGTCACGATCCGCGCGATCGCGAAGGCGTCGAGGGTGAGCGCGCCGGACGCGGGCGAGAGGTCGTCCATGATCGCGGGATTGGCGGCGGCCGCGGCGAAGCCGCCTGCATCGAGGCGGGCGACCCGCATCTCGGCGTCGTGTGCCAACGCCACCTCGACGGGATCGGGGCCGACATTCGCGACCCAGATCTCCAGACCCCCGTCCGTCCGGGCCGCCAGCCCGGCCACGGGCCCCGCCGCCGGAAGATCGAGCGCGTGCATCGTGGCCCCTTCCAGCCGTGCGAGACCGCGCAGGACGTGGAACACGGGATAGACGCCGCCCGCCTCGTCGAACCAGGGCTTCGGGAAGTCGGACGGCGCCGCGATCGCGCCGAACGGACCCGTCGCGGCCCCCAGCGCGATGGACGATGCGCCGCCTTCGGCGAAATGCGCGAAATAGGTCAGCGCCCAGGCCGCGCCGAAAAGACCGCGCTGGCGCGGGTCGTTCCAGTTCATCGCCTGCCGGATATTGCCCGGATTGTCCTTGGCCGCCGCGCCGTAGGGATTGTCGCGGATGCCGATGGCCGAGGGGCCGACGGCCCAGGGCGTCGTCCCGGCGATCTCTGTGACGGATTTGACGATGGCAGGATGCGCTTCGCGGGTTTCGATGACCGAACGGTCGTCCCCGGCATGGACCATGGGCGAGGTGGTGAAGGACAGAAGGTCCAGCCGGTCCACGGGCGGACGCTTGCGGTTGAGTTCGGTGAAATAGGAGAACATGCCGCCGCCGATCCGGGCCTCAGGGAAGGCGGCCCGCGTCGCGTCGTAGAGCGTGGCCGCATCGGGCGCGTCCGGCCAGACGGAGCCGGGGAGCGTGCATTTGAGATCGGGTGCGGGCGAGACCAGCACGGTGTGGAACGGATGGCCGAGCGCCTTGGACATAGCGCCCAGCGCCGCGATCTCGGATGCCGCCCCCGCATCGTCGGTCGCCTCGATCACGGCTTCCAGCCACGGCGTGGCGCCGACGGTGCGGCTGACGTCGAGCATGGCCTCGAGCGTCGCACGGTCATGCCCGGCGCGGGGATCGTGGTGCAGCACCATGTAGGCGGGCGCGAGAGCGCGGAGCGTCTCGGCCGCCGCCTTGGCGGTCGCTGCGTCTTCGGGCCGGAGCCCGAGGCCGAGCGGCGGCAGGGGGCCGACCTCCGCGCCCGGTCGCAGCTTCACCGCGCCGCCGGTCTCGGTGGTCGCTGCCATGCCGGTGACGGTCACGGTGATCGTCTGGTCGATGACCTCGCCCGGCTCGATCCGGTAGGGCCAGGGCCGCGCGAGGGGCCGCACATAGGTCTTGTAGGAGGCGTCGGTCCAGTTCCGCTGGTCCTCCATCTCGTAGGTGTCGCCCTCCATCAGCACGCGGACCTTCAGGCCCGCGGGCGTGGTGTGGCTGAGCGCGCGCAGGTCCATCATCGGCTGGACCGGGTCGATGATCTCGGGGAACAGGCTCTCGGCGGTCTCGCCGCCGGTATGTTCGATGGTGACGGGCGCGCCCGCGATGCCGTCGATCGGGTGCAGGATCACGAAGCCCGTGCGGTTGGTCAGGAACCCGTCCTCGGTCCCGCCCGTGCCGTGGAAGGTCAGCGTGCCGTCGGCCCGTCCCTCGATCCGCGCGTCATAGGCGAAGCTCTGGTCCCCGTCGCCCGCGACAGCGTGCAGCGTGACGGTAAAGGCATCGTCGTCCTCGGTAATCTCGAGCCCCGAGATCTCCGGGTTGTAGGTGCCCCAATCCTTGTCGCGCACGATGAAGGACACCGCGCGCAGCACCTCGTGCCCGTCCCAGCGGATATAGCGCAGGTTCCCCGCCTCCAGTTCGGCCGACAGCTTGCCCGCGCGCAGGATACGGGGCGGCGGGACGGTTTCCTCGGTGCCGTAGAGGGCGATGGCGCGGGACGGGTCGGACATGGGACGTTCCTAGCTGCGGGCGGAGCGCCAGTTGATGAGACGCTCGGCCAGGAGGGCGATGATGATGATCGAGCCGATGGCGGTGCCCTGCCAGAAGGGCGACACGCCCATCAGGTTCAGGCCGTTGCGGATCATCACCATGATGAGGACCCCGAGCAGCGTCCCGATGATCGAGCCGCGCCCGCCATAGAGGCTGGCCCCGCCGATGACGACGGCAGCAATGGCGTCGAGCTCCAGCCCGTTGCCGGCGAGCGGGTCGGCCGACATGACCTGTGCCAGGCTGAAGGTCACGGCGACGGCGGCAAGCGCGCCCGAGACGACGTAGGGCAGGATCGAGTAGAACATCGTCGAGAGGCCCGCCGCGCGCGCCGCCTCGAAATTCGAGCCGATCGCGTAGATCGTGCGCCCGCCCTTGGTGTAGGTCAGGTAGGCCCAGGCGAGCACGTAGAGCGCCAGGAGGAACAGGACGTTCGTCGGGATGCCGAGGAAGGTGCTGTAGACGATGGCGTCGAGATCGGGCGGCAGGCCCGAGATCGAGCGTTGCCCCGAGAAGATGAAGCTGAGGCTGCGCCCGATGGCCATGACGCCCAGCGTCACGACGAAGGGCGCCAGGCCGAAGACGGCGACCAGCACGCCCGAGAAGAGCCCGATCCCCGCGCCCGCCAGCACGGCCAGCGGGATCGCGATCGGGATCGGCATGACCTGCAACGCCTGCGCCAACACGATGCCCGTCAGCCCGAACACCGCGCCGACCGACAGGTCGATGCCGCCGGTCAGGATCACGAAGGTCATGCCCACCGCGACGATGCCGATGACGACCGATTGGTCGAGGATGTTGAAGATGTTGCGTTCCGTCAGGAAGAACTCCGACGAGAGCGACAGAACCACCGCCAGAAGAAGCGCGAGGCAGAGCATGCGGAATTCGAGGCTTCGCAGGATGGTCGAGATCAGGCTCGGGCCGCCGCCCTGCTGCGTGTCGGCGGGGGTCGCGTCGGTCACGTGGATACCTCTTCGGCAGGGTCGGTCAGGGTAGCGATGCGGCGCCGGATGGCTTCCGGCTCGGGCGAGGCGGACGCGCTGGGCAGCGTCAGGCCGATCCAGCCGAGATCGTGGCCGCGCTTGTCGGTCATCTGGGTCAGGAGCGTGCGGTGTTCGCCGTCTGCGGTGAAATCCGGCCCGCGCGCCCGGATGGCATCGGGGATCCGCGTCTCGTCGGCCAAGGCGGCTTCGCCCGGTACCATCCCCGCGAGCCGGTCGCCCGCCTGCGCGAGACAGATCGTCTCCTCGCCGTCGAGCAGCGCCCAGAAGGCGTCCCCGCCATGGGCCTCGACGAGCGCCCGGAGCAGCGCCTGGTTTCGCGCGGTCGAGGTGCGGGGTGCGGCCAACAGGGTGAGTTTCTCCTCGGTCAGCCGCGCGACGGGAAGGTCGGCGATGGTGACGCCGTCCGACACGACCACCACACGTTCGGAGATGCCGAGCAGCTCCTCGAAATCCGACGAGATGACGATGACGGCGAGGCCCCGGTCGGCGGCATCCTGCAACAGCCGGTAGATCGAGGAGCGCGTGCCGATATCGACGCCCTTGGTGGGCTCGTCGAGAATCAGGATGTCCGGTTCGGTCAGGAGCCAGCGGGCGATGATGATCTTCTGCTGCATCCCGCCGGAGAAGTTGAGCAGGCTCTGGTCCAGCCGGTCGGGCGGCAGACCGAGATCGGTGATGAGCGAGGCGACCTTGTCCGCGCGCTTGCCATAGCCTCGCCCGAAGCCGCGATGCTGGCCCATCTGGGCGATCATCAGGTTCTCGCGGACGCTGAGGTCGGGGACAATGTTCTGCGCGCGCCGGTCCTCGGCCACGAAACCCAGCCCGGCGCGAACGGCGTCGGCGGGCTTTCTCAGGCGCGCGGGCTTGCCCCGGACGAGGATCTCGCCGCCCTGGCGCGGGCGCAGGCCCCAGATCGCTTCCATCGCCTCGGAGCGCCCGGCGCCGACCAGCCCGCCGAGGCCGAGGATCTCGCCCCTGCGGACCGCGAAGCTCATGTCCTGCACCCAGGGGGCGGCGCGCAGGTTGCGGACCTCGAAGACGGCGTCGGCATCGCCCTTGGGCGGAGCCCGGCGCGCGGCGTAGATCGCGCCGATGTCGCGGCCGACCATGTGCTGGATGATGTCGCCCTGGCTCAGCGTGCCGGTCGCCACGTCCTCGGCCACGACCTGGCCCTCGCGCAGGATAGTGACGCGGTCGGTGATTGCGAAGACCTCTTCCAGCCGGTGCGACACGAAGCCGAGCGCGTGGCCGCCGTCGCGCAGCCGCGCCATGATGTCGAAGAGGCGATCGACTTCCGTGGCAGAGAGCGAGGCCGTCGGCTCGTCGAAGATGACCAGCCGCGCGTCGAGCGCCAGCGCCTTGGCGATCTCGACCAGTTGCCGCTGCGCCGCCGAAAGCGTGCGGACCTCGGCGTCGAGCGGCAGGACATGCTCGTGCCCGAGACCGGAGAGAAGTTCGTTGGCGCGCCGCCGCATCGCCCGGAACGACAGGCGACCGGGCGTCGCGAGATCGGGCAGGAAGATGTTCTCGAGCACCGAGAGATCGGGTGCCAGCGACGTTTCCTGCGCCACAAGAGCGATGCCCTGGCGCAGCGCGTCGCGGGTCGACGACAGCGCGAGGGGGCGTCCGTCAAACGTGATCTCGCCGCCCGAGGGCTGGATATGTCCCGACACGATGCGGGATAGGGTGGACTTGCCCGCGCCATTGGCACCCAGAAGGCCCACAACCTCGCCGGGGCGCAGCGTCAGGGCGGAGTCGGTCAGCGCCTGCGTCTTGCCGAAATTCTTCGACACACCCCGCGCGACCAGCAGGGCGTCGGCACGGACCGCGGGGTCCGGCTGTGTCTGAGCATCTTTCATCGCGGGTCCGAGATTGTCCGGGGCGAGAGTGCCGCGCCCCGGACGATAGCGTCACTCGATCTCGTTGGCGAAGACCGTTTCCTTGATCGTCGGAAGCATCTCTTCGATGTTCTCCGAGGTCACGATCAGGATCGGCACGGTGATCTCCTTCTCGGGGGTGCCGCCGCCCAGATGCTCGACCATCGCTTCGGCCGAGCGGACGCCCATCAGGTAGGGCTGCTGCATGCCCGACACGACGAGCTCGCCCGACTGGAGAAGCGGGACGAATTCCGGGATGCCGTCGAAGGCCGCGACCAGCACGTCGCCGTCCATCCGCGCCGCCTTGATCGCGCGCAGCGCGCCCAGCGTCGGCCCGTCGGTCTGGACGAACATCGCGCCCATGCCCGGATTGGAGGTGATCATGTCCTGGGTGAACTTGAACGTCTCGTCAGCGGTGTAGGCTTGCATCTGCTGCAATCCTGCGTCGCCCTCGATCCCCGCCGCCGTCAGCGCGTCCTTGAAGCCCTTCGTGCGGGCCTGCCCGTTGAGGCGGGCCTGGCTGATGCCGACAATGCCGACGGTCGCGTCGGTCTTGCCGGCCTCCGTCATGGCCGCGGCGAGTGCTTCGCCGACGCCATTTGCGCCCTCGTAGTTGTTCGACCCGATGACCGAGACGAATTCGCCGCTATCGGTGCCGATATCGGCGATGACGACGGGGATGTCGTTGTCCTGCGCCAGTTGCAGCACGGCCGGCGCGGTCGAGCTGTCGGTGGGCGAGAGCACGATGCCCGCGACCCCGCGCGCGATCGCGTCCTGCGCGTTCTGTAGCTGGGTCTGCGGGTCGTTGGTGCTGTCGAGCGCCGAGAAGCCGTAGCCGTTCTCCTCGGCGACGGATTTCACGCCCTCGGACACGTAGCGCCAGAAGGCGAGGTCGAGGCCGGGCGTCATGTAGACCAGCTCTCCGTTGTCCTGCGCGCTGGCCGGGGCGGCCAGCGCCAGGACGGCTGCGGTCAGGCCGGCGGATGCGGTTCTCGCAAAGGTTCTGCGGTTGATCATGTGGTGTCTCCTCCGTGTTGATCGTTGCGACCCGTCTCGCCCAGAAGCTGGCGGGTCGTCTCGTAGATCCGGCGTTCGTGGACGCCGAATGCGTGGGCCAGGGCATCGCCGTCGCGGGCGCCGAGGGCGTCCAGGATCGTGCGATGATCGGCGATGCTGCGATCGATGGCGCCCGGTCGGGCGACGGCCCGGCGACGATGGCCGAGCAGGTAGGAATAGAGCGTGGCGGCGATATCCGAGAGGACGGCGTTGCCGCAGGCGCGGTAGATGATCGTGTGGAACTCGCGGTCGAGGATCAGGTAGCGGACCGGGTCGTCACGCGCGCCGTCCTGCGCGTCGATCAGCGCGTCCAGTCGTGCCAGGTCGTCCGCCTGCATCGTCTCGACCGCCAGCCGGGCGACGCGCGCCTCGACCAAGAGCCGGGCGTCATGCACGTCGTCGAGCCCGTAGGCCGTCACCTGCGACTGCGGCATGGCGGCGAGGCCCAGATCGCCCACATCGTCCGAAGCCACGGTGGTGCGCGCGCCCTGAACCACCGACAATATCCCGCGCGTCGACAGGATGAGGAACGCGCCCCGGATCGTCTCGCGGCTGACGCCCATGGCAGCGGCCAGTTCACGCTCGGCGGGCAGCGGGTCGCCCACCGAAAGCGCGCCCGACCCGATCAGCGTCGCGAGCTTTTCAGCGATGGCATCCTTCATGGACCGCCGGGGCAGATGGCCCAGACCGGTCCCGTCCGCCGCCAGCAGGGGGTGGGCATCCATGCGGGGCCTCCCTCCCGACAACGACCGCCGGGGCGGCCTTGGACTACTGGTCCGAACAGTGGGCCAATCGGGGGCGCGAGTCAATCTGCCGTGTCGCGGCCGGACCATGGACACCGGCCCCGGACGGCGATCCGGCGTGCCGCGCTGTCGCCGTCGCGCCAAGTCTGCTATCGGCCCCCGACACCACGAGAAGGACACGCGACGCATGGGTCAGGTTCGACGCTTGCCGCCGGAGAACACCAAGGCGCTGATGGGGCAGGTCTCGCGCCAGTCGGTGCGGGAGGCCATTGCCGAAAAGCTGGCGGCGTTGATCTCGTCGGGCGTACTTGCCGTCGGCGACGAGCTTCCCGGCGAGCGCGAGCTTGCGACGTCGCTCTCGGTCAGTCGCGAAACCATCCGCGGCGCCATCGCGATCCTCGCGGCGCATGGCATCCTGCGCGTGGCTCATGGCGCGCGGACCAGTGTCGCCAAATCCGACGTGTCCGCCGTCCTCGCCGGGGCGTCGACCATCGATTGGAGCGGGCCCTACGATCTTGAAAGCGTCCACGCCGCGCGCGTGCTGATCGAACGCCGGATCGCTGCCTTGTCCGCCGCGCGCATGGCGCCCGAAACGCTGACCGCGCTCCGCGCCTCGATCGACGCGCAGACGGAATGCGACGGCGATCCCGTGCGGTTCCTTTTGTGCGATCGGGATTTCCACGCGATTCTCTATCGCGCGGCGGGGAATGAGGTCTTCGCGGACATGGCGATGTCGCTCTACAACCACCTGCTCGACCACCGGCGCCGCATCGTTGCGCGCCCGGGAGCCGTGGCCCAGAGCATCGCCGATCACCGCGCGATCCTCGACGCTCTCGTGGCCGGGGATGCCGATGCGGCGGTTGCGGCGGTCGAGACCCACGCGACCCGCATCTACGAGACGACCCGCGCCTTTCTCGACGGTCGGGGCGCGCGGGCGAACTGACGCGGCGATGACGGGGCGCCGGACGACGCCCCGTTCGATCTTACACGCGTGCCGTCACTCGGGCGCGTTGGGCAGCCCAGCCATGAACTCGGCCAGCACATCCGCGTAGTAGCTCGCGTTGTAGGTCGTGCCGTGGCCGCGCGTCTCGGCATCCTCGGGCACGATATAGACCTCGGCATTGGGGATCTTGGCCATGTTCTCCTCGAGCATCGGCAGCTCGACGGGATTGCGCTCGTCGTCCTGCGACAGGAGCACGAGGACATCTGCGGTGATCTCGCCCAGCTTCGGGGTCGGGTCGAAGTTCCGCGACGCGTTCCACATGTACATCACGTCATTGGCGTCGCCGACCTTCTGCTGCGCCTTCCGCTCGTCCACGAAGGCATCGGCGTCGACGCGGGTGGCCCCGATCTCCTGCAGGCGGAGGTTGCCGTTCGAGGTCGCGATGCCGAACCAGGCCGACATGTAGCGCAGCATGGGGGGCTGCTCCTCGTAATTGCCCTCCATCCAGGCGGGGTCGTCGCGCACGGCATCGATCACCATCCGGCGCATCATCCAGTTACGGCCCGCCATCGGCCCCGGCAGCGAGGCGATGGGCACGCCGCCATCCATGAAGTCGGGGTATTCCGTCAGCCAGGTCCAGGTCAGCATGCCGCCCATCGAGAAGCCGATTTTCACGTGCAGCCGGTCGATGCCCATGTGATCTTCAAGCAGCATCTTCTGGGCGTTGACCATGTCCATGAGCGTCTGCTCTGGGAAATCCGCGCGCAGGCCGTCGGACGGCTTCGACGACTGCCCCGCGCCGATCGCATCGACGAGGATCAGGTAGTATTTCGACGCGTCGAGCGGCTGGCCCGGCCCGTAAAGATTGCCTGCGAAGGCATCGCCCAACATGCTCTCGGCCTGACCGGTCGTGCCATGGGTGATCAGCACCGGCGGGTTCGCCGGGTCGCCGATGGTCAGATAGCTGACATTCATCTCCGGCAGCACCTCGCCGGTCTCGAACTCGAAATTCTCGATGACGTAGGTCCCGCGTTCGGGCTCGGGGTAGCTCGCGTCCTGCGCGAAGGCCGGCGAGACGGCGAGGCTGGCGGCGAGGGCCGCGCAACGGATGGCTTTCATGTGATCCTCCCTTGATCCGGACAACTGATATACTGGTCCGTCCAGAATACCAGTAGGCGCGGCAGAGCCGTGCTTTGTCAATGTCGATGGATCGGAGGGGCGGGGGGCGGCCGGTCCGATCGGCCGCCAGTGCCCCGGGACGCACGGCTGTCGGGCCGCGCCTCAGCCCTCGTCGGCCTCGTGCAACACGATGTCGAACCCTTCCTCCGGCGCGGGCGGAACATAACGCGCGGACGTGCGGTGGAATTGCGCTTCGGTCGCGGCAAAGGGATGGTCGCCGCTTTCGTTGCGCGCGCGCAGGCGGGCCAGGCAGGTCGCGTCGGATGTGGTCATCACGTGGAGCGCGTGGGCCGACCCGCTGGCGTCGATGATCGACCGCATCCAGCTGCGGGCCTCGACCGTGTTCGCCTGAAAGTCGAGCACGACTGACAGTCCCGCGCGAAGCAGGTCCGCGACATGCGGGCCGATCGCGGCGCGCAGCTTGGCCGCGCATCGGACGTAATCGGCGAGGGTGTGCATCTCCTCGCCATAGAGCGCGTGGAGCCAGTCGTCCTCGGATAGGCGCACCGTATCCGGATGGGCGGCCAGCGTGTTGGCGAGGGTGGACTTGCCCGAAGCGATCTTGCCGCAGAGCATGTGAAGGGTCGGGGTGGGGGACGGCATCGCGAAGCTCCTTTGCGGGCGAGGGGACGCGAAGGTCATAGCGCGTGATGGGTTCGACGGCACGGCCCTCGGGGGTCGGGGCCGCATCCCGGCGATGACAGTGCAGGCCGGCTCGGCTAGCGTGCGATCCATGGGCTCCGTGACGTCGCTCTACCTGCGCAAGGTCGTCGCCGCCGTGGGCGGAACGGGCGGGCCCGCCTACCTGCGCGCCGTTGGGCTCGATCCCGATGCGCAGGCCGACGTCGCCACGATGATCGCGGACACCGCCTATTACGACCTGCTTGAACGGATCGCCCATGACCTGCCGGATGCGACCGACATGGCGCTGCGCGTCGGGGCGACGATGCGCTGCGACGACTACGGTGCGTTCGGGCTGGCCTGGAAGACGGCGCCGACCCTGCGCGACAGCTTTCGCCGGGCGGCCCGCTACTGGCGGGTGCTGACCTCGGTCGCTGAGTTCGAGGTCCGCCCCGAAGGTCCGGGCGCCTGGTTCATGCTGCACCGCGCGGGCGCACGGCGACTGGGGCTCCGGCTCTCGAACGAGGCCACGCTCGCCTCGGCGCTGACGATCATGCGCGAGGTGGCCCCCGGCGCGGTGCAACCGCTCGAGGTGCATCTCCGCCATCCCGCGCCAAGGGCGTCCGCGCCCCATGCAGGCTGGTTCGGCGGCCCGGTGACGTGGGACAGCGATCGCGATGGGCTGCTGCTCTCGGGCGAGTTGATCGACCGACCCAACCGGCTGGGGGATGCGGGGCTCTCAGCCTATCTCGACGCGCAGCTCGACGCGGCGCTCGACCGGGTGCGCGGCGCGGGCGACGACCTTCCTTCTGCCGTGCGGCGCGCCGTCGAGCGGTCGCTGAGCGATGGCGTCCCCGAGCTGGCGCGCATCGCCGCCGCGATGGGCCGGTCGGAACGGGCGCTGCAGCGTGCGCTGGCCGCCGAAGGCATGTCGTTCCGCGCGCTGGTCGACCACGTACGCCAGGATCTGGCCGAGGGGTTGCTGGTCAATTCGGACTACGCGCTGGCCGAGATCGCCTTCCTTGCCGGGTTTTCCGAGCAGAGCGCCCTGACCCGCGCCTTCCGGCGCTGGCGCGGTGAACCCCCTGCGGCCTTTCGCGCGGCACGGCGGGGAGGCTGACGCCACGCGTCAAAGAGCGGGCGTGTCGGGTCAAGCCCGGCGCCCGCTTCCCATGGCATCCCGTCCCCGTCGATCCCCGACTTGGACAGGAGACTACCATGACCGATCCCCGACCCACCCTGATCATCGGCGCCACCGGCAAGACCGGCCGTCGTATCGCCGAACGCCTCGAGACCGCGGGCGTGTCCGTGCGCCGTGGCGCGCGCAGCAGCGAGACCCCGTTCGACTGGGAGGATCGCGCGACCTGGGCGCCGGCCCTCGACGGCGCGCGCGCGGCCTATATCAGCTATTTCCCGGATCTCGCCTTTCCCGGCGCCGTGGAGGCCGTGGGCGCGCTGGCGGAAACGGCGCGGGGGGCGGGTGTCGAGCGCCTCGTCCTTCTCTCGGGGCGCGGTGAGCATCATGCCCGGATGGGCGAAGAGGCCGTGCTCGCGGCGGGCGTGCCGACGACGCGCCTGCGCTGTGCGTGGTTCGCGCAGAACTTCTCCGAAGGGTATCTGCGCGATCCGATCCTTTCGGGCGTGCTGCCGATGCCCGGCGGAGACGTGGTCGAGCCGATCCTCGACGTCGAGGACATCGCCGAGGTGGCCGCGAAAGCGCTGAGATATGATGGCACCGACAGTCGCTTCTACGAGCTGACCGGCCCGCGCTGCATGAGCTTCGCGGACATGGCCGACACGCTCACGCGCGCCACGGGTCGGCCGATCCGCCACGTCCCCATCACCTTCGAAGACTTCCACGAGGGGCTGGCCCAAGGCGCGGGCGCCTACGTGGCCGACGTGTTCACGGCCATCGCGCGCGAGACGCTGGACGGGCGCAACGCGCAGGTCAGCGACGGCGTGCAGCGCGCGCTGGGGCGACCCGCCACCGACTTCGCCGATTACGCGGCCCGTGCCGCGCGCGCCGGCGCTTGGTCGCCCGTCGCCGCCTGACCCCAACGGCGCGGGCGTCCGGTCCGCGCCGACGCAACCACGGAGAAATGACATGACCCTGTTTCAGACCCTCGCCCTCGGGACCGCCGGCATCGTCGCCACTGCGATCGGTGCGGCGCTGACGATGGCGCCCGCGGCCTTTCTCGCGGGCTCCGGCATCGTCGTCGGCCCGGATCCCGCCCTCCTGAGCGAGCTTCGCGCGCCCGGTGCGGGCCTCGCCGTGCTGGGCCTCGTGATGCTTTCGGGCCTGCGGGATGCCGCGATGCGGCCCACCGCGCTTGTCGCGGCCGCCATCGTCTATGTCGGCTATCCGCTCGGGCGGCTGGTCGGCATCGCCATCGACGGGCTGCCACCGGCCGAGATCCTCGCCGCCCTGACCGCCGAGATTGCCATCGCGCTCTGGTTAGCCCTGGCCTTCCTGCCTCGCCGCACGCGCCGCGTGGCCTGACCCCGATCCAAGGAGATTTGACATGGAGCCCTGGCTTCTCACCCTGACGCAGTTCGCGATCCTGGCCTATGCCGCGCTCGGCGTCGTGTTCCTCGCCTTTTCGGATTTCATCATGCGCGCCCTCGCGCGAACCTCGGGCGGTGCGGAGGCGATGCAATCGATCAACCGCGAGGTCTTCCGCATCGCCTTCATGGCGCTGTTTCTCGGGATGGCGCCTCTGTCGCTCGTCCTTCTCATCGGCGGCTGGGTCGCGGCGGCGGACCCGCTGCGCCTCATGGCGGCGGCGGCGGGATCTTCGGCGGCTGTTTCGCGGTCACCGTGGCGGGCAACGTGCCGCTGAACGAACGGCTGGCCGGGATGGACATGTCCGGGCCAGACGCGCGGGACTGGTGGGCGACCGTCTACGGGCCCCGCTGGACCCGCCTCAACACCGTCCGCACGGTCGCGTGCCTCGCTGCCGCGTGGCTTCTTCTCGGCGCGCTCGCCCAGACCGGCCAGTGAGGGGGCGCCGCACCTCGCGCGGCGCGCGCCGGGATCTTGCCGCTGGTCAGTCGGGATCCGTGAGCGGGAAGGACAGTGTGCGTTGCACGCCACTCGGCTTCCATGTGTCGACCAGCCGGCCGTCGAGCTGGCGCGCGGAGCCCTCGATCAGTCTAGAGCCGAAGCCATTCCGGGCTTCGGCCGGCTTCTCCACCGTCGGACCGCCGGTTTCGTTCCAGCTCAGCACGATTTCGCTGTGATCATCTGAAAGCGGCTGGACGGACCATTCGATCGTGACGCCGCCGCCCGGGGCCGACAGGGCGCCGTATTTCGAGGCGTTCGTCGCCCATTCGAAAAGGATCAGCCCGAGCGGCGTGACGACCTGTGTCGAGACATCGACCATGGGCCCCTCAATCAGGATCGCATGGGAGTTCCGAAACGGCGAAAGGATTGCTTCCACGAGCTTGTCGAGCGCGATGGTTCGTGAATTCTGACGCTGTTGGGTAACGTCATGCGCGGCGGCCAGCGCGCTGATCTGGTCGCGAACGCGCGTGACGATGCGGTCGGGATCGTCGGTGTCGCGACGCGCGAGGCTGACCATCGACGAGATGACGGCGAAGAGGTTCTTCACCCGGTGGTTCATCTCTCGCAGGAGGAGCTCGTGCGCTTCGATGGCCTCTTTCGGCTCGGTGATGTCGAAATTGACGCCGAACATCTTGCGCACGCCGGTCGCCTCGACGACCCGGCCCGCGCCCTGAAGCCAGATGGTCTTGCCATCGGGCTTGGGCACGCGGAACGAGTTCCGCCAGGGCGCGCCGCTCTCGCTGGCCTCGGATAGGGTTCGGGCCACCTCGTCGCGGTCGTCTTCGTGGATGGCGTCGATGAAATCCGACAGCACCGGCTCGCCCGTCGGCGGCATGTCAAAGAACGCGCGGATGGTGGCGTCTACAGTCGTCTTGCCGCTCTCGGTTTCGAAATTCCACACGCCCATCCCGGCCGCCGAGATCGCGACCCGGAGCCGTTCGGACTGGGTCTCGAGCGCCTGCTTGGTCTCTTCGAGGTTCGAGACGTCCGAGAAGGTCAGCGTCGCGCCCTCGATCGCGTCCGTGGTCGTGCGGTAGGGGCGGATCTTCATCGAATAGGTCTTGGTGCCGTCGTTTCGGACCACCAAACGTTGCACGGGACGTCCCGTCTCCATAACCGCGCGGCAATCCTCGAAGATGCGGTCGTCATCCACGAAGAGCCGGACTTCGGTCAGGTTGCGGCCCCGGTCGCCGGCGTTGAGGGGGAAGATCTCGGTGATGCTGGCGGTGAAGTTGCGGACCTGCAGCGCCTCGTCGACCACGACGAGCGCGAAATCGGTGGATTCGAGGAAATGCCGCATATCCGCATTCAGGATGGCGAGCTGGTCGGCCTTCGACTTGATCTCCTCGTTGACGGTCGAGAGCTCCTCGTTCGAAGATTGCAGCTCCTCGTTCATCGACATCATCTCTTCGTTGGAGCTCTTGAGCTCCTCGTTCGCAGTCTCGAGATCCTCGACCGTCGCGCGCAGCCGGAAGCGCGTCAGCCGCAGCTCCTCCTCTAGATCATGGACGACATCGACCGGCTCGGGCGCGTCGACCACGTCCTCGGCGATCTCCTGACGGAAGGCATCGGCTTCTGGGAGGACGACGAGGACGGTGCCGTCGGGCATCGGATCGACGACGATGTCGACGGTCTGGACGCCGAATTCCGAGCGGATCTCGACGCTTTGGCGCGCCTGCCGTTTCTGGGTCTCGGTCGCGCGCCGCAGAAGCGGCGAGAGCGCGTCGCGCAGCTCGCGGCGGGCGAGCGTGAGAAGATGGCGCGTGGGCTCGCCCGACGGAAAGTCGAGATACTTGGTCAGCTTGCCCCGGCTGGTCACGATATCCCCGTGGCGGTCGATGATGATATGTGCCGGAGCGTAGGCCGACAGGAGCTTCTCGCTGGCCGCGTTGGCGACCACCGGCTCCTGCGCGTGGCTCGGGCGCCGGGCCCGGCGCTGAGAGGTCCCGTCGCCGGGATAGCCGGTGCTGATGGGGAAGTTTCGGGGATAGGCGCGCTTGCCCGGCCGACGGCTGTAGATGCGCGCCTTCTGATCGACCGCCTCGAAGAGGTCGTCGAAGGACCCGATGCTCTCGGAGGAGCCGAGGAGCAGGTAGCCGTCGGGCTTGAGGGCGTAGTGAAAGAGGGGGATCACGGCCTTCTGGATCTCGTCCCCGAGATAGATCAGCAGGTTGCGGCAGGACACGAAGTCGAGCTTCGAGAAGGGCGGGTCCTTGATCAGGCTGTGGGTCGAGAAATGGACCATGTCGCGGATCGCGGAAGTGATCTCGAAATGCCCCTCGCTGCCGTAGACGTAGCCGTCGCGGATGCTCGACGGGATGTGCTTGAGACCGCTCAGCGAATAGCGCCCATCGCGGGCCTGGGCGAGCATCTGCTCGTCGATATCGGTGGCGAAGATCTGGACGTCGCAGACCTTGTCCTGCGCCTTGATCTCCTCGGCGAAGAGGATGGCGATCGTATAGGCTTCCTCGCCGCTCGAGCAGCCGGGCACCCAGACGCGGATGGTGCGCGAGGCCTCGGCGCGCCGCACGGTGTCGGCGATCGCCACCTCGCGGACCTTCTCGAAGATGTCCGGGTCGCGAAAGAAGTTGGTGACGTTGATCAGAAGGTCGCGGAACAGCGCCTCGCATTCCTGCTCGTCGGCCTCGATCCGCTTGAGGTAGTTCGACGCCTCCTGGATCTCGAGGACATGCATCCGCCGCTCGATCCGGCGCATGATCGTCGAAGGCTTGTAGCCCGTGAAGTCATGCCCGACCGTCTTTTGCAGGGCGCGGCAGATCTCCTGGACGTGGTCGCTGACGAAGGAGGACAGCTCGGCGGCCTTCTCGGTCTCCTCCTTGTTCTCGAAGAAGGCGGCGAGGCGCGGGCACAGCTCCTCGACGGGCAGGATGAAATCCACCAGCCCCGTGCCGATGGCCGACATGGGCATCCCGTCGAACCGCGCCGTGCTGGGCTTCTGGACGGCGCAGATCCCGCCCCGCTCCTTGATGGCGCGCAGGCCCGCCGATCCGTCCGAGCCGGTGCCCGAGAGGATGATGCAGGCCGCGTTCGGTCCCTGGTCGCGGGCGAGCGAATGGAAGAAGTCGTCGATCGGACGTCGGACGCCGCGCGGCTCGTCGAAGGGGCTGAGCGTCAGAACGCCATCGTCGATCGTCAGCGAGGCCCCCGGCGGGATCACGTAGGCGCGGCCCGCCTGCACCCGCTCGCCGCCCTCGATCTGCCGGACCTCGAGCCCGGTATGCCGGTCCATCAACTCGGCCATCATGCTGACATGGGTCGGGTCGAGATGCTGGACGATCACGAAGGCCTGGTCGCTGGCCGCGCCGACCGAGGCGAACATGTCGCGGATCGCCTCCAGCCCGCCCGCCGAGGCGCCGATGCCGATGATCGGGCATTCATGCGTGTTGGTCTGTTCGAGTTCGATGGGATCTTCGACGATGGTCATGTCACATGAGCTACAACGAAATTTCGATTGGGGCGAGTGGTGTTCGCGTTCGGGGCAGACGAAGATCGGGACATCGTGCGACGGGTCGGAATGTGCGGTAGCTCAAACGCTGAACATGCGTCGGCGGACCACGATCAGTTCCTCGCACGGAGCGCGCCGATGGCCGGGCCGCCAGAGCGCCCGATCGCTCAACCGAGGGAATTCAACGCGGCGGCCAGCTCGGCCAGCCCGTCGCGGAATGCCGAGAGGAAATCGCCCTCGGCCGGAGGGGTCGCGAGCGGCGGGATGACCGCCTGCGCGAGGCCGAGGGCCGCGACGGCCGCGCGGGCCGCTTCGGGCGGTTCGGCCTCCCAGATGAAGATGCGCGCGCCGGTCTCGGCCCGCGCGGCCTCCAGGGCGGCCAGTTGCGCCGCGTCCGGCGCGACGCCTGCCGTCCAGTCGAGCGCCGCGATGTCGAGGCCGTAGGCGCGGCCGAGATACTCGTAGCGAGGATGGCTCGCGATCACCGGCACGGGCGCGCCCTCGACAAGCGCGTCGCCGGTCGCGTCGAGCGCATCCAGATCGGCCAGCAGGGCGTCGAGATTGGCCGCGACCGGTGCATCGGGCAGGGCGCGCCCCATCGCGGCGGCCAGCGCCTCGGCCTGCCGCGCCGCGAGGTCGAGGTCGAGCCAGGTATGGGTCGCCACGCCCTCGTGGCTGTGGCTGCCCTCCTGCCCGTGGCTGTGCGTGATGGTGTCGGTGGCAATCAGGTCGTCCGCCACGCCGCGCCCGGTGTCGACGGTGCGGGACCGGGGCAGCGCCGCGCGCGTCGTCCAGTCCGACAGGCCCGAGCCGTTCAAAACGATCAGGTCGGCGGCCTGGATGGCCACGATCTCGGACAGACCGGGCCGCCAGGAGGACGGATCGCGCCCTTCGGGGACGGCCAGCCGCACCTCGGCCGCATCGCCTGCCAGCGCGCCGGCGAAGAACGCCACGGGATAGCTGTCGGCGACAATGACGGGACGATCCTGCGCGAATGCAGGCCCGCTCAGGACGGCCAGCGCGGCGAGGGCCCGGATCACGACCCTTCGCCCCCCGAGGTGATGTCGGCGGGCGTCAGCAGCCAGTACCCCTCGTGATCGTCGCCGGTTCGCACGTTGATGGCGAGACCGTCCTCATAGGGCAGACCGGCGAGCGGGAACTGCATCGTTCCGTCCGCGCCCAGTGGGTAGGTCGCGACGGTCTGGCCGTCGGCATCCTCGATGCGCACCTCCCCGGAGACCGGAATGCGCCCGGTCGAGAACCGAGCCTCGACCGTCACGGTGTCCTCTTCGACAGACGCGAAGACGTTCACGCGGTGGGCAAGTGCCGGCCCCGCCAGGGCCAGCAGGAATACGAACGTGAGAGCGCCGCGGATCACCGGGACATCCATTCCTCGAAGCGGACCCAGATCACGGCGCCCAGTTCGACCGCCTTGTCCTCGCCTTCGAAGGCCATGGTCTCGGGCGCGGTGTTGAGCGCGGCAAAGCCCCACCAGCCGCTGGCCGGGGCGGCATAGGTGAAAACGCCGTTGCCATCGGCCTTGACGGTCTGGGTGATCATCAGGTCCGAGGGGACGCCGGCGCTCTGGCCCTCGTTGTAGAATTCGACCTCGACCTCGGCATAGGGCACGGGCGACCCTTCCAGATGGACGATCCCCTGGAAAACGTTGCCCGCCCAGAGGCCGAACGGCTTGGTCAGCGGCACGATCTCGGTGCGCAGCCCGAGTTCGGCATCCCAGCCTTCGTCATCGCCATAGGCCGAGACGTAGGTCTTGGTGAAATGCTGGATGAACGCGTCCTCCGCGGGCTCCCAATAGGGGACGGGCGTCATGGCGAAGACATGGGTGCCCGGGCGCGCCAGCTCGTGGGTCAGGGTATATCCCGGCTCGTCCATGACCGTGGCCTCCGAGAGATCGCCCAGCAGGTCGGTCGTCGTGCCGTCATGGGTCACGGTGAAGGCCTCGGGCCGCTCCAGCACCATGCCGTCCTCCTCGAACGGATGCGAGAAGGAGAGCGTCAGGTCGATCGCGCGCCCGTCCTCCTGCGACAGCATCGGATCGGACGGGATGATCATGCCGTAATGCGCGGCAGCGGGAGCGGCGGCGAGACAGGTGACGAGGGCGAGGCGGAACATGCGATCTCCTTCAGGAACCAAGGGCGATGAGGCGTGCGGCGATGGTAGGCGCAAATGATTGCAGTGCAATGACAAGTGGCAGCGCCAGCAAGACGGCGCCCAGCAGGATCAGCCCCACCTCGGCCAGCGCCAGCCGCGCGATCATGCCGCGCCCGGCGCCCAAGGCAAAGGCCGTGCGCATCTCGGGGGCGCGCAGCCGCCACGACAGGAACAGCGCCAGCCCCAGCGCCAGTGCCGCGGCGGCCCCGACGACGACCGTGACCGCGTCCACCAGCGACGCGATGCGCAGCAGTCGAGCGACCAGCGCGTCGATCACGTCCGAGGGCACGACCGCCTGCACCGGGCCGTCCGCGTCGAGATAGCGGCCCCGGAGGATCGTGGCCGCGCGCGCGTCATGGGGCGCGACCATGACGCCGGTGACCGGATAGTCCGCCGGATTTCCGTGGAAGTGGAAGCTGTCGATATTGGCCTCGGTGATGCGGGCGTATTGCACCACGCGGGCGGCGGCCGCGGCGGCGTCCTCGCCCTCGGCGATGATGTCGTCATGGCCGTGCCCGATGCCGGCGATCACCCAGGCCGTCTTGATGTCCACGAAGACCGCGTCGTCATCCGGCGTGCCGGTGGGCGCGAGGACGCCCACGACCGTCATCTCCAGCGGGTAGGCCCCGTCAAGATCGAAGAGGTTCTCGGGATCCGACAGGATCGTGCCGTCCACGCCTGTCCCGAGGCGCGCGGCCGTGGCCGAGCCCAGCACGGCCTCGCCCAGAAGGGCGAAGGGGCGGCCCTCGGCCAGATCGAGCGCGCGCAGGTCGAAATAATCGAGCGTCGTGCCGACGATGCGCGCCCCGTCCGACGTGAATTCGGTGTGCAGGGGCACGGGGATGCCGAGATCCGAGTCCCACACCGCCTCGGCGGTGGCCATCGTCGTCGGCTCCGGCAGGTCGTCGGTGAAATAGGCCCCCGCCATCACGAGGTCCAACCGGCTGCCGCGCGTACCCAGCAGCAGCGGCGTCGCCTCGGCGCGGGCGGTCAGCGCGGCCTCGCCCTGTGCCAGCAGCGCGCGCGTCAGCACGGGCACGGCCAGCACCAGGGCCGCGGCCATGATCAGGACCAGCGTGCGCGCCCAATGGAACCGCAGGTTGGCGGCGGCGAGGTAGACCGCGTTCATGCCGCCGTCCTCAGATCCGCGAAGTCGATCACCCGGTCGAAGCGGGGCAGAAGCTCGTGGTCATGGGTCACGCAAAGAAGGGCCGCGCCGGTCTCGGCGGCCTGCGCGAAGAGAAGGTCCAGTGCCGCGGCCTTGTTGGCGGGGTCGAGGTTGCCCGTCGCCTCGTCGGCCAGGATGACCTTCGGACGCGTCACGAGGGCCCGGGCGATGGCCACGCGCTGCCGCTCGCCCTGGCTCAGCTGCGCGGGGCGGCGGCGGATCTTCTCGCCCAGGCCGAAATCACGCAGCAGCGCGCGGGCGCGCTCGCGAACCTCGCGATCCAGCCGCAAGCCGGCGCCGACGCGGTAGGGGTAGAGGACGTTGCCCTCGGCAGTCAGGTAATCGACCAGCGCGAATTCCTGGAACACGAAACCGATGGAGGCGGCGCGCAGCGCCCGGCGGGCCCGATCCGACAAGGGGCCAACCTCTTGGCCGTTTAGCGTCACCCGGCCCTCGCGCGGCACGGCGATCCCCGAGACGAGGTTCAGAAGCGTCGTCTTCCCAGAGCCCGACGGCCCGACGATCGCGACCCGCTCACCCGCGGCGACGTCGAGTTCGGGCACGTCGAGCGCGAACCCCCCGGAATAGCCGAACCGCAGGTCGCGGACCGAGATCATCCCGGCGGCGCCACGGCGGGCGCATCGTCGGATGCCGGCTGGCCCGCCTCCGAGAGGGTCGTGAGCGTTCCGGCCCCGGTGCGGTCTACCTCGGTCAGGCGGAATTCGGTCAGCCGCCACGCGCCGCCCGCCGGAGCGATCGTCAGTTCGGCGCCATAGGCATTGCCGCGCATATGGGTGTGTTCGGAATGGCCCACCTCACCCAGGACGGCCCAGCGGACATCGGCCGTCATGGCCCCGTCGGCGATGCGCCAGGTGCCGTCGGTCAGGCTCAACTCGTGGACCACTTGGTCAGGCAGCCCCCCGGTCGCCAGCGCCCCGGCCCGTTCGAGATAGAGCGCCTCCAGCGCCTCGTCCGCCGCGACCTCGGCCAGCCCGTCGTAGATCGCGGCCTCGTCGGTCTGTGCGAAGGCGGCATAGACGGCCTCCAGCACGGCGACCGTCACATAGTACCCGTTCCCGCTCAGGCCCTCCGCCGTCACTGGCGTCCCGAGGCCCGGCGCGGGCAGAGGCGCCGACGCCGCCGAGCGTCCCGTCCACGCGGCCAGCCCGGCCGCCAGCGCGAGGCAGACCGCAAGGGCCAGCGCAACCGGGAGCCAGCGTCGCGCCGGGGTGGCATCATCAGACAACATCGCGGCCCGTTCTAGCAGCCTCTGGGGGGGCTACAACGGCCAACGCGCCTGCGCGCCGAAGTGCCGCGTCGGCCGCCCGCCCGCGCAGCATATCCGCGCGTCAGCCTCGCATCCGGTCGCCCTCGGGATCGAAGATCGGTTTCAGCGATGCGGTGGCCGGGACGCGGAGGCCCGCCACCTCGATCTCGTAGGTCGAGGCCAACACCTCGGCCGCCGTCTCGCCGGGGCAGGGAACGTAGCCGAGACCGATCGCCCGGTCGATGCTGTGGCCGTAGGCACCCGACGTCGTATGGCCCACGACCTCGCCGTCCCGCAGGATCGGCTCGGCGTGAAACAGAAGCGGCTCGGGATCGTCCAGACGGAATTGCAGCAGGCGCCGCGACGGACCGGTGCCGCGAATCGCGTCCACGGCGTCGGCCCCGACATAGCCCCCGGTCTTGCGGCAGGCGAAGCCCAACCCCGCCTCGATCACGTGATCGGCGGGCGTGATGTCGTGCCCCATATGCCGGAAGCCCTTCTCCAGCCGGAGCGAGTCCATCGCGTGCAGCCCCGCAAGCGTCAGCCCGTGATCGCGCCCGGCTTCGAGGATCGTTTCGAAGGCATGGACGGCCATGTCCGCCGAGACATAAACCTCCCAGCCAAGCTCGCCGACATAGGACAGGCGGTGCAGCCGGGCGAGGCCGAAGCCGAGCTCGACCTCGCGGGCGGTGCCGAAGGGATGGGCCGCGTCGTCCATGTCCTCGGCCACCACGGCGGCCAGAAGGTCACGCGCCCGCGGACCCATGACGGCCATCACGGCCTCGCCCGCGGTCACGTCGGTGATCGTCACCTCCATTCCCGCCGAGAGGCGCCGCAGCCGCGACTCGTCGCGCAGGCGCGTGGCGGCGGGGGTGACCATGAGGAACCGGTCCTCGGCCAGCCGGGTCACGGTCACGTCCGCCTCGATCCCGCCGCGGGTATTGAGCATCTGGGTATAGACGACGCGCCCCGGCGGCACGTCGAGATCCGCCCCGCAGGCCTGCGCCATGAGGCGAGCGGCATCGCGCCCCTCGATCCGCAGCTTGCCGAAGGACGACATGTCATAGAGCCCGACGCCCGCGCGGAGCGCGAGATGTTCGGCGCGCTGCGCCTGCCACCATGTCTGCCGCCCCCAGCCGTACTCATACGAAGCGCCCTCGGGGCCGAACCAGTTGGCCCGCTCCCACCCCGCAAGCTCGCCCATCACCGCGCCTCGGTCGAGAAGCTCGCGGTGGAGCGGGGAGCGGCGGACGCCTCGCGCCGTGGCCTTCTGCCGCGCGGGCCAGTGATCGGCATAGAGAAGCCCGAGGCTTTCGGACGCGCGGGCCCGCAGATACCGCCGGTTCGACTGGAACGGTTCCATCCGCGCGATGTCGACATCCATCAGGTCGAACGGCATGTCGCCATCCTCCATCCATTGCGACAGCGCCAGACCCGCGCCGCCCGCCGACTGGATGCCGATGGAGTTGAAGCCCGCGGCGACCCAGACGTTGTCTGTGCCGGGGCAGGGGCCGAGGTGGTAGGCATCGTCGGGCGTGAAACTCTCGGGGCCGTTGAAGAAGGTGTGGATGCCCGCCTCTGCCAGCATCGGCATACGGGCGATGGCCCGTTCGAGGATGGGCTCGAAATGGTCGATATCCTCTGGGAGCTGGTCGAACTCGAACGCGGGCGGGATCGGCCCCCACGGCTTGGCCACCGGCTCGAAGGCGCCCACGAGCATCTTGCCCGCATCCTCCTTGTAGTAGGCGCATTCGTCGGGCACCCGCAGCACGGGCAGGGTGCCGAGACCCTCGATCGCCTCGGTCACGACGTAGAAATGCTCGCAGGCCTGAAGCGGGACCGGCGCGCCCAGCATCGCGCCCACGTCGCGGCCCCACATGCCCGCGCAATTGACGACGTGATCGCAGGCGATGACGCCCGTCTCGGCACCGCGCCGCCATTCGACATGCGTGACACGGCCTCCCGTGCGGCGGACGCTCGTGACCTCCGTCTGCTCGGCGATGATGGCTCCCCCCTGCCGCGCGCCCTTGGCGAGGGCCAAGGCGATGCCCGTCGGATCGCCTTGCCCGTCCTTTGGCAGCCGGACGCCCGAACGGATGCCCTCCATGGCAAGATGGGGATAGGCCGCGGCGATCTCGGCCGGTCCGATATCCTCGACCTCGACGCCGAAGGCGCGCGCCATACCGGCCTGCCGCGCGATCTCCTCGCGGCGGTCATCGGTCAGTGCGACGGTGATCGACCCGCAGCGGCGGAAGCCGGTCGCAAGGCCGGTCTCGGCTTCGAGCGTGCCATAGAGCTCCTGGCTGTAGCGCGACAGCCGGGTCATCGCGGGTGTCGCGCGGAGCTGTGCGATCAGGCCCGCCGCGTGCCAGGTCGTGCCCGAGGTCAAGCGCTTGCGCTCCAGAAGGATCGGGTTCCAGCCCAGCTTGGCCAGGTGGTAGGCCACCGAACAGCCGATGACGCCACCTCCGATGACGACCGCGCGGGCCGAGGCGGGCAGGGCGTTCATGCCCGGATCCGCGCGAAATCGGCGTCCCAGGCGGGGCCGTCCAGCACGCGCGCGGCCACGCGCTCTCCAAAGATGTCCAGCGACAGCGCCGTTCCGGGGACGGCCTGCGCCACCGGCACCATCGCCAGCGCGAGGGGCATGCCCGCGCGGTGACCGAAGGCTGCCGAGGTGACCTCGCCTAGGATCTCCTCGCCCGAAAGGACGTTGGTCATATAGAGCGGCTCGCGCTCGCCCTCATGCGCCAGAAGGACGAGGCGGCGCGCGGGCGTGCTCGGATCGGTCATGAACCGTTCGAGCCCCAACTCCTCGAGGGTGTAGTCGGTCGAGATGTCGCCCTTCCACGACAGCCAGCCCTTCTCGATGCGCATCGAATCAAGGGCGATCATGCCGAACGGCCGCGCGCCCGCGCCTGTGACGGCATCCCAGATGGCGGGCATGTGTTCGGGCCGGGCATGGACCTCCCATCCGAGCTCGCCCGCGAAGGACACCCGCGCCAGCATGGTGGGACGCCCCGCGACCTCGGCGCGCTGGTGCGAGAGCCAGGGCAGGGCGAGATCGGCATCGGTCCCGGTGGCCGTGAGGACGGCACGAGCTTCTGGGCCAGTGACGAGAAGGGTCGAGACTGCCTCGGTCCGATCGGTCAGGTTCAGGCCATCGGGCAGGCCGTCCCGAAGGACGTCCCGGTCATGCCACTGCGCCGCGGCGGCGGTAATCAGGGTGAAGGCGTCCGCGTCGCGGCGGATCACCGACATCTCGGTCAGGCAACGCCCGCGCGCATCGGCGAAATAGGCCAGACCCATCCGTCCCGTCTTGGGCAGTCGCCCGGCGATACGGCCCGCCAACCACTCCGCGGCGCCATCGCCTTCAAGGTCGAAACGCGTGAAGCCGCAGATGTCGATCACGCCCGCCCTGTCCCGCACGGCCGCGACCTCCTCGGCCACGGCACCCCACCACGGCCCCTCGCGATCGAAGGTCTCGGTTGCCGCTTCGCTGGTGTCGTCGCCCGGTCGCGCATACCAGAGCGCCCGCTCCCATCCGCCGAACGCCCCCATCTGGCCGCCCGCCGCGATGATCCGGTCATGGACCGGCGAGAGGCGTTTGTCGCGCCCCTCGGGCCAGGCGTGGAACGGGTGATGCAGCGCGTATTCGTGGCGATACACCTGCAACCCCATCGCATCCGCCGCGTCCTGATCGGCCCAGCCGGTGAAGCGGCGCGGATCCATCGCCCAGGCATCCCATTCGGGCGCGCCCTCGACGATCCAGTCGGTCAGAAGCTTGCCCGCACCACCCGCCTGCGCGATGCCGAAGGTGAAGACGCAGGCCTCGAAGGCGTTCGGCACGCCCGGCATGGGGCCGATCAGTGGCAACCCGTCGGGTGCGTAGGGGATCGGGCCGTTGATGACCTTTCCGATGCCGGCCGTCGCCAGAAGCGGCACGCGCGCCATCGCGTCTTCGATATAGGGCTCAAGCCGATCGAGATCGTCGGGGAAGAGCTGGAACGAGAAGTCCTCGGGCATGGAGCCATCGGTCCAGTAGGGCTGGCCGCCGCGCTCGTAGGGGCCGAGGTTCAGCCCGGTCTTTTCCTGCCTGAGGTAGTACGAGACGTCCGGGTCGCGCAAAAGCGGCAGCTTGCGGCCATGTGTTCGCGTCCAGTCGGCGATCTCGGGGAATTCCTCGGTCAGCAGGTATTGATGCTGGAGCACGGTCATCGGCACGCGCCGCCCGCCATGGGGTACGAACCACTCACCGATGCGTTGCGCATAGTAGCCGCCCGCGTTGACGACATAGGCACAGCGGATGTCGCCCTTGTCGGTATGGACGATCCATTCGTCCCGGTCGCGACTGACGCCCGTCGCGGGGCGGAACCGGTGGATCGTCGCACCGTGCTGGCGTGCCCCCGCCGCGAGCGCCTGCGTCAGCGAGGCGGGGTCGGCATCGCCGTCATGGGCGTCCCAGAACCCGCCGGCGAGGTCGTGGGTCTCGAGGAAGGGATAGGCGTCCCGTATGTCGTCGACGGACATCACCTCGGTCGGCATCCCGAGCTTCCGGCCCCAGGCGGCGACATGCTCGAATTCGCGCATCCGGTCGGCGCTGTGGGCCAGCCGCACGGAGCCTGTGACGTTGTAGGTGAAAGGTGTGCCGGTCGCCGCCTCCAGCCCGCGATAGAGCGCCATCGAATAGCGCTGGAGCTTTGTCATCCCAAGCGAGGTCGAGAAGGTCGGACAATTGCCCGCCGCGTGCCAGGTGGACCCGGCCGTCAGCTCGTTCTTCTCAAGAAGCGTGCAGTCGGTCCAGCCCGCCAGCGCCAAATGGTAGAGGCAGGACACGCCGACCGCGCCTCCGCCGATGATGACGACGCGGGCGGTCTCGGTCATGCGGTGCTTCCTTGGGTGTAGATGGCGGGGCTGATGATCCAGATCGCCACGGCGGCCTCGGGATTCGGGTTGCTCCAGCGGAAGGGCTGACCGCGCAGACGGATGGTGTCCCCGGCATCAAGATCGTGGCGCGACGATCCCAGCCAGACCGTCAGTCGCCCCGACAGGAGATGCGCGATTTCGGTGGTATGCCGGGAGACGCGCCCCTCGCTTCGGGCGCCGGGCCGGAAGGTGGAATGGATCACCTCGAACCCGTCGGTCAGGTCCGGCGACAGCAGCGTTTCGGTCAGGCCGGGCACGCGCTCGCCGATCGGCCGGCGCCGGTCGGCGCGGACAACCTCGCCGGCCGCGCGGTCGGTCAGCATCGAGAGCGGGGCATCCAGCGTTTCGGCGATCCGCGCGAGGGTGGCGTCGTCGGGCGTCGAAAGATCGCGCTCGACCTGGCTCATCCATCCGACGGACCGGTCCAGCCGGTCCGCCAGTGCCGCGAGGGTCAGGCCCCGAGACTGTCGCAACGCCCGCAGATCGGCACCCAAGGCTGACATGACACCCGCTCCGTGAAATTATCGCGCCATATTTCACGACATGCCTCGATCGCGCAAGTCGCGCGTGCGGGGCAGGACGGATGCTGGGAAAGTTCGAGTGTCTTCGGCCAATAATCGACCGCTCGGACACCGCCGGGTGGCGCGGTCGTTATCCGCCCGGCGATTGTGGCTGGAACGGCGCCTCGTCTTCGGCGGCGGCAACGGCCCATCCACGGAAGCGCGCGACCTTCGGGTCGTGCCAGGCGTCCCGCGCGGCCAGCAGCGAGACCCCGCCGAACGGTCCGGCGCAGACCATCTGCGGGAAGGGGGTCACCAATGCGCCCGAGGCCAGCTCCTCCCGGCAAAGGACCAGATCGGCCATCACGACTCCGGCCCCCGCCACGGCCGCGCGCATCGCCGTGTCGAGGTTGGGAAAGTCGAGGCCCCCGCGCAGGTCAAGCGCGCCCTCGGGGTCGAAGGATTGCGCCCAGGCGGTCCAGTCGTGCCGTTGCGGCGTTTCGTGCAGGATTTCGTAGCGCGCCAGATCCGCCGGTATGCCGAGCGGACCCGTTCGGGCCAGGAGCTGCGGTGCGCAGGCCGGTGTCAGTCGGACGGGAAAGAGCGTTTGCGAGACGATGGAATCGGATCGCGCCAGCCAACTCTCGACCGAGAAGGCGACGTCGTATTCCGCTCCGTCGAACCCGTCCGGCCTGTGGAACCCGGTGGTCAGGCGGACGCAAAGGTCGGGATGGATGCGACGGAACGCGTCGAGCCGTGGAATCAGCCACCGGACCGACGTGGCCGGCGGGCAGAGGATGCGCAGGTCCTGCGCCTCCGCCCGGATGCGGTCCAGTTCCCGACCGACGCGGCCGAATGCTTCGGTCAACACCGGCAGGAGGCGCGCACCCGTGGCCGTCAATCGCACGCCTTGCGCCTGCCGCACGAACAGGGCGACGCCGAGATCGGCCTCGAGCCCCTTCACGTGGCGGCTGACCGCGCCACGGGTGACATGGAGCTCCTCTGCCGCATCGACGAAGCCGCCATGGCGGGCGGCGGCCTCGAAGGCGCGGAGCGCGTTGAGCGAGGGCAGGCGCAGGGCGTGCGATGGCACGGCACTCCGCGTGATCGCGTGCTTCGGGGGCCGATCCGAACGTGCGGCCAGCCGGTCTATCACCGAGGGTCGGAGATCTGTGGGCCCGTGCGAAGCATCTCGTAAGGAGCCGCGTTACCACTCGCGGCCACGCACGCACTCCGGCTTTCAAGCCCCGTTCGCTTCAAGATGCCTCCAAACCCCGTACCCGCAACGCACCGCTCGGTGGGCGGAATGACTGCGACGACGGGGCGGCGGGTCGATACGCGGGGCGCGCTTCTCGATGCCGCCAAGGCCGTGCTCCTGACTCATGGCTACGCGAGCCTTTCCACCCGGAGCGTGGCCGCAGAGGCGGGCACGCAAATGAGCCAGATCCGCTCCCATTTCGGGTCGAAGGAGGGGCTGATCCTCGCGCTGTTCGAGCGCATGAATGACGACTTCATCGCGCGTCAGTCCGAGACCTTCGAGAACCCGGACCTGCCGCCGTCGCAAAAAATGGGCGCTCTCCTGCGATTATCTCGAAGCGGACCTGGCCTCGGGCTTCGTCCGCGTCATCCACGAGCTGATCGCCGCGGGCTGATCGGACGAGGCGGTCGGCGATGTCGTGCGTCCGGCGCTCCGGCGCTGGTACGAGCTGATCCTCAAGCTGGTCCGCCAGTTCGAGCGCGAGCATGGCGCGCTTGGCCCCTTCGCGGCAGACGATGTCGCCGCGCTGGTGGCCTCGGCTTTCATGGGCGCGGAAACCCATACCCTGCTGGGCTATCCGGCCGACCGCTTCCCCGCGATCTGCGCCCTCCACCGCTTCGGCACCCTCATCGAGAGCTTCGAGAAGGACTAGGCTCATGCGCGCACTCGAACCCCACACGTCCGGCATGGTCGACCGCACCGGCACGCGGCTCGCCTACGAAGTGTTCGGAGAGGGGCAGCGCACCATCCTGTTCGGGCCCACCTGGGCGCTGATCCATTCGCGCTGCTGGAAGGGACAGGTGCCGTATTTCGCCCAGACCCACCGCGTCGTCACCTTCGATCCGTGCGGCAACGGCAAGTCGGACCGCCCCGGCACTCCCGAGGGCTACGCGGTCGACCGGATCATCGAGGACGTGCCCGCGGTGATGGCGCACTCGGGATCGAACGCGCCACCCTCGTCGGCCTGTCGTTCTCGAGCGCCATCGCCTTTGCGGTCGCCGCCCATTTTCCCGAGCGCGTCGAGGCCGTCGTCTCGACCGGCGCATGGACCCAAATCGTGCCGCCCTACGATCATCGGGCCGCCGGGTTCGACGCCGACCCCGGACCCGCCCCCGGGGGCTGGGACAAGTACAACGCCAAGCATTGGCGCCGCGACTATCGCGACTTCGCGGAATTCTTCCTGGGTCGCGTCCAGAACGAGCCGCATTCCACCAAGCAGCGCGAGGATGCCATCGCCGACCTGAGCCTTGGCGACGGACTGCCGCGAATGCGCGACTGGGTGCCGGATCACGGCGAGTTCGCCGATTACATCCTCGGGCGGCATCCGTCCGAATTCGGGCAACGCGACGACCTGCGGGCCGAGCTGGGCTATGATGACGGGCGACCGGTTTGCATCGTCGCGGTCGGCGGCTCGGCCGTCGGCGCGCCCCCCGCCGCCCCGCACCCATCGCACCCGGCGGCGCCGTCCAAGCGGCGCGTATGATTGTCGAGATAATGTAGGGTCCGGTTCGGGCCCGCGCCGCGGTCAGCGCAGCCGGGCCCCTTCGAAGCTGTCCGTCGCGTGGCATTGGTCGCAGGTCCGGCCGAACCGACCGCCATGGACGTCGTCGTCGGCATGGCAGGATGCGCAGTCCTGCGACACCTCAAGAGGCGCATTCGGGCTGTGGCAGGCCTCGCAGGTCAGTCCGAGATGGGCGCCCGTCAGCGCGAAATCCGTCTGGGTGTCGTGGTCGAAGGTCCAGAATTCCCAGCCGTTCGGGTTGTGGCAGGTCTCGCACTGGTCCGGGAGGCTGTCCTCGTGAACGTCGTCGTCGCTGTGGCAACTGGCGCATGCCACGTCGGCGGACCGGAACGTCGCGTCGAGGTGACAGCTCTCGCAGGGGACGAGCGTGTGCAATCCGAGGAGCGGGAACCGGGTGATGTCGTGGTCGAACGCGACGTCTTCGGACCAGGCGTCGGGATTGTGGCAGGTGTCGCAAGCCTCGCCCAACTGACCGGCATGGGCATCGTCTTCCGCGTGGCAGGCGTAGCAGTCGGTCGCAAGGACGGTCTCGTAGGCATTGGTCGCATGGCAGGATTCGCAGCCGCTCTCGTCATGCGCGCCGACCAGGGTGAACGTGGTGTCTCGCGTGTGGTCGAACCGCACTTCGGTCCAGGCTTCGACGATGTGGCAGGTTGCGCAATCCTCTCCGAACACCCCCGCATGCACGTCCTGGATCCGGTGGCAGTCGATGCAGTCCGTCGGCAGGCCGTCATAGATTTCACCCACATGGCAGGACATGCAGTCGATACTCTGATGCGCGCCGACCAGGGCGAAATCGGTCGCGGCATGGTCGAAGGGGCGCAATTCGGTCCAATCGGCCGGCGCATGGCACGTGGCGCAGTCGCGCCCGAGGCGGCCTTCGTGCGGCTGATCCTCGATATGACAATCGACGCACATCGTGGGGGCGTCGCGGAACTGGGCGCCTTCGACATGGCATGACGCGCAGGGCAGGATTTCATGCGCGCCGTCCAGGGCGAAATCGGTGTCGGTGTGGTCGAAGGCGGCCGTGTCGAGCTGCACGATATCGGCGTCGCGCCCCTCGTGGTCGGTGTGACAGACCCGGCAGTCCTGATCCAGCACCTCGGGCCTGCGGCCATGAAAGCCCCGCCGGTCGGTGATGTCGCGGTCGACGGCGGTGTGGCAATCGAGACAGAGCGCCGTCTCGCCTTCCTCCGAGAAGGAGACGTGGCAGTTCGCGCAGTCACTCTCGAGCTCGGCATGACCCTCGATGAGATCGCCGGGCATCACCAGCCGTTCGAGAAGGGTCTGGGCGGGTGCGAAGGTCGCCGCGATCAGCAGAAGAGCCCCGGCCAGAAGAAGGCGTGCGGCGTGGAGACGGGTGCGGCCGGTGACGTGCATTCAGTACAGGTGAACTCCCACGACGTGCACGATAGCAGCAATCACCAGGATCACGAACAGCGGAAGATGAAAGAGGTGCCAGAGCGAGAACAGCCGTTCGTAGAGCGCGAAGGACTGGGCCCGCGCGACCGCGTGGAGGTAGCTGTCGAGATGCCGGCGGACCAATTGGCTTCGATCGTGGCGCGGCCCGCCCGCCTGTCCGACGGTCTGGGCGTAGCGCCGCATCACGTCACGGCGCAGGCGGAACCGCGAGACGGGACCGCTCATCGTCCGTCCGAGATTGGTCCAGAGATCCTGGGTCGGCGCAAGTCGGCGCGATTCGTAGTCGCGCAGCGTCTCCAGCAGCCATTCCGCGTCGGGCATGTCGGTGTCGAACTCGTGCTTCAGTGTCTCCATGTCGTCGAGATATTCCCGCACGAATGCGCGTCGCCCGTAGAGACCGCGGTGGATCCGGGCGTAGAACAGGCGCCCGATCAGGCCGCTGATCGCGACGACGAGCATGGCGAACAGCGCGACGGAGCTGTTGAGCGAGCCGAGCGCGAAATTGGCATGCAGGATGATGAGGGTCGGGCCGATGATGCCGAGCATCATGTGGATCCGGAACCAGCTTCGGACGTCGCCGATGAACCGCAGCTTCACGATCCGCTTGCGCAGCGGGTAGAGCAGCAAGGTCAGCATCGCGAGGGCCCCGACGATCCCGAGCGCGTAGCCCCACCCGGTTTCCGCGGTGAGATCGCCTTCGAGACGCCGTGTCCAGGCATAGCCGATTGCCGCCGCCGCCAGGCTCAGCATGACGATCAGTTCGGGCGCGCCGGACTTGCGGCCGCGGGACGTGTCGGGGGCGGGCTTCGGGGCGGGCTTGGCCGCGGTCGATGTCGCGAAGCTCTGCTCGGGCGTGGCAATCGTCATTCTGAACCTCGGACGGCGTATCATCGGGCGAACGCCATTCGTTAGCCGCTCCGCACCGCTCGGGCGACTCCGGGTCTCGCCGCATCCGTCAAACCGGCAGATTCACGCGAGGGCCCGGCAGGAATCCGCAGGCGGGCGGCGAAGGTGGTGCTGGACAGGGTGGGGTCTTGTGCCAACAATGCAGGCGTCTGCGCCGGCCGGAGGGACAGGGGAACGCCCCCGGAGGCAGAGTGTTATGGCGGCTCGCAAGATCCGCCACATGGTGACGTGTCTATCGCCGGGCGCTGTCGAAAACGTCAGGGGGTTGCGGCGATGGTGGCGGAGATCGGACAATTCGCGCTGGTGATCGCGCTGCTGATCGCGGTCGCGCAGGCGGTCGTGCCCCTGATCGGCGCCAGCCGCGGCGAGACCCACCTGATGACATTCGCCAACACGGCATCGGTGGTGCTGTGCGGCTTCGTGGTGCTGGCCTTCGCCGCGCTGGTCCAGGCCTTTGCCGTGACCGACCTGTCGCTGCGGGTCGTCGTCATGCATTCCAATTCGACGATGCCGACACTTTTCAAGCTGACCGGCGTCTGGGGCAACCACGAGGGATCGTTGCTCCTCTGGGTGCTGATCCTCGCGCTCTTCGGCGCGGCACTCGGGCTGACCGGGGCCAACCTGCCCGCGACGCTGAAGGCGCGCGTGCTGGCGGTGCAGGGGATGATCTCGGCGGCGTTCCTCGCGCTGATGATCTTCACGTCGAACCCGTTCGCACGCATGTCGCCTACGCCGACCGACGGTCAGGAGTTGAACCCGCTCCTGCAGGACATCGGCTTGGCGATCCACCCGCCGTTTCTCTATCTCGGCTATGTCGGATTCTCGGTGACCTTCGCCTTTGCCGTCGCGGCCCTTCTCGAAGGCCGGATCGATTCGAGCTGGGCCCGCTTCGTGCGGCCCTGGGTTCTGGCCGCGTGGTGCTTTCTGACCATCGGGATCACACTGGGCAGCTACTGGGCCTATTACGAACTGGGCTGGGGCGGCTGGTGGTTCTGGGATCCGGTCGAGAACGCGAGCTTCATGCCGTGGATCGTCGGGACCGCGCTGCTGCATTCCGCGCTGGTGGTCGAGCGGCGACAGACGCTGATCGTCTGGACAGTCCTGCTGGCCATCCTGACCTTCTCGCTCAGCCTCGTGGGCACGTTCCTCGTCCGCTCCGGCCTTCTGACCAGCGTGCATGCCTTCGCGACCGACCCGTCACGCGGCGTCGGCGTGCTGGCCATCCTGTTCGCGGCGACGGGGGGCGGGTTGACCCTGTTCGCGCTGCGCGCCGGGACGTTCGACAAGCCCGCCGTCTTCGCGCCGGTCAGCCGGGAAGGCGGATTGATCCTGAACAACATCTTCCTTCTGGTAGCAGCCGGGACGGTCTTCGTCGGCACCTTCTATCCGCTGGTCGTCGAGCTGATGGGGCCGGACAAGATGTCCGTCGGGCCGCCCTACTTCAACCAGACCTTCGTGCCGCTGATGATTCCGCTGCTGATCGCGGTCGCCGCCGGGCCGATCCTGCGGTGGAAACGCGACAGCCTGCGCCGCGTGCTGGGGCAGCTTCAGCCCCCGGCTGCCATAGCGCTGGTCACGGCACTCGGGGTGTTCGTCTGGGGCGGCGGGGCGCATCCGTTCGCGGCTGCGGGCCTCGGGCTTGCGGCCTGGCTGGTGGCGGCATCGCTCTGGACGCTGGTGATCTGGACGCGCCTCTTCGACGTCTCGCTTGGCCGGAGCGCGCGGTTCGCCCGAAACATCCCGCGTTCGGTCTATGGCATGGTGCTGGCCCATGCCGGGCTGGGCCTCGCGGTCGCGGGCATCACGGCTGTCACGGCGTTCCAAGAGGAGCACATCGTGTCGATGGTGCCGGGCGACAGCGTGGCGCTGGCCGGGTACGAGGTCACGCTTGCGGGCGTGGCGCAGGTCAGCGGCGAGAACTTCATCTCGGACGAAGGCCAGTTCACCGTGACCCGCGACGGGCAAGCCGTCGCCACCATGACCTCCGAGCGACGGTTCTACACCGTCAGCCGCACCACCACGACCGAGGCGGGGATCAAGGCGGTTTTCCTGTCGAACCTCTATGTCGCGATCGGCGCGCCCAACGACCGCGGCGAATGGGTCGCGCGCCTCTACCATCACCCGCTCGCGCTGCTGATCTGGCTCGGACCGATGACCATGGCACTTGGCGGGTTCGTGTCGCTCTCGGATCGCCGGATGCGCGTCGGGGCGCCGCAGCGCGCCCGCCACCCGCCGACGGTGGATGCGTGATGGCCCGCCGCATCCGCAAGGCCATGCTGATCCCGCCGGCGGCGTTCCTGCTGATCGGGGGCCTTCTGGTGTTCGGGTCGACGGGCGAGGACAGGCAGGCCGGCGCGGGCTATCTCGACCGTCCGCTTCCGGTCTTCGCGCAGCCGCCGCTGGCCGGCACCGGGCCGGGGCTGACGTCGGAGGACTTGCGCGGCGAGGTGGCGCTGATCAACGTCTTCGCATCCTGGTGCACGATCTGCCGGAGCGAGCACCCGATGCTGACGCGGCTGGGAGCCGAGGGCGAGGTCGCGCTCTTCGGGCTGAACTGGAAGGACGCGCCCGGGGCGGGCGGTGTGTTCCTCGGCGACCTCGGCGACCCCTACCGGGCGACCGGTGTGGATACGGATGGCCGGACCGGTGCGGCGCTCGGGGTGACGGGGGTGCCCGAGACCTACGTGATCGATGCCGAGGGGCGCATCCGCTACCGCCATGTCGGCGCCCTGACCGAAGAGGTCTGGCGCGACATCCTCGGGCCGCTCGTCCGGCAGCTGGAGGCGCAATCGTGAACGCCCTCCGCCAGATCGTCGCGGCGGTGGCGCTGCTGGCCGTGGCATTCGTGCTTTCGCCCGCGCCCGCCCATGCGGTGCAACCTGACGAGATCCTCGCCGACCCGGTGCTCGAGGCGCGGGCGCGGGCGATCGGGCTGGAAATGCGCTGTCCGGTCTGCCGCAACCAGTCGATCGACGATTCCAACGCCGAGCTGGCCCGCGACCTGCGCGTCCTGATCCGCGAGCGGCTGGTGGCCGGTGACAGCGACCGGGAGGTGACCGACTACCTCGTCGCCCGGTACGGCGCGTTCATCCTGCTCCGCCCGCAGTTCGAGCCCTATACGATCGCGCTCTGGCTGGCTCCGCTGGCGATGCTCATCGCGGCATTCGCCGGGTTCTCGGTCCTCTGGCGGCGCAGGGCCACTGGTCCGACCGAGCCCGAGGCGCTGTCCGACGAGGAGCGGGCGGTGCTGCGCCGCGTCTATGACGGGGAGGGGGCGCCATGACGCTCTGGATCGTTCTTGTGGCCATGATCGGCGTGGCGGCTGTCGTCATGGCGATGCCATTTCTACGCCGGGGGACGGACCCGTCCGCCGAGACGGACCAGTCCATCGCGCTGGCCCGCAGCCAGATCGACGAGATCGAGGCGGATGTCGCGCGCGGCGTGCTGGACCCGCGCGAAGGGCAGGCGGCCCGGCTCGAGATCGAGCGGCGAATCGTGGCGCTGGCCCGCGCGCCCAAGGCCGCCTTGCGTCTGTCGTCGGACAAGGTGCGCCTGTCGGCGGTCGCGATCCTCTGCGGATGGGTGGTGATCGGCGCTACGGCGCTCTACGCGGTAATCGGCCGACCCGATTTGCCCGCGGCGCCGCATCTCGCGTCCGGTGGCGGCAATCTGCCGGCCGCCGGGGGGCTCGAATCGGTGGCGCGCGACGACGCTGCGACCGCGAACCAACCCCCCGTGGGGACCGTCGACACGGCCATCGCCAATCTGGCCGCCCGGCTGGAAACCACGCCCGACGATGCCGATGGATGGCGGATGCTGGGCTGGTCCTACTTCAACGTGGGCCGTTATTCCGAGGCTTCCGCGGCCTACGGGCGGGCCGTCGCACTGGTCGATGACGACCCCGAGCTCTGGTCGCTCTATGGCGAGACACTGGCGCGCGCCGCGAGCGGTCAGGTCACCGAGGCGGCCGAAGCGGCCTTCGCATCGGCGCTTGCGTTGAACCCCTCGGACGCCCGTGCGCGATTCTTTGCCGGAATGGCCGCCGAACAGGCCGGTGACGTCGAAGGCGCGCTCGAGATCTGGATCACGCTCCTGAACGATGCGCGGCCGGATGCCGACTGGGCGCCGGGCGTGTTGCAGCGAATTCGGGAACTGGCTAGCCGAAACGGCATCGATGTGGCCGCGCGGCTGCCCGATACCGAAACGCTTTTGCCGCCCCGTTCGGCCATGCCCGCCCCCTCGCGGGAAGAGGTCGAAGCGGCGGAGAGAATGGCGCCCGAGGATCGTCAGGCGATGATCCTGGGCATGGTCGATCAGCTGGAGGCTCGACTGGATAGCGATCCGGATGACCCGGATGGATGGATGAGGCTGATGCAGTCGCGGATGGTCCTGGGGGACCCCGAGGCCGCGAAAGAGGCCTACCTCGGCGCGGTGCAGCATTTCGGGGCATCGTCGGAGATCCGGTCCCGGATCGACGACAAGGCCCGGGAGCTGGGGCTGGGGGTGGAATGAGCAGAGGACCGACGACCTGCCCGTATCGACAATTCTCATCTATGCCGTGCCCCTCGTGCTGGTGTGGGTCGTGTTCGTGGTTCTGCGGCAACGCGGCGAACGCACGGCGCAGACCCAGAAGGCGGAGGCGCACGCCGCCGGTCTGACGCAGCCCGCCTCGCTGCATCCGGTGATCGATCCGACCACCTGCATCGGCTGCGGGGCCTGCGTGCGGGCTTGTCCCGAGGGCCGGATCCTCGGCCTCGTGAACGGCAAGGCCGAACTGGTCGAGCCGGCAAACTGCATCGGTCATGGTGCCTGCGCGCAGGCCTGCCCGATGGACGCCATCACTCTGGTGTTCGGAACGGCGGAGCGGGGCATGGACATTCCGCATGTTGGGCCGGACTTCCAGACCAACGTGCCGGGCATCTACATCGCCGGAGAACTCGGCGGTATGGGGCTGATCCGCAACGCGATCGAACAGGGGCGGCAGGCGCTCGGCGAGATCGCGAAGCACAAGGCCCCGGCCGCGCCGGGTGCAGTCGACGTCGTCATCGTGGGTGCCGGTCCGGCCGGGTTCGCCGCCGGTCTGGGTGCCATGGAAAAGGGCCTGAGTTACGTCATCGTCGAGCAGGAGACGCTTGGCGGAACGGTCTCGCACTTCCCGCGCGGCAAGCTGGTGATGACGGCGCCCGTCACGCTGCCGATCTACGGAAAGGCGAATTTCCGCGAGACGACCAAGGAAGCCCTGATGGAATTCTGGGAGAAGGTGGTCGCCGACACGGGTCTTCAGATCAATTTCGAGGAGCGCGTCACGGCGATTGAACCCGATGGCGACGGCTTCGAGGTCACCACGACCGCAGGCACACATCGCGGGCGTGCCGTGCTTCTGACGATCGGTCGGCGCGGGACGCCCCGGAAGCTCGGCGTGGAGGGCGAGGAGCAGAGCAAGGTCGTCTATCGCTTGACCGACCCCGAACAGTATCAGGGGCAGTCGGTGCTGGTGGTGGGCGGCGGCGACAGCGCCATCGAGGCCGCGACCAGCATCGCCGAGCTACCGCAGAGCGATGTGACGCTGTCCTATCGAAGTGCCGCGTTCTCACGCGTGAAGCCGAAGAACCGCAAGAAGCTCGAGGCGGCCGAGGCGGATGGCAGCCTCAACGTCATCCTCGGCTCCAACGTCAAGAAGATCGACGCGGCGCATGTCGAAATCGAACAGGCGGGCGATATGACGCGTCTGCCCAACGATGCCGTCATCGTCTGCGCGGGGGGCATCCTGCCGACCGCGTTTCTCAAATCCATCGGAATCACGGTCGAGACAAAACATGGCACTGCATAGAACAACGATTCTCCTCGCCTTCGTCGCGCTGGCCGCGCCTGCCGCCGCCAACGTGCAACAGCGTCCCGGCGACGCGCTGCGGATGCAGGCGGCCGAGACGGCGGTCCGGCAACGCAACTATACCGAGGCGGCCGAGACCCTGGCGGACCTGTCGGCGGAGGGGCACGCCGAAGCCTCGTTCATTCTCGCCACGCTCTACCGCGACGGGCGCGGCGTGCGCCAAGACGAGCGGATGGCCTTCGACCTGACGAAACAAGCTGCTGAAGCGGGCCATCTCGATGCGCAATACAGCCTCGGCAACCTCTTGCTGGATGGACGCGGCACCGAGGAGGATGCCTTGGCGGGTCGGACGTGGGTCGCCACCGCCGCCGCTGAGGGTCACGCGCTGGCCGCACGGTTGCTGTCGAAGCTGGACCGCGCGCTGGTCGCCGAGAAGGAGGCCGACCATGCGGCGGTGGAGGAGAGCGTCGAAGAGACCGAACGCGAGGTATCCGAGATCGCGAATAATCTGGGCTGGACCCTTCTGATCGAAGCGGCACGGCGCGGCGAAGACGAGGTGACCGAAGCGCTGCTGGACGACGGCGCAGTGATCGACGGCACCGACAAGCAGGGGCGCACCGCGCTGATGCACGCGGCCGAGACGGGTCAGATCAAGGCGACCATGGCGCTGGTCGAGGCCGGTGCCGATCTCAATTTCCAGGACGCGGAGGGTCGGACGGCCCTGGCCCTCGCATCGCAGGCGGGGCACTACACGGTGGTCTGGCACCTGCTGCAGCACGGCGCGCGGAGCTATCTGGCCGATGCCGACGGCACGCGCCCGCTGGGCCATGCGCTCGGGGCCGGGCAGACGCGGGTCGCCCTTCTCCTGCTCAAGCACGACTTCCCGGCCGAAGATCCCCAACTGCGGATGAACCTCCTGACGACGGCGGCGCAGAACGGCGGGCCGGAGATCCTGGACATGCTGCTGCAACGGGGATTGCCGCTCGATCTGATCGACGCGGACGGGCGCGGGGCGCTGTGGCACGCTGCGGCGGCGGGCAACAGGCCCGCGGCATCGTTCCTGATCGAAACCGGCGTGGCGATCGACCATGCGGATCACGAGGGCGAGACGGCGCTGCACGCAGCGCTGCGCTTCGGGCAGACCGGGATGATGTCCCTGCTTCTGAAGGCCGGGGCGGATGTGAACGCCGCCACCGAGACGGGCAACACGGCCCTGATGATCGCCGCCCGGCAAGGCAATTCCCATGCCGTCCAGAGCCTGATCGGCGCGGGCGCAGAGATCGACCTGCGCAATGCCAAGCGCAACTCGGCGCTGATGCTGGCCGCGCAGGCCGACGCGCGCGAGGTCGTCGGATTGCTGATCGAAGCGGGGGCCGACAAGGGGCTGCGCAACCAGGACCGTCACCGCGCCCGCGATCTTGCCCTTGCGGCGGGAAATCCGGTGGTCGTGGCGCTGCTGGACTAGGCTCGCCTCAGAACTCCTGCCGGATCCCCAAGAAGGCATAGGTCTCGGTGCGGTTGTCGAGTGTCGTGGGCGTCCGCGTCCGGGACAGGCGTCCGCCGACCTCCAGCTCCAACTGGGTGCTGTCCCTGACCTCGTAGTCGATCGTCACCGACGGGACCGCGAAGATCTCCGTCCCGCCGCTCGCCTTCAGGTCCCGGTGGCCTAGCCGCAGGCGCGGCCGGACGCGCAGCCGGTCTGTCGGCCTGAAGCGGTAGGACGCGTCGATCAGCCCGAGCGTGGCAGACGAGGTGTCCGCATAGCGCAGGGACGCGCTGAGTACGTCGGATTCCGAGAAGACACCCGACCCGAAGACGCCAATCGACGCGTAGACATCCGTTCCCGGCGCGGCGATTGCGGGCACGCCCCCCGAGGCGGGGTTGCCTTCTGTCTGGAACACCGTGGCATCCGCGTTGAACAGCCACGTGTCGTTCCAGGGTCGGAAATACGACAGCGTGGCAGATCGCGACGCGGTCGTGCGGTCGAGCGCGAATTGCCGGACCTCGGCCAGGGTGAAGGTCTCCAGCAACTGGTCCAGCGTCTGGCCCGCCTGGCCCTGTTCGGCATTGGTCAGCGCGAGCGTGGGCGACTGGACGTAGTCGAGACTGAAGGTCAGCGTGGAGCGGTCCTCGAACCGGCGCGTCGCGGAGATCCGCGCGTAGTTCAGCTTGTCGAGGGAGATGTCGTAGTCCACGGCGGCGCTCGCGAAGAAGACGTCGTCCTCGTATTCCAGCTCGAACCCGATATTGCGGCGATCCACCACCGAACCGGCGCGCTGCTCGAAGGCGTAGATGCTGAGGTCGGTGTGCGAGAAGACCTCCTCGAACTCCAGGCTGATGCCGTAGGTCAGGCGGTCGAACTCGAACAGGGGGTCGCGGACGCTGTCTACCGGCGAGCCGATCTGGAAATGGGCGCTGAACGCCTCGTCGCGGCGCCAGCTTGCGGTCAGGCCGTCGAATCGGTCGAACACCCCGCCCGACCGGACGAGATGGCGCCCGAACCGATAGGAAAGATCGGAGTGCTTCGGATCGTAGTCCACGTAGAGGCGCGAGAAGCGGACATTCTCCTCCTCGTCGTCGAACGCGAACTCGAGCGCGCCGTCCACGCGCCATGACAGGATGTAGTCCGCGGTCTCGTAGACGCCGCGGAAGTTCACACCATTCACGAGCGAGTTCTGAAGCACGAAGTCGTCCACCGACCGGCGGGCCGTATCGAAATCCGAGATGCGTGCCGTCTCCTGCCGGAAGAAGTACCGGCTGGTGAAGCTGCCAGAATATTCGAGCTTCGGAAGGCTCTCCTCTTCCGCCTCGTCGGGATCGGCGATGGGGCGGCGGGTGTCGCGGGCCGGTGTGAGCGGACGCGGCCGCGCCGCCGCCTGATCGAGGGCAGGGGGGGCGTCCGTGGAATCCACCTCTTCGTTGGGCCGCGCCGGGGTGCCGTCCGTCGCGGTGCGCAGGGGTGCGGGCGGCGCGCCCTGCGCGGTCAGCAGGGCCGTCAGGCGCTGGCGGACGCGGGTCGCGCCGTCGCCGTCGGGATAGCGCTCCAGGTAGATCTCGTATTCGGCCCGGGCCTGCGCGAACTGGTCGTTGCGCTCCCGGACGACGCCCAACAGCTCCTGCGCCTCGGCGCTGCGCTCATTCTCCGGCGCGGACAGGATGCGGGTCAGCAACTGGATCGCGCGATTGTAGTTCTGCGCGGTGATGGCCGCGCGGGCCTCGACGAAATCGGCCTCGATCCCGGCCAGGTCGTCGTCGGTGTCATTGATCGGGGCGTCCGGGGCAGGCGGGTCGGACGTCACCTGCGGCCCGCCCCCGGTCAGGGAGTTCAGGCAGGCGCTGGCACCCCCGGCCTCGGCGACCGCGACCGAGACCGTCCGACCATCGGGCGCCATCGTCGCCTCGGTGACGACCGGCCGCGCGAAGGTGATGTTGAGGACGAGATCGGCCCCGGATTGCTCCAGCGCGATGCGCGTGGCCCCCAATGCGGGCGACGACGGTGCAGGCAGGGTGACCGGTGCGTCGAATTCGAGGATCTCGGTGGCATCATCCCCGTCGGGGCGCAGGATCAGATCGATCCGGGACGCGCCTTGGCCGCCGGATTGCACGAGCAGGTCCAGCGGCGAAGCGAAGCGCACGACGAGGGTCGGGCACACGCGGGCGGCATCGAAGCTCGCCTCGGCATCGACCAGCAGGGACTGTGCTTTGGCCGCCGGCGTTAAGGCCAACGCAGCACAGAGGGCGGCCAGCGCGCCAGTCCTACGCATCCGTCCCGCGGTCCGATTTGGGGTGACGTCAATCATCCCAGTCCGACGTGTTGTGGCAGTCGTCGCACGCGTTCGAGGACCGGGGATGATCGCTGGGCTTGCCTTCGGCGAAGCCGCCATTGTGACAGGTGACGCACGCCCCGACCACCGAGCTGTGATCGACCGAGACCGAGGTCCAGGACGTGGGCCGGTGGCAATCGTCGCAGGTGTTGCTGCTCGGGATATGGTTGCCGGGTTTGCCGGTGGCCGTGCTGCCGTTGTGACAGGTCACGCAGGCCCCGGTGACGGCGGCATGGTCGAAGCGCACGTCGGTCCAGGTGCTTGGGACATGGCAGTCGTCGCAGGTATTGCTGCTGGGGATATGGTTGCCCGGCTTGCCCGTCGCGGTGCTGCCGTTGTGACAGGTGACGCAGGCGCCGGTGACAGAGGCGTGATCGAAGCGCACATCGGTCCAGGTCGTCGTGCTGTGGCAGTCGTCGCAGGAGTTGCTGCTCGGGATATGGTTGCCCGGCTTGCCGGTCGCGGTGCTGCCGTTGTGGCATGTGACGCAAGCCCCGGTGACCGAGGCATGATCGAAGCGCACATCGGTCCAGGTGGTCGTGACGTGGCAATCGTCGCAGCTATTGCTGCTGGGGATGTGATTGCCGGGTTTGCCGGTCGCGGTACTGCCGTTGTGGCAACTGACGCAGGCCCCGGTGACGGAGGCGTGGTCGAACCGCACGTCGGTCCAGTTCGTCGTGATGTGACAGTCGTCGCAAGAGTTGCTGCTGGGGATATGGTTACCGGGCTTGCCGGTGGCCGTGCCGCCGTTGTGGCAGGCGACACAGGCCCCGGTGACCGCCGCGTGGTCGAAGCGGACATCCGTCCATGTGGTGGTTACGTGGCAATCGTCGCAGCTATTGCTGCTCGGGACATGGTTGCCTGGCTTACCCGTGGCGGTGTTGCCGTTGTGGCAGGTGACACAGGCCCCCGAGACGGCGGCATGGTCGAACCGCACGTCGGTCCATGTGGTCGTGACGTGGCAGTCGTCGCAGGTATTGCTGCTGGGGATGTGGTTGCCCGGCTTGCCGATGGCGGCGCCGCCATCGTGGCAACTGGCGCAAGCGCCCGAGACGGCGGCGTGATCGAAGCGCACATCCGTCCAGGTGGTCGTGATGTGACAGCTGTCGCAGGTATCGGCGGTCTCGAGGTGATCGGCGGACTTGCCGCTGGCATTCGCGCCGTTGTGGCACGCGACGCAGTCCCGATCCGCGAGGCTGTGATCGAAGGCGAAAGGTCGCCAGTTCTCCGCCGTATGGCATTGGGCGCAACTGTCGGATGCGGGCGGGTGCGCGGCGGGCTTTCCGGCCACCATCTGGTTGTTGTGGCAGCCGACGCAGGTTTGCGGCGTATCGACGAGATTGCCGTCGATATGGCAGCTTTCGCAGGTCGCGCCGCGATGGGCCCCGGTCAGGTCGAACCCGGTGGCACTGTGATCGAAATCAGAGAAATCCGTTGGGGCTTCGGCGGCATCCTGGCCGAGGACGGCTGTGCCGGTCACGACCAGAAACGTGACGAGAACGCAGCGGAGGAGCCATTCGAACACGGTCAGGCGTCGCTGCTTTGCCGGCTTCGTTCGGGCGCCACCTGAAGCTGCGTTGATTTGGACCCCATGGCGATAATCGTAACACTACTTCGGGGACCGGGTTGCCCTGGCACGCGCGGTCCTGAACGGGTGGCGCGGATTCGAAGCGACAAGGCACCAGACAACGCGGTCATTTCGATCGTTTGAGCCTATCGCCGGCCCCGAAGGCAGGCAATGTCGGCCCCGAACGGCCCCGTGCCATCGGCGGAGTCGCGGCACGCGAAGGGTCCAGCCCTCGCGGATCTGACCGGACCGTGGCTGCGCCGGTCGTGGCCTAGACGTCTGGAAAAAAAGGCGCTCCGGCCCGTCCCGACCCCCGCGCCGACAGGTTGGGCCGCCCCGGATCCGCTACGGCGGTTCTTCGCTTGGCAGGCAGGGTGTGCCGTTATGTCGGCTTGGCCAACGGTTTACGAGAGCCTCTCGATTCGCGTCGGTGGCGGGCGCAAGTTTGGTCGATCCGATGCCCGGCCGATCCCGGATCGTCAGCCCCGTCTATTGCACCGGGACATTCTTGTTCTGCGACCGATCAGCCCGTCGCCAGTTCCGATGCCGCATCGTGCTGCGACAGGAAGATGCGTCCCGACAGATGCGACAGGAAATCGCCGCGGCGCAGACGGTCCATGACCGGGCCTTTCACTTCGGAGAGATGCAGCGCCACCCCCATCTCGTCCAATCGAGCGTTGATCGCTTCGAGGGATTCCAGAGCGCTGAGGTCGATCTCGTTGATCGCCGCGCATTGCAGGACGACATGCCGGATCGTCGGGTCGTCGGCGATGCGGGCCTGGATATGGTCCTCGAGGTAGCGCGCATTCGCGAACCAGAGGCTTTCATCCACGCGCAAGCTCACGATCCGTGGGTCGGTCAGGACCTCATGGCGGAGGATGTTGCGGAAGTGCTCGGTGCCCGGGACGCGCCCGACTTCGGCGATATGGGGTCGCGCGGCGCGGTGGAGGTGCAGCAGGATCGAGAGGGCGACACCCGCCGATACGCCCACTTCCACACCCAGCAGAAGGGTGAGCGTGACGGTCGTGGCGACGGCGGCGAAATCGGCCTTTGCATAGATCCAGGCACGGCGAAGGAGATCCAGATCCACGAGGCTGAGGACGGCGACGATGATCGTCGCCGCGAGCGTCGCCTTCGGCAGGTAATGGATGAGCGGCGTCAGCGTCACCGCCGCGAGCGCCAGTCCGGCCGCGGTGAGGGCCCCGGCGGCGGGGGTGCGGGCGCCGGCGTCGAAATTGACGACCGACCGCGAAAAGCCACCCGTCACCGGAAAGCCCCCGGTCAGCGACGCGCCGATATTGGCCGCCCCGAGACCGATCAGTTCCTGGTCCGGGTCGATGCGCTGGCGGCGCTTGGCGGCGAGCGTCTGGGCGACCGAGATCGACTCGACGAACCCGATGATTGAGATGAGCGCGGCGGGCAGGGCAAGCTGCCGGACGAGGTCGAGCGAAAGGTCGGGCCGGGTGAGGGGTGGCAGGGCGCGGGGCACCTCTCCGACGACGGCCACGCCCATCGCCTGCAGGTCGAACTGCCAGACGACCCAAGTGGTGGCGGCGATGGCGGCGACGGGCCCGATCTTGGCGAGGGTGCCGGCGGCCCCGGAGGTCAGGCCGAGCCGGCGCAGCAGCGGCGCGAGACCCGAGCGGACCCAGAACAGGAACGCCGTCGTCCCGAGCCCGAGCGCGAACGTGGCGGCGTTCGTGTCACGGACATTCTCGGCCAGCGAGCCGAGCAGCACCGGGAGCGTGTGGCCATGGGCCTCGATGCCCATCACATGCCGCAACTGGCTGGCCGCGATCAGGAGCCCGCTCGCCGTGATGAAGCCCGAGATGACCGGGTGCGACAGGTAGTTGGCGATCGCACCCAGCCGGAGCAGGCCGAAGGCCAGCAGCATCACGCCCGAGAGCCCGGCCAACGTCAGCGCGGCCGTCGCGTAACCTGCGGTCCCTTGCGCCACCACATCGCCCAGCGCGGCCGCCGTCATAAGCGATACGACCGCGACGGGGCCGACGGCCAAGGCGCGGGATGTGCCGAACATGGCGTAGAGCAGGATCGGCACGATCGAGGCGTAGAGGCCTGCCTCGGGCGGCAGACCGGCCAGCAGCGCGTAGGCCAGCGATTGGGGGATCAGCATGATCGTGACGATCACGGCTGCGAGCGCGTCTCCGCCCAGATCGCGACGATCGTAACGCCGACCCCAGTCGAGGACCGGAAGGTATCGCGCAAAGCCCATGTGATCAGTCGACCGTGACAGGCTCGGGCCGCACGAGCCATTCGCGCCCCTTCAGCATGCCGCGCCAGTAGACCGGCGGAAGGATCTTCTCCTTCAGGAGCCACGCCGCACGGCTGGGCCGGGTGCCGTCGATCAGAGCCTCGGGGAAACTGGGCAGGAGAGTGCCGCCATATCCGAACTCGGCCAGCACGATCTTCCCTCGCTCCACGGTCAGAGGGCAGGAACCGTAGCCGTTGTACCGCGCCACCGGACCACGACCGCGCATGGCGGCGTCGATATTGGCGGCGACGATCGGCGCCTGCATCCGTGCGGCGGCGGCGGTCTTGGCGTTGGGGGCATTCATCACGTCGCCAAGGGACCAGATGTTGTCCCAACTCCGGTGCCTGAGGCTCGCCTGATCGACATCGACCCATCCGGCCGCATCGGCAAGGGGCGAGACGCGGATGAAATCGGGCGCGGCCTGGGGCGGGCATACGTGAAGCATATCGAACGCCATCTTGACGCGCCTCGTCTCGGCAACGGGGGGTGTCACGTCGAAGGTGGCGATCCGGTTCGGTCCGTCGACGGCGACGAGGTTGTGGTGGAAATCCAGCGCCACACCGTAGCGTTCGACATATTCCATCAAGGCGGGCACGTAATCCGCGATCCCGAAGAGAACGCCGCCGGCATTGGCGAAGTGGATTTCGATGTCCCCCAGAACCCCACGCCGGCGCCAGGCATCGGCCGAGAGGTACATCGCCTTTTGCGGCGCGCCCGCGCATTTGATCGGCATGGGCGGCTGCGTGAAGATCGCGCGGCCCGATTTGAGGCCCTGCACAAGGTCCCACGTGTAAGGGGCCAGGTCGTAGCGATAGTTCGAGGTGACGCCGTTCCGCCCGAGCGTCTCGACCAGACCGTCCACGGCATGCCAGTCGAGCTTGAGGCCGGGGCAGACGATGAGATGCTTGTAGCGCAGGACCCGGCAGCCATCGAGAATGACGGCATCCGCCTCCGGCTCGAAGGCGGCCACGGCCGCCTTGATCCAGTGCACGCCCTTGGGAATGATGGAGCCCATCGTTCGAACGGTCTCGGCCGCTTCGAAGATGCCGCCGCCGACCATCGTCCAACCGGGCTGGTAGTAATGCGTGTCGGCCGGGTCGATGATGGCGACGTCGAGATCGGGCTGGCGTTTCCGAAGGCTGGCGGCCACCGCGATGCCCGCAGCCCCGCCACCGACGATCGCGATGTCGAACCGCGCATCGGACCGGTCGGTCGGGGTCTGCCCGCCATTCGCGATCCGGCGCACCACGCCCCCCATGTCGTATCCGGCCGCCTTCGTGATCGCGAGGATGTCGGGCAGCTTGAGTACACCCGCCCGGCTGAGCGACCAGAGCGTGGTCGACCGGGTGCCCGTGCGGCAATATGCGAGCACCGGTCCCGGAAGCTCCGTCAGGGCGGCTTCGAACGCCACCACGTCGGCATCTTCGACCCGACCGGCGACGATCGGCACGTGCCGCGCCTCGAGCCCCTCCGCACGCGCGGCGGCGGCGATCTCCTCGAAGGTCGGCTGGTCCGCGGCCTCGCCATCGGGCCGATTGCAGATGACGGCACGGTAGCCCATCGCGGCAAGGGTCTTCAGATCGCCGGGGTCGATCTGCGGTCCGACAGATAGTCGGGGCGTGAGTGTGCGAATATCCATGATCCCGCCCCTCAGATCCCGTTGACCGGCACCTTCAGCACCGGATTGCCCTCTGCGTCGGTGGGCACTTCGCCCGCCCGCATGTTCACCTGCAGGGACGGCAGGATGAGCTTCGGAACGGCAAGCGTCGCGTCGCGCTCCTCCCGCATCTTGACGAAGGCGGCGCGGGTCGTGCCGCCGCCGACATGGATGTTATGCGCCTTTTCCTCCGCGACCGTGGTCTCCCAAGCGATGTCGCGCCCATTCGGTCCATAGTCGTGGCACATGAAGAGGCGCATCGCGTCCGGCAGGGCCAGCACCTTCTGGATGCTGTCATAGAGCACGCCCGCATCACCGCCCGGAAAGTCGGCACGGGCGGAGCCGCCGTCGGGCATGAAGAGCGTATCGCCCACAAAGGCGGCGTCACCGATCACATGGGTCATGCAGGCGGGCGTATGGCCCGGCGTGTGGATCGCGAATGCGGTCATGCTGCCGATTTCATAGATGTCACCGTCGGAGAACAGGGCGTCGAATTGCGAGCCGTCGCGCTGGAACTCGGTGCCCTCGTTGAACACCTTTCCGAACGTGTCCTGAACGGTGACGATCTCAGCGCCGATGCCGATCTTCCCGCCCAGTTTCTCCTGGATGTAGGGCGCGGCCGACAGGTGGTCGGCATGGACATGGGTCTCAATGATCCAGTCCAGCGTCAGGCCGCGGCGGCGCACCTCCTCGATCAGCTTGTCGGCGTGGTCGTAGGTGATGCGCCCGGCGGCGTAGTCGATGTCCATCACGCTATCGATGATGGCGCAGTGGTCGCTGGCCGGGTCCTGAATAATGTAGCTGATCGTGTTGGTGGCCTCGTCGAAGAAGCCGTCGACCTTGGGGCGGGTCGTCATGTCGATGGGATAGGTCATCATATCCTCTCCTCAGGTATGGGGTGTGGGTGTTCGGGTCAGGCGGTCCAGATTACGGGCGATCCAGATGCCCGCGATGACGGCGGCGACGAAGATGAACACGTCCGTCGTCCCGGTGCCGAGCGCTGGCAGCGCGCCGCCGGGACAGAAGCCCGCGATGCCCCATCCGACGCCGAAGAGGGCTGCGCCGCCGATCAGGCGCGGGTCGAGATCCGAGCGGGTCGGGATCAGGAACCGCGTGTCCAGAAGCGGTCCGTCCGCGCGTAGAACCCATCTGTAGCCGACGAAGGTCACCAACAGCGCGCCGCCCATGACGAAGGCAAGGCTGGGGTCCCAGCTTCCGGCGATATCGAAGAAGTTGAGCACCTTCGCGGGGTTCGCCATCCCCGAAATCGAGATGCCGACCCCGAAGACGAGGCCTACGATATAGCTTGCGATCAGGCGCATCGTTCAGCCTCCCATCACGTGGCGGATCACGAAGACCGTGGCCGCGGTGGTCGCCATGAAGGTGAGCGTTGCCGCGACGGATCGCGGCGACAGCCGCGCCATTCCGCAGACGCCGTGCCCCGAGGTGCAGCCGGACCCGTAGGTCGCGCCGATCCCTACGATCAGGCCGCCCACGACCAGCGTCGGCGCCGAGACCGGCACCTGGATGACGGGCATCGCGCCGGTCGCCAGAAGAACGATCGCGGGGCCTGTGACCATCCCCGCGAGGATCGCCGCGCGCCAGGCGAATTCACGTCCGTCGATCGGCGCCACGAGCCCCGACAGGATGCCGGTCGCACCCATGATCCGGCCCATGAGCCCCATGAGCATCACGGCTGAAAGCCCGATCAACGCGCCGCCCAGAAGCGATTGCATGGGGGTGAAGGCGGTCTCCATGCTCAAACCGTAGACAGCGCGAGCGGGGCCGCGTTGACGGCCATCAAGGCGAACGCCTCCTGAGCGAGCGCCACGGCCTGCGTGGCGGCGGCGCGGGGGACGGCGGGGTCCGCGGATATGGCGGCTTGGGCCAATCCGGGAAGGACCTGAAGGACCGTGTCGGGGATGAGTTGCAGGGCCATCGGGGAAACCTCTCGTCGTTTCCCGCATTCTGCGTCGTCATGCCTTGCGCGTCGGTGACTTTGTCACCGTAAGGCGCGGGGTTCGTTCACCCCTCGTCGGCCAGCCGGTGCAGCGCCGGGCGGTCGAGCAGGTGGATCGTACCGCGGCTCTGTCGCACCCAGCCGCGACGCTGGAACTCCGTAAGCTGCCGCGAGACGACTTCGCGCGCCGTGCCCAGTTCGACCGACAGCTTCTGATGCGTCGTGTCCAGCGTCTCGGCCCCCTCGGACAGCTCGATCAGCGTCGCGGCCAGGCGGACGTCCATGCGCTGAAAGGCGACCTCGTCGATTACGAGGAACAGGTCCGTGATGCGCTTGGAAAAGGCGGCGAAGACAAAGCTGCGGAAGGCGGGCGATGTCGCGACCAGTTCGTCGAACAGGGTCCGCGGGATGGCGGCGGCGCGAACGGGCGTCTCGGCAACGCCCTCGGCGGAGTAGTCGTCATAGGCGAGGAGGCAGGCGGTCGTGAGCACGCAACTTTCGCCCGCGTGGATCCGGTAGAGAACGATCTCGCGGCCGGTTTCGGAAACCTGCTGCACCCGCACGCTGCCATCGAGCAGGAACAGCATGTTCTCCGGCGACTTGCCAGGCCCGAACACGAGCGTGCCCTCGTCCAAGGTGACGACACGGCCCCGTGCCAGCAGGAGGTCCCGGATCGGCCGTTCGAGTTGCGCGAGACCCGGAAAGCGGGCGGTCCAGTCTTCGATCATGGCGCGGGTCATATCGCAGCCACCGTCCAGTCTGCCAGTGCTGGCAGGATGCCGTCGATGGCCCGTTGGAACGCCGGAATCAGATCGACAGGGGCCTCGGAAGGCGCCACGGCGGTGCCGCTGAACTCGCGCGACGCGATCAATCGCTGGTCCCGGTCCCGGATGAGTGTCGCCGAGAGGGCGATCCGCACCGCGATCTCGGCGATCCCGTCCGTCGGTTCGGCCTGGAATGCGTCGATCCGAAGGATCAACGCCACATCGGGCACGGGACCGCCCTCGGCCGCTCCGATATGGCCCACTCGCCCCGTCGCGGCGACGGACCGTATGACGAGCGATTGGACCAGCGCGGGCACCGGCTCGGTCCAATGCGCATCGGGCAGGTAGGCGACCGACAGGGGGTCCGGCTTGACGAGGATGCGGTCGGTGTCGATGGCGGCGGGCGCGTCGGGCAGCACCACGGCGAGCGTCAGCGCGCGCCGGGCCCCACTCCGGCCCGGAACTGGCGTCAGTTCAAAGGTCGGACGCGGGCGTGATGCGGCATCCAGCGCACCGAGGGTCGCGCAACCGGGCAGGGTCGCGACCAGACCGGCCATGAATGCGCGGCGGGGCAGGGCAGTCATGTCGTCACCTCCGGTACTCGGGCACCTGTCCACCCTGGATGAAGCGCGCGGGATCGCGCGAAAGTCGTCGAACCTCGTCCGAAATGGTCCGGACAAGCGCGCGTCCATCGCGCGCCAATTGTCCGTACTCGGGCAAGGTCGCCGTCCCGAAGGTTCGCAGCGCCGGGGCCAGCGTATCGACCGCGCCGCCGATGCTTCGCAACACCGCGTCAGCGCGCGCGGTAACCTCGGGGAGATCGCGGGCGATGGCGGTGGCCGCTCCGCGCAGATCGGCCATGGCCGGCCCGATATCGGTCTCGATCACGATGCTGGCGGCGGTGAAGGCACCGTCGGCGGAGGCGAGCGCTGCGTCGAGGGCGTCGAGGCTCGGCTCGGCGCGCGCGATCAGCGACGTCGCCTCCGACAGTGCTGCGCGGGCCTCGCTGGCAAGCGGGTCGAGTTGCGCCGTCGCGGCGGCAACGTCCCCGGAGACGCGCTCGATCGCCGTCCGCGCATCGCCGGCGGCGGCACGCAGATCGGCGAGTGCCGCGGGAAGCTCCTCGCCCAGCGCGGGACCGGCCGTGTCGAGCGCCGTGCGCGCCGATGCCAGAAGCGCTGCGCCGTCCCCGGTGGCGAGTTCCCCGACCGCGTCCGACATGCGCCTGACGGACGAGACACCCGCCTCCGCTTCGGCCAGCACAAGCTCGAGGCGGTCTCCGCTGTCTCGCCAGACGCGGAGCGTGGCGGGGAGATCCTCGGCCAGTAGCGTCTCTGCGCCGTCCATGACATCGCGCGCATCGGCGACCGCCGGCGTCAGCGCGTCGAACCCTTCGGTCGCGGCGATGAGCGCGGTGTCCGCGCGCGCCAACGTGCCGCGCACATCGCCCTCCAGCGCCGCGATGGTGTCCCCGAGGCCCGCGATCTGCGTTGCCGCCGCACCCAATCCTTCCGTCAGGCCCGCCATGCCGTCGAGCGTCGCGTCGAGTTTCTCCGAAGCCCCGTCGAGATTGGCGACGATGCGCGCCACGCCTGCCTGCGTTTCCGGCCCTGTCATGGCCCTGAGATCACCGACGAGGGAGGCCGCTTCCTCGACCAGGCCCGGTACGTCGGCCATCAGGGATTGGAGGCCCGCGCGCCGCGACGGGATGAGTGGTGGCCCCTCGCTTCCGGGCGCGAGCAGGGGCGCCTCCGTCGTCCCGCCGATCAGCGCGATGTAGGACACGCCGGTGACCCCTGCGGTCGTGAGTTGCGCAACCGTATCCGTGCGGATGGGTGTGGCGGCGTCGACCTCGACCTCGACATAGATCAGCGAGGGATCGGGGCCGTGCAGGCCGAGCGACGCGACCCGGCCGACCGGCAATCCGTTGAACACCACCTCGCCCGCCGCCGAGAGCCCCGAGACATCACGAAACAGGATGCCGTAGCGCGCGACGTCGCGGTCGATCCGGACTGCCCCGAGCCAGAGGAACGCGGCGAGGACCGCGCCGATCCCGGCAAGGGTGAAGAGACCGATGAGCAGGAAGTTCGCCTTGATTTCCATCAGGTGGCTCCAAGCGCGGCACGGCCGCGCGGGCCGCCGAAGTAGTCGCGCATCCAAGGGTTTTCATGCGTCCGGAGCTCCTCCAGCGGCGCCACCGCAAGGACGCGACGGTCGGCGAGGACCGCAACGCGATCGCAGATGGCGTGCAACGTATCGAGATCGTGGGTCACCAGGAACACCGTCAGGCCGAGCGCGTCCCTGAGTTGTGCGATCAGCGTGTCGAGCGCCGCCGCACCGATCGGGTCGAGCCCGGCCGTCGGCTCGTCGAGAAAGACGATCTCAGGGTCGAGCGCGATGGCCCGCGCAAAGCCCGCGCGCTTGCGCATGCCGCCCGACAGGGCCGACGGGGGCTTCGACATCGCGTCTTCGGGCAGGCCGACCATGCGAACCTTGATCCCGGCGAGCGTCTCCCGGATGTCGTCCGGCAGGTCGAGCTGTTCGCGCATGGGGGCCTCGACATTCTCGCGCACCGACAGGGCGGAGAAGAGCGCGCCGCCCTGGAACATCACGCCCCATCGTCGCCGCAAGGCGCGGACCGTGTCGGGGTCCGTGTCCGTGACCGATTGGCCCAGAACCTCGATCTGCCCCTCGGCCGGCGTCAGCAATCCGATGATCTGACGCAAGAGAACGGATTTTCCGGTGCCCGACCCGCCGACGACCCCGAGGATCTCTCCGGGCCGGACGTCGAGATCGAGCCCCTCGTGTACGACGTGATCGCCGAAGCGGGTCGTCAGACCGCGAACGCGGATGATCGGGTCTGTCATCATATGCCCATCACCGCGAAGAAGACCGAAAAGACGGCATCGGCGACGATCACCAGAAATATCGCTGCGACGACCGAGGCGGAGGTTAGTCGCCCCAGGCTTTCCGCATCGCCGCCGACATCGAGCCCGTTGCGGCAGCCGACGACGCCGATGATGAGCGCGAAGACCGGTGCCTTGATCAGCCCGACGGCAAGGTGCCACGGACCGATCCCGCCGGCGACCCGCGCCGCGAAGGCCCCGGGCGGGATGCCGAGGTCGAACCAGGCCATGATCGCACCCCCGGCCAGTCCCGCGGCATCGGCCAGGATTGCAAGGATCGGAAGGGTAAGGACAAGCGCCAGGATGCGCGGCGCCACAAGGATCGTCATGGGGTCGAGGCCCAGCGCGCGCAGCGCGTCGATCTCCTCGCGCATCTTCATCGAACCGATGGACGCTGTAAACGCTGACGCGGATCGACCTGCCACGATGATGGCGGTCAGCAGGATCCCGAGCTCGCGGAGAACCGAGATCGCGATGAGGTCCACCACGAAGATTTCCGCACCGAAACGTTGCAGCTGCGACGCGCCCTGAAACGCGATGACGATTCCGATGAGGAACGCCATCAACGTGACGATCGGCACCGCGTCGAGCCCCGCGGCCTGCATGTGATGGGTGAGCGATGTCGTCCGCAAACGCGCCGGGCGACGCAGGAGACGCAGAACCTCGACCACGAATGCCCCGAGAAACGCCGTCAGCTCGGCCAGATCGCGCAGATGGGTCCAGACCGATCGCCCGATCCCGACCAGGACGGTCCGCATGTCGCGGCGCGCCGGCGGGTCCTTGGGTGGAGGGAGGTTCCGGCGCACCGTTTCGATCAATGCGGCATGGTGCGGCGCGGCGCCCTCGAGAGGGACGCCCAGAGTTTCAGCGAGGTCGAGGAGACGCCAGGCCCCCGCCGTGTCGAGGCGCGTCAGGTTAGACAGCGTGATGCGGTCGGTTTGCATGTCGGCGGGCAGCGAAATCGCATCAATGTTCGTGATCGACAGGCCGCCCGCGATGCGGAGCGTGTTGCCGCTCCAATCGAGGCGCAGCGGCGTCATTCGGACTGCCCCGGCGCGCATGGGCTATGCGGCTCGCGGAACGTGGTCGGAGGGCGACGCGGGGGCGGGACAGCGCGACGACGCCCGATCTTTGTTTGCCACATGATATTGGGAGCGACGGTAGCTTTCGCCAGACCACCGAGCAGCGATCCGCGCGCGCCCGCGGCACCGCACGTCCCGTTGAGGGGCGCGCGCGGATTGCCCGCTGTTCCGTCTTCCATATGTCGCTCCACGCTTGACGGGGCCCCGTCGATGATCCGTCAGGCCTTGCAGGTGTTAATTCCGGCGAGGCTATAGAGGGGGCACATGCGGACGAGGGCCGTGACGACGAGGACGCTTCCGATGATGATGGAGGCATAGCTCCAGACGCCACTCGACCAGATCGCTGGCAGGTTCAGAAGCGGCGCGAGGATCAGGGCGAAGCCCAGCACGATCCTGATGATCCGGTCCGCTTGTCCGACATTCACTTGCATGACGTGGTCTCCTTCGTGCGCATGGTCGCCGCATCGACGACCCGCGCGCCCATCGCGGAGAACCGGACCGCTTCGGTCATGTAGTCTTCCATGGTCTTGCGCATGAACGCCGTCGCCACCTGTTGTGCTTCGAGGGGCGAGCTGCACCCGAAGATCGCGTGCTGCGTCTCGGCATCCCGGCCAAGACGCTCGCCCATGAAGCGCGCCCATTCGCCGTTCATCTGCGTGAGCCCTTCGATCCAGGCCGCCGTCGCATGCGTCGCGACGAACCATGGCGCCATCGCCATGGCCAGTCCTTCCGGCACCGCGGGGGCCGTCACCTGTGGAGCTTTGTCCGACGTTGAAGCGCGTGGCATCGTGATCCTCCCGATTGCGGCCTTCGTTCCATCGCGACCGTCGCGTATCGGCCGCCTGCGCGCATTGACGCCGGTCAAGTCGCCCGGATCGCGCCCGTGTCAGTTCAGGCGTTGAGAAGAAGGATCGTTCGCCATGCCAGGACGCGACCGCAGTGTCACACGGGGCCGCCGACACGTGAGCGCGCTCCGGCGCGCCGCGGCCCCGGCGCGGTCAGACGCGCGATGCGTCCGGCCACCCGTCTCTCCGTCAACGCGGTTTGGTCGTCCCGCATATTTGCTGCTAGCCGTCGGCGCATGGAACACACCGTGAGGACCGACGTCGATGACGGCGCGCTGCTGAATGCGCTTCTCGATACGTCCATGGACGCGATCGTGGTTGCGGATGCGTCCGGGCGCATCATTCGGGTGAACGGCGCGGCCTCGCGGCTGTTCCGGCAACGCGCGGACCGAATGGTCGGTCGCGACGTCGCCATGCTGATGCCCGACGATGTCGCGTCGCGGCATGGCGGCTACATGAGCCATCACCTCGAGACGGGCGAGTCGCGCATCATCGATATCGGACGCGAGGTGACCGGCCTTCGCGGCGACGGCACGACCTTCCCGCTGCACCTGTCGATCGGTCGGACCGACGCGCCGACGGGGCCGATCTTCGTGGCGATCATGCACGATCAGACGGCCCGCCGCGCCGCGGAGGAGGCCGCGACGCGGTCCCAGCGGATGGACGCGATCGGTCAGATGACGGGCGGCGTCGCCCATGACTTCAACAACCTGCTGACGGTGATCGTCGGCAATCTGGAGCTGCTCGAAAGCAAGATATCCGACGCCGGGGGGCGGGACATGCTGGCCGATGCCCTGTCGGCCGCAGAAGCGGGCGCCGACCTGACATCGCGGCTGCTTCTCTTTGCGCGCAAGGGCGAGTTGAAGCCGGTCGAGATCCATCTCGCCGACGCGGTGGAGGAGACGATGCGCCTGTTGCGCCGAACGCTGAGCGCGCAGCTCCGGGTCGAGATGAACGCCGACCCGGCCGCGTGGCCCGTCCACGCGGATCCCGTTCAGCTCCAGACCGCGATCATCAACTTGGCGCTCAACGCCCAGGACGCGATGCCCAAGGGCGGCCGTCTGAGGCTCGACGTGGCGAATGTCATGATTGAGGACGATTTCGCGGTGCACGATTTCGACATTGCACCCGGTCGGTATGTTCGGCTGTCGGTGACCGATACCGGCTGCGGCATGACGCGCGAACAGCAGCGGCGGGCGCTGGAGCCGTTCTACACGACGAAGGCTCCGGGCAAGGGCACGGGGCTTGGGCTGTCGATGGTTTATGGTTTCGTGCGGCAGTCCGGCGGCTCGGTGATGATCTACAGCGAGGTGGACCGGGGAACGACCGTCGCGCTCTATTTCCCGAAGGCGGATGGCTCTGGGATCACGACCGCCGACGAGTCCGTGCCGGTGAGCACGGTCGGAGACGGGCGCGTCGTGCTGGTGGTCGAGGACGACCCCGCCGTCAGGCGCTTGTCGGAGGGCCGTGTGGCCGCACTCGGCTTCGAGGTGATCGGCGCGAGCGACGCGCAGGAGGCCTTGGACGTCCTCGATGCGCGATCGGATATCGCCATCGTGTTCAGCGACCTCGTGATGCCGGGTCCCATGACCGGCGAAGGGCTCGCGGCCAAGCTTGCGGCGGAGCGGCCCGAGATCGGCGTCCTTCTGACATCCGGCTTCTCGGGCGGCATGGCCAATCTGGAAGGGATCGCCGGGCATCCCCGTCTGCTGCGAAAACCCTATCGGCAGGCCGATCTCGCCGCGGCCTTCGCCGAACTTATGGCGACGCGCTAGGCGCTGGTCCGGGGGCGTTGGGACAACATGTATCCGACGCCACGGACGGTACGGATCAGGTCCGGATGCGCCGGGTCGCGCTCGATCTTGCGGCGCAGGCGGGCCACCTGATTGTCGATCGTCCGGTCGAGCGGGGACCATTCCGCCCCATTCGTCAGGTCCATCAGGCGATCGCGTGACAGCACCCGCATAGGGTGCGCCACAAAGGCCCGCATGAGTTTAATGTCGGCGGTCGTCATCTCGCATGACCGCCCGTCGCGGCAGAGAACTTCCATTCGGTCGAGATCCAGGCGAAGTCCGTCGAGGTCGAGCATTTCGTTATCCGCGGGCGGCGTCGGAGCGCTCGAAGCGGATCGCCGCAGGACGGACCTGACGCGTGCGAGAAGCTCTCGGACATGGAACGGCTTGGCGATGTAGTCATCGGCGCCCAGCTCCAGTCCGACGACGCGGTCGATGACCTCACCCTTTCCGGTGACCATCACGATGGGGATATTGCCCGCACTCCGGATGTCGCGCGCGAGGTCGAGGCCGTCCTCGCCGCCGAGATCGAGATCCAGCGTCACCAGGCTGGGCCGTGCCGCGGCGAGCGAGGCCCGCGCGGACGCGATATCACCAGCTTCCGCGACGTTGAAGCCATCGGCCTCGAGCGTCCGGGCGATCAGCCGGCGCACCTTCTCGTCATCATCGACAATGAGTATCGTCTTGCGCGTCATCGCGGCCCCCGACGGTTCGTCCTCTTATATGGATACGAACCGGGGTGGAGGAAGGCGCGCGCACGTCCTTGGCGTCCGTCTGCCGGTTGGGGCGGACGACGTCTCGTTACAATCCGATACGTTCGCGACCGCAATCGAGCGACGTACGCGGCGCAGGCTCCCCCGATCCACTGCCAGAGGGGGCACGTCATGACTGCGATGCACGCGATCCGGCCACATGGGACGCTCCGCGCCGGGCGTCCGACGGCCCTGCGAACACTCGACGCCGGCGAGACGCTCTTTCGCGAGGCCGATGCGATGACCCATCTTTTCGAGCTGCGCTCGGGGGTCCTGCGGCTGACGCGGTTCCTCGAGACGGGGCGCCGTCAGGTCGTCGCCTTCGCCTATCCCGGTGACATCGTGGGGTTTCCCGCGGGCAGGCTGCATCACAGCGATTGCGAGGCGCTGACGCCGGCCACCGTGGCGGCGCATCGCCGGGCCGCGCTCGATGGGCCCGGCGCCGATCCCGGTCTGCACGACGAACTTCGCGAGGCCGCGTTGGCCGAGATCGTGGCCCTGCAGGATCACCTCATGCTCCTGGCGCGGATCGGCGCGCGCGGAAAACTGGCCTCGTTCCTCCTGCATTTGATGGAGAATCAGGGCACGCTTCGGGACGGCTACATGACCATCGATCTGCCGATGCCGCGCGCGGATATCGCCGATTACCTCTGCACGACCGTCGAGACGGTCAGCCGCGCGCTGACCCAGCTCCGCCGATCGGGCGCGATCCGCCTCGACGGCATCCAGCGGGTGGTGCTGCTGGATCGAGACCGTCTTGCGCAGATTGCCGGGTCGGATTGAATCCGTCGCCGCTCAATCGTCCGTCCACACGAGGTCGGGGGGCCAGAACCCCCGGATTGCGCGGGGCAGGGCATGGCGCACCTGCCGTAGCTCCCCTTCGGAGACGCGGTTCGCCAGCGTCGCGAAGACGGCGGCGATATCCGCCTCGCCGCGGTAGCCTTGGACATCGCCCAGTTTCGCCTCGATGGCGTTCCGAAAGGTTGCGGCATCGCGATCCTTGATTGGCGTGCGCGCGGGCGTCCACCCCTCGAAGAACATGCCCCGGATGAGCAGCGGCATCTGGGCGGAGAGCTGCGCGACCTCCGCATGCGGAATGCGGTCGCGAATGGCGGTCAGGACCGTTCGCATCAGGCGCAGCGCGTCGCGGCTGCTGGACCAGTCCAGCCGGTCCCGCAACTCGTCGATCCACTCGTGGGTGAGCTGGATGGTGTGATCGAGGACCTCGAGCCGTTGCGCACACATGGCGGTTTCCTTTCCGTCCCTACATGCCGTCGATCCTGTCCGCCCGAGGCCGTACCCGCCTTGACGGGCATCAATGTGCAGCGGCCTCGGCCATTGGATGATCGCGTCGCCGACAGCGGCATGTTCCAGACCCGAGGAGATTCGAGATGCCCAAGACCCTTGAACACCGGCCAGCACTCCAGTTCAGCAGCTGGCCCTTCCTCCCTTCGCTGCAATCGGAAGTCGCCGATCTGATGGATCGCTTCGACGGGCTGCGCGCCGAGATCGGTCCTCGCCTCGTCCCCGCGATCGACATGTCCGAGACCGATGAAGCCGTCGAGATCGTGGCCGAGGTCCCCGGACTGACAGCCGACCAGATCGATGCGTCCATCGTGCAGGATCGCCTCGTGCTGAAGGGTGGGCGCGAGGAGGAGAAGGAGGAGTCCGGGAAGGACTGGCACACAATCGAGCGTCGGTCGGGCGCGTTCCGGCGCGTGATCCCGCTGGGCTTCGTGCCCGCGCCGGACGGCATGACGGCAAAACTTTCGAACGGTGTGTTGCGCCTCCGGATCGCGAAACCGTCGGAGGTCAAGGAGACCGCGCACAAGATCGCCATCGACGCGGCGTGACCGACGCGGTCGAACCCCGCGCGGGTATCGGGCTTCGCCGCCCCATGGTGGCCGCCGCCCTGCTGGCGGCCGCCGGAGTCGGTGCCATGGTCGTCTGGCGCGGTGCCGATGGTGCGGCGGACCGGGCCGAGATGGCGCGACTGACGGCGTTGCAGCCATCGGACCCGCCCGTCTTCGAGCCCGCCATGGTGGCTGACCTGCCCGAGCCCGCGCGCCGGTTCTTCGAATACGCCATACTCCCCGGTACGCCGCTCCGACCCGTCGCACAGATCGAAATGGCGGGTCGCTTCTCGCTGGGCGGCTTCGACGGCGCGACGGATTACACGATGGTGGCGACGCAGGTGCTCGCCGCGCCGGGCGGGTTCCTCTGGGCGATGAAAGCGCGCCACGGACATGTGACCCTGTCCGGATCGGACAGCGGCGCCTGGACCCGGTTCTGGCTGGGCGGGCTGCTGCCCGTGGCCCGCAGGGGTGGCGACGCGGATCATCGCCGCTCGGCCTTCGGACGCTATGTCGCCGAGGCCGTGTTCTGGACGCCCGCAGCTGTCCTTCCTGGCCCGGGCGTCGCGTGGGACGCGGTGGATGCCGACGTTGCGCGTGTGACGATGACCCATGGCGATCAATCTCAGGCCGTGGACGTCACGATCGACGCGACGGGCCGCCCGATCCGCGTCTCCTTCGAGCGCTGGTCGGATGCCAATGTCGACGGCACCTACCGCCTGCAGCCCTTCGGCGGCCGTCTATCGGATCACCGGGAGGTCGACGGCTTCCGGGTCCCGATGCGGGTCGAGGCGGGAAACGGGTTCGGGACGCCGGATTACTTTCCGTTCTTCGATGTATCGGTGACGTCGATCCACTGGCCCGACCGGTGAGGCCGCCCTCGGAAGTGACGCCGGTTGATCCGCACGAACTGCCCCATGAGCGCGGTGGCCATCCCGAGCTTTCGTCCCGTCAAATAGAGCGCCCCGGTGAGCGCGCCGATAAGAGACCCGACAAGGTCGGCGACGAGGTCGCCCATCGTGTCGCGCAGACCGGACTTCTGCATCGAGAGGCCGAAGGTCCGGTCCATGCCGAACTCGAAGAGCTCCCACAGGACGCCGAGCGTCACCGCAATGCAGGCCGCGATCGCGGTCAGGGCCCAGACCGGCGCGGCGAACCGATCGCCTTCGAAAAGCATGAGCACGAAAAGAAAGCCCGCCATGCCCAATCCGACCGCGGCCGCCCCATGCAGGGCGATGTCCCACCACCAGACCCGCTCGTACATGTCGAACGCCTCTCCCAGCAGGAGCGAGGCTGCGAGAAACCCGGCAAGCGCCAGCACGAAGGGCAGGGGCAGGATGATGCGGAATCGGCGAGCGAGAAGGACCGGCGCGATCGAGAGCAGCAGCGACAGCATGGCGACGGCGCTGAGCGTCGGCTGGCCCAGGGCGGCGGCGGCCAGCGCCAGCCCGGCGAACACGGTCCAGACCCCCGCGATGACGCGGCGGCGCAGTCGCGGCCTGAGGGCGCCGGGCTGGTCCGGCTGGCCAGTTACAACATCCGAAAGGCCGTGGGCCTCGACTGGCGACGCGATCCCGGCCGCATCCTTCGCGTCGCTGACGACACGCGGGCCGACATCCTCGCCGTGCAGGAGGCCGACAAGCGGCTCGGCCTGCGGCACTCCGCGTTGCCCGCCAAACTCCTCGACACCTCGCGGTGGCGACCCGTCCCCGTCGGGCCCGGCGCCAATCTCGGGTGGCATGGAAACGCCATTCTCCTGGGGCCCGACGCCCGATTGCTCTGGTCCGAGGGGATCGACCTGCCCGGCTTCGAGCCGCGCGGCGCGCTTCTGGCCGGTGTGGAACTGCGCGGCAGACGGATGGTCCTCGCCGCCGTGCATCTAGGCCTCCTCCGCCGTCATCGCCGCGCCCAACTGGCCCATCTGGCCGATCGGCTGCGCGGGTATCGCGAACCGGTCGTTCTGGCGGGCGATTTCAACGAGTGGTCGGACGCCCGCGGGCTCGAGGCGCTGCACCCCCGGTTCGACATCCACGCGCCGGGCCGCAGCTTCCACGCCGCGCGGCCCGTCGCCGGGCTGGACCGTATCGCCGTGCCGCGTGGAACGCCGGTGCATGGCGGCGGCGTGGTGGAGACGCCCGACGCGCGCCGCGCCTCCGACCATCTGCCCATCTGGGCGGACGTCGCGCTGCCACCTCATGACGAGAAGAGGACGGGGACATTCGTGTCGCGGATCAGATCGCCCGTCGTGTCGCCGAGGAAGAACGCATAGGTCCGAGAATGGCCATAGGCGCCCGCGGCGATGACATCCGCGCCCACTTCGCGTGCCTCGTCCAGAAGCACCTTTGCGATACTGCGGTCATGGGGCACCCGATGCGTCATCGTCACATCGAAGCCGTGGCGGGCGAGCGCGGCGCTGAGTTCGGTCATGGCGAAGTCGCGCATCTCGTCGCGTTCGTTGCCGACATGCACGACGTGGATGGCCGCGCCATCCTCCAGCAGGGGGATGAGGTCGAATGCCGCCCGGGCGGATTCGCGGGTTCCGGCATGGGCGAGGATCGCGCGTTGTCCGACGCCGTCGCCCAGACCTGTGTCGGGCACCAGAAGGACAGGTCGCCCGCCATCGCGGATCACCTGGTCCAGCGCGAACCGCTGATCGGGTCGATCATAGTCCCGGTCGGGCCGCGTCATGACCACGAGATCCGCGCTCCGGGCGCTTTCGATCATGCGATCCGCCGCGATGGCCGAGCCGGTATCAACGTTGCGCCATTCGCCCTTCACGCCGGCCCGGTCGACGGCCGCGCGAAACACCGCCTCGATCGCCTTCGACTGCTTGGCCTGCGCCGCGTTGAAGCCGTCGAAGGTCGGCCCGGAGATATGCATCGCAATCCCCGGATAGACGACGATCGCCTCGACCGTGTGCTGACCGACCAGGTGCGCGTCGAAGCGGGCGGCCAATGCCGTGGACGCCTCGGACAAGAGGTCCGCCGAGCTTTCGTTCAGGAGGCAGGTCAGGATGGTTCGGATCGTCATGGCGGCTTCCCCTTCGTTGCTGTCCCTCCGGCCTAGCGCCTCGGGGCTCGGCTGCCCTTGACGTCCATCAAGGCGCAGCGCCGTCGCGGGGCGCAGAAGTCCGGCAGTTCCCGTCATTCGGAGATTGCAGATGATCTTGCGTGCGTTCCTCCTCCTGACCTTTTGCGCGGCGGCCCTTCCGGCCGCGGCCGAACCCTATGAGACACGCGTCGGCGGCGACCGGCTGGTCGCGGGCGGCCGCCTCGACGACGCCTCGCCCTCGACGCGCGACCTGCTCGTATCGGGTGCGCAGGTCGTCACCCGCGGCGACGTCGGCGACGACCTCTTCGCCGCCGGGTTCTCCGTCGATGTCGAGGGCGCATCGGGCGGTGACGTCACCGCGGCGGGCGCGCGGGTCCGCATCGACGGCGAGGTCGGCGGCGATGCCATGCTGTCGGGGTTCATCGTCACGCTCGATCGCGGCGCGGAGGTCGCGGGCAATGCGCGTCTCTTCGCGGGCACGGCCACGCTGCGCGGGACCGTTTCCGGTGCCGCCATCGTATCCGCGTCCGAAATCCGGATCGACGGCGTGGTTGCGGGCGATCTGCGCCTCGTGGGGGATGAGATCACGTTCGGGCCCGACGCCTCCGTGGCCGGGCAACTCACCATCAGCGCCCCGAGGGAGGTCGCGATCCCCGCGCATGTCGCTCCTGCCGCGCGCATAACCTACGAGTATCTTGAGCCCGGCGGCTGGCGCGAATTCGACGAGCTGGCTTGGGAGGGCATGCCGGAAGCGCCGTCCGCCGCGGCCATCGGCATCGGGTTCTTCGTGACGCTCGCCTTCCTGCTCGTCGTCGGCGGGACCTTCCTGGCGCTCGCGCCGAACGGCGTCGCGACGATGCGGCGGATGGCGCTGAACCGGCCGGGCATCACGGTTCTGGTCGGGGGGCTGGGCTTCTCGACGCTGATCGGGCTGGTGCCGGTCTCCGCGCTCAGCATCGTCGCCCTTCCGCTTTTGCCGATGGCGCTTCTGGCGGTGATCCTCGCGTGGATTCTTGGCTATCTCTTGGGCGCCTACGTCCTCGCAATGGGAATCGCGCGCGCCCTTGGGCTCGGGGATATGCCGTCGCTCTGGGTCAGGCTCGGCGTGCTTGCGGCGGCCATCGCCGTCGCGGCGCTCCTGAATTTCGTGCCGCTGCTCGGATGGGTCCTGAACGTCGCGCTGGTCTTCTTCGGGCTGGGCGCGATCACCGAGGGCCTGCTGCGCTGGGCCATGCCGGGCGTCGGTCCGGCCGAGAATGACGAGATGCTGCGATCGGAGGCAGACACATGAAAGAGATGACGATCCCACCCGCCGCGATGCGGACCCTGATCGAGCAGCTGCGCGCGCTCGTCTCCAGCACCGCCATGACCGAAGACGGCGATCTCGACCTGCGCCGGGCGGAGCTTCGCGCGGAGATCGAGGCGCTCGACCGTGACCAGCAGCATGAGCTTGTCGCGCTTCTCTGGCTGGGGCGCGGCGACTATGGGGAAGATAACTGGGCCGAGGCCGTCGCCCTGGCCGAGGAGCGGCATGTCGGCCCGACCTTCGACTACCTGATGGCGCATCCGCTTGCGGGCGACGAGATCGCCGCGGGGCTGGAGGAGATCGGCCACGATCACGTTCTGCTCGACGGTTCGTACTAGGGAATATGACCAACTGGCCTGATGCCAGGCTCTGGCTCGCCTTTGCGGGCGCAGGGACGGGGATCTGGATCGGCGGCACCGCGCTGGCGCAGGCCGCGGACGATCTGGCGGAGCGGCTGGGGATCACGCAGGCCCTGGTCGGCCTCCTGCTTCTCTCGGTCGCGACATCGCTTCCCGAGATCGCGACGACGCTCAGCGGGGCGATACAGGGCGAGGCGGAGATGGTGGTCGGCAACCTCTTCGGTGGCGTCACCCTCCAGACCGCGATCCTTGCCGTTGCGGACGTGTGGGCGCGGGGCGCCATCAGCGGATATCCCAGGCAGGCGGATCACGTCCTGGAGGCGTCGGTCCTGATCGGCATGCTCGCCGTCGGGCTCGTCGCGATCGCATCGGGTGAGCCGTTGGCGGCGGGGCATGTCGGGGCAGGGGCCATCGGGGCCGGGCTGGCCTATGTCGGCGCGGTCGTGCTTCTGCGCCGGTCGGATGTCGCGCGGGCCTGGGTGCCGGTGGATATTCCCGACCCCGGCGAGGCGGAACCGCTTTTGTCCCGCGACCGGCCCGAACTGCCCGTTCTGGCCTTCCGGATCGCGCTGTGCTCGGCGGCCATCCTCGTGCTCGGGCTTGTCCTGATCGCGGTCGCCCGACCCCTCGCGGACCGATCCGGTCTGGGCACGGGTCTTCTGGGCGTGACGCTTCTGGCGGGCGCGACCTCGCTTCCCGAGCTGACGACGACCATCGCGGCGGTCCGGCTCAGGGCCTACGGCCTGGCGATCTCGAACGTCTTCGGCTCGAACCTGATCATGCTCGGGCTTCTGCTTCCGGCGGACCTGCTCTACCGACCCGGCCCGATCCTTCGAGACGCGGGCGTCGTGCCGACCCTGTCGGTGGGGTTCGGCATCCTCGTGACGGCGATCTACCTCATCGGGCTGACGACCCGTTCGAGCCCGCGCGTGGGACGGATCGGCATCGACTCGCTTGCCGTGCTCGGATGCTACGCGCTCAGCCTGGCGGTGTACTGGGTCGCGCGGTAGCGGCGGACCTCCTTGATCGCCTCCGGCACCACGATCAACGGCAGGGCGAGGAGGCCGATCAGCCCCCATTCCGGCCATCCGAGCGGCACCGTCCGCAGCACCTCCTGCAAGAGCGGGACATGCAGCGCGGCGACCTGCGCGCCGAGCGTCACGGCGAGGGCCGCCCAGAGCCAGCGGTTCGATGCCCAGCCTAGGATGCGGTTCGGATTTCGCGCCGAGCGAAAGGCGAAGACGGACACCTTCTCGAAGACGACCATTGCCGTGAAGGTCGCGGACCGGGCGAGCACCTCTCCCTCCGGCCGGAGGATCAGGAAAATGGCGAGCGCGGCGGTCCCGGTATAGAGGCCGAACGCGGCGATGAGACCAACCCCGCGACGATCGAGAACGGGCGCGTCCGGGCGCCGGGGGGCACGGCGCATCTGGTCGGGTTCCACCTTTTCGAGCCCCAGTGCCATCGCCGTGACGCCATCCGTCACTAGGTTCATCCAGAGGATCTGGATCGGAAGGAAGATCAGCGCGCCACCGAGCGCCAGCGCGCCGGTCAGCGCGATCACCTCGCCCGCGTTCGACGACAGAAGGTAGCGGACGAACTTGGTCGTGTTGGCGAACTGGCGACGGCCTTCCTCGATGGCCGCCACGATGGTGGCGAAGTTGTCATCGAGCAGGACGACATCCGCCGCCTCGCGCGCCACGTCTGTGCCGCGCTGGCCCATTGCGACGCCGATATCGGCCTGCCGCAGGGCAGGGGCATCGTTCACCCCGTCCCCGGTCATCGCCACGATCCGGCCCTGGGCCTGCAACGCGCCGATGATGCGCATCTTGTGCGACGGAGTCGTGCGGGCGAAGAGCGCGCCGATTCGCAGCGCGTCGAACAATGCGGCCTCGTCCATCGCGTCGAGCGCGGGGCCGGTCACGACCGTGCCGCCGATGCCCAGTTGCGCGCCGATCGCCTGGGCCGTGACGGGGCCGTCGCCGGTGATCATGATCGGCGTGACGCCAGCGGCGAGCGCTTTGGCCACGGCGCCCCGAACCTCGGGACGGGGCGGGTCGATCAGACCGGCAAAGCCGTGCAGGGTCAGACCCGTCTCGCTCAGATCCTCGCCGGGTTCGGGCCGGGAGGCCAAGGCGAGCACGCGCAATCCGCGCGCGGCCATAGCCTCTGCCGCCGCCGCGGCTTCTGCGAGGGACGCGCCGCCGTCGGTTTCGGTGCAGGCGTCCAGAACGGTCTCGGGCGCGCCCTTCACCAGAAGCGCACGGCCGCCGGGCCCGTCGACCAACACCGCCATCATCTTGCGGTCGCTGTCGAAAGGACGCTCGGCCAGCCGGAAGTCTTCGGGCGCGGGGGCTTTGCGCGCAAGCGCCATGAGGGCGCCTTCGGTCGGCTCGCCGATCAAGGCCCAGCCGTCCGCGGTCTGCCGAAGCTCTGCGTCGTTGCAGCCGCCCGCGACGCGCAGGAGTGCAGGCGCGCCATCGAGCCCGCCGATGCGGCCTTCTGGCGCATAGCCCGTCCCGGCAACGGGATGCGTGCCGCGCGGGGTCCAGAGCTCCACCGCCGTCATCACGTTCTCGGTCAGCGTCCCGGTCTTGTCGGTACAGATCACCGAGGCGGCGCCCAGGGTCTCTACCGCCTGCAGCCGCCGCACCAGTGTCCGGCGCCGCGCCATCGCGCCCGCCCCGAGGGCCAGCGTGACGGTCACCACCGCCGGCAACCCCTCCGGCACGATCGACACCGCAAGCGAGAGGGCGACCATGACCATCTCTCCGAGCGCCCGACCGAGCCAGAGGCCGAGCCCCATCACCGCGAGCGCCACCGCGACGGCGGCGATCCCGATCCCGCGCGCCAAGGCGGCGAGGCTTCGCTGAAGGCTCGTCTGGCTTCGGTCGACGCTGGCCGTCAGACGCGAGATCTGGCCGAACTCGGTGTCGATCCCCGTTCGTGTCACCACACCCTCGGCCCGCCCCGCCACGACGGTCGTGGAGGCCATGAGGGGCGCGTCGACCGCCTTGGCGACGGGCAGGCTCTCGCCCGTGAGGACGCTTTCGTCGACGGCCAGGCTGCGGGCGTCGAGGACCGTCAGATCCGCGGGCACCCGGTCGCCGGCCGTCAACACGACGACATCGCCGGGGACGATGTCCTGCGCGGGCACGCGGAGGCGCTGTCCGTCGCGGACTACGGTCGCCTCGGCCACCAGAAGATCGCGCAAGGCGTCGAGCGTCCGCTCTGCCCGCCACTCCTGCACGAAGCCCAGCGCCGCGTTCAGAACCACGACCACGGCGATCGCGCCCGCATCCAGCGGCTGACCCAGAAGAAGCGCGATGGCGATGGCGGCCAGCAGCAGGGCGACCAGCGGGTCGCGAAACTGGCGAGCCATCACGGTCCACGGGCGCGGCCCGGACGCACGGGGCAGCGCGTTCGGACCATGTTCGTCGAGGCGCGCGCGGGCGGCGGCGCAGGTCAGCCCGGTTCGGGACGTGGGGTCGGTCGTCATCTCGGTTCCCGCGCAGCTTCGCCCCGGTGTCACCCGTTCGTCGCGGGCGAGCCTTGACCCCCGTCAAGGCGACGGGCGATCGCGCGGTTCAGTGTGCCGTCGAACCTTTCTGACGGAGCGACATGATGGAAAAGACGATGAAGGCCGCCGTTGTGACGGAACTGGGCCAGCCGCTCGACATTCGCGAGGTGCCCGTCCCAGAGATCGGGCCCGGCGAGGTGCTCGTGCGCGTCCGTGCGTCGGGCGTCTGCCATACGGACCTGCACGCGGCCGAGGGGGACTGGCCGGTCAAGCCGGGCGTACCGTTCATCCCGGGCCACGAGGGCGTGGGCGAAGTCGCCCGCATCGGGCCGGGCGTCACCCATCTCAAGGAAGGCGACCGGGTCGGCGTGCCGTGGCTCCATACCGCCTGCGGCCGGTGCGAGCATTGCGCCGGCGGTTGGGAGACGCTTTGCGACAGCCAGACCATGACGGGGTATACGGTGGACGGCGCCTATGCCGACTACGTGGCGGCGGACGCGGATTATGTCGGCATCATCCCGGGGGCACTGGACTGGGGGCCGGCCTCACCCGTCCTTTGCGCCGGGGTGACGGTCTACAAGGGTCTCAAGGAGACCGAGGTCCGCCCCGGCCAGTGGGTCGCCATCAGCGGGATCGGCGGGCTGGGGCACATGGCGGTGCAGTATGCCAAGGCCATGGGGATGCATGTCGTCGCGGTCGACATCGCGGAAGACAAGCTCGCGCTCGCCCGCGATCTCGGGGCGGACGAGACCATCGACGCCAGCCGCGTCGACCCGGTCGCCGAAATCGCGACCCATCTCGGCGGGGTGCACGGGGCGCTCGTGACGGCGCCGTCCGAGCCCGCGTTCGCGCAGGCCGTCGGCATGTTGCGCAAGCGCGGGACGCTGGCGCTCGTCGGAATTCCGCCGGGCTCGTTTCCGCTGCCGATCTTCGAGGTCGTCCTCAAGCGGCTGACCATCCGGGGCTCCATTGTGGGCACGCGCGTCGATCTGGCCGAGGCGCTTGCGCTGGCTGGCGAGGGCAAGGTCGAGACCCGGTTCGACTGGGGCGCGCTCGACGACATCAACATGATCTTCGACCGCATGCGGCGCGGCGAGATCGAGGGCAGGACCGTGCTCCGGATCTAGGCCGCGGCGGTCGCGTCGCCTTGTGGCCGGATCTGCGCCGTCTATCCTGCGCGGACATGGAACAGTCGGATCCGCTTCCCCTGCACGGCGTGCTCGCCGCGCTGGCGGCCCGCAATGGCGCGGGCGAAGACGTTCGTCTGGGCGAGGTGCTGTCCCTTGCGGGCAGTCGCGCGCACGGGATCGCGATCCTGCTGCTTGCCCTGCCGGAGGCGCTGCCGCTTCCTATCCCGAGCGCCGGTGCCATCCTCGGCGTGCCGTTGGTCATCGTGACCGGTCACCTCGCGGTCTATGGCGAGCACGGGCGCCTGCCCGACCGGCTCTTGCGCATGGCGGTGCCGGGCAGGTTGCTGGACGCGACCGCGCGTGTCGGCGCTCCCGTCCTGCGCCGTGCCGAAGCCCTTACCCGTCCGCGGCTCGCCGCGATCGCCGGTCGCGAACGTCCGGTCGGCGTGCTTTGCCTTCTGCTGTCGCTGCTGCTGTTTCTCCCGATCCCGTTCATGAACGCATTGCCCGCGCTGCTTCTGCTGACGCTCGCCTGGGGTCTCGTCCAGCGGGATGGGGCTTTCGTGATCGCGGGCGTGGCCGGGGCCGCGGCCCTCGTGGTCACCGGCGTGGTTCTGGGCGATGCGTTGCTCGGTCTTCTCGCGGGAGCTGTGGATCTCCGGTGAGCGGCGCTTCGCGACCGTCGCCGACACGAGCGCTTCGCGCGGGGACAGCCCTGCTTCGGGGGAGAGCACCCAAGTCCAGCACCGCGAAACGCCGTCAGGATCCTTCGATCGCCTTCACGACGGCGTCTCCGGCCGCCCGCGTGGAGGCCGTGCCTCCGAGATCGGGCGTGCGGGCCGCGTCATCGGTCAGCGTGGATTCCATCGCGCTCTCGATCAGGCCCGCAGCCTCGCTCTCGCCGAGATGCTCGAGCATCATCGCGGCCGTCCAGACGGCGGCGATCGGGTTGGCGATGCCTTTGCCGGCGATGTCCGGGGCCGACCCGTGCACCGGCTCGAACATCGAAGGGCTCCGACCGGAGGGATCGAGGTTCGCTGCCGGCGCGATGCCGATGGAGCCTGCGACCGCCGGCCCCAGGTCGCTCAGGATGTCGCCGAAGAGGTTCGAGCCGACGACCACGTCGAACCAGTCGGGATTGGTCACGAAGCGCGCGCAGAGGATGTCGATGTGGAACTGGTCCGTATCGACACCCGGATGCCGCGCCTTGGCCGCCTCGAACCGCTCGTCCCAGAACGGCATCGTGTGGACGATGCCGTTGGACTTCGTGGCGCTCGTCACCTTGCCGCCTTTCCCCATCGCCTTGCGCTTGGCGGCCACCTCGAACGCGTATTCCATGATCCGGTCGCAGCCCCGTCGGGTGAACACGGCCTGCTGATAGGCCGCTTCATGCTCGGTGCCGTCATAGATCCGGCCGCCGATCGAGGAATACTCCCCCTCGACGTTCTCGCGTACGACGACGAAATCCACCTCCTCCGGCGTCCGCCCCGCAAGCGGCGACGGCACACCCGGCATCAGCCGCACGGGCCGGACATTCGCGAAGAGGTCGAGTTCCCGGCGCAACGGGATCAGCATCCCCCAGAGCGAGACGTGGTCGGGCACGCCGGGCCAACCGACGGCCCCGAGGAAGATCGCGTCGTGGTCGCGCATCCGGTCGACGCCGTCCTCCGGCATCATCGAACCCGTGGCGGCATAGGTCTCGCACGACCAGTCGTAATCGACCCATTCGATGGAGCGTCCGACCTGCGCCATCGCGGCGTCGGCGGCGCGGCGGCCTTCGGGAATGACCTCGGTGCCAATGCCGTCTCCGGGTAGGGACGCGATGCGATAATTGGCCATTCAGAGGTCCTCACAGTTGGAAAAGTGGTCGTGCAGGGCCGCCGCCACGGGGCCCGGCAGTTCTTCGGCGAGGTAGTGGCCGCCGGGCAGGGCGCGTCCATCGACGCGTGCGGCACGGCGCCGCCAGAGGGCGAGCGGATCGAAGAAGCGCCCGACCGCGCCATTCTCGCCCCAGAGCACCCGCGTCGGCGCCTCGACCCGTCGGCCTGCGTCCGCGTCGTCATGCGCGATGTCGATGGTTGCCGCCGCGCGGTAGTCCTCGCAGGAGGCGTGGATCGTCTCGGGCGTCCAGCAGTCGAGATATTCGGCGAGGGCCATCGGGTCGAAGAGATCCAGCCCCGGCGATCCGTTGGCCCAGCCGGAGCCGCATTTCAGCGTCCAGAATTTCTTCGGATCGGCCCCGATCATCGTCTCGGGATAGGGCGCGGGCAGCGTGAGGAAGAACCAGTGCCAATAGGCGCGCGCGAAGCCTTCCGTCGTCCCGCGATACATCTCGCGCGTGGGCGCGATGTCGAGGAGGGCGAGCGAACGCACCACGTCGGGGTGATCCACGGCCATCCGGTGCGCGACCCGCGCCCCGCGGTCGTGTGCGCCGACGTGGAACCGGTCGTGGCCGAGGGACGCCATCACCTGCACCATGTCGAGCGCCATCTCGCGCTTGGAATAGGGTGCGTGGTCCGCCGTCGTCGGCGGTTTGGAGGATCTGCCGTAGCCACGCAGGTCCGGAACCACCACGCTGTATCTCTCGGCCAGTTCCGGGGCGGTGAGGTGCCACATCGCCCCGGTCTGGGGATAGCCATGCAACAGAAGGAGCGGGGGCCCCGAGCCGCCGCGACGCCCGCGGATCGTCGCCCCGCCCATGGGGGTATCGGTCTCGATCGCGAAGGGTTGGAAGCCGGAAAACATGCCTCGACGGGCTATCGCGGCAACGGCTTGGCGTCCAATCGCGAAAACCGAGAAGGAATTGCGATCAGTCGACCGCGTCCGGCAGATGCGCGAGGAACGCGTCGAGCGGATCGAACCGCTCCCCGCGACGCCAGACCGCGTAGGTGTCCACGCGAGGCGCGCCCTCGATCGGTCGCACGACGGTGTCCGCGCCCCCGAAATTCGCGATCCAGGCCGGCGCGATCGAAAGCCCGAGACCCGCGGCGACCATCGCCATGATCATGTGCCGCTCGTTGGCCGCTTGCGCGAGGCGCAGGGTGTGCCCGCCCGCGGCGAACCACGCCTCGAGCGTCGCCGCGAGAAGGGGCCGATGCGCCCGGGTGGGCAGCACGAGGCGGCGCGGCGCGATCTCCTCCAGGCGGACGCTGTCCTGGCCCGCGAGCGGGTCGTCCGTGGGCAGGATGCAGACCAGCGGTTCGCGCAGGACGAGGCGCGCAATGAAGGCCGCCTCGTCGCCGGGGTTGCGCGAGAACGCCAGATCGGCGGCGCGATGCTCGAGCGCGTAGAGGGCGGAGGCGGAGAGCATTTCCTCGATGCGGACCTCGACATCATGCGTCTTGCGGAACCGCCGGACGATCTGGGGCAGAAGACCCGCCGTCGCGGAATCGATGCCCGCGATCTTGAGAAGCGTGCCCGTATTCGATGCATCCCGAGCGGCGTGGACCGCGGCATCCGCGTGGGCGAGGGCGGCCAGGGCCTCAGGAAGAATGGCCTCGCCCGCGCGCGTCAACGCGACCGTGCGTGAGTTGCGCGCGAAGAGATCGACGCCAAGATCCTCCTCCAACGCGCGAAGCCGTGCCGACAGGGCAGGCTGCGCCAGGTGAAGCCGGTCGGCGGCACGACCGAAGTGCAGCTCTTCGGCAAGAACGACGACGATGCGAAGCTGCTTGAGATCCATGGTCGCATCGTCTCGGAAACGGATAGGCGGCGCTAGGGTCCTTGGGTTCGGTCGATGGGGTCGCAGGCCGGATGTTCAGGAGATCGCCGGCAGCCGCCGTTCGGACCATTACTCTTGAAATCCGTCCGACTAGCTTGGCGGCAAGTGGGTATGAAGCGGCCGAAAACAAAGGTTCGCGGTGGACGAGGATACCGCGCAACGGCATCCCGAACGGATCAGGGTCGCGACAGACGGGCACTCCGCAAACTCGACCCCATCTTGAACGGAGGCCATATTGCGCGACGCGACGGGCTGCGATCCGTGTATGATGCCGGAACCTCCCCGAGCGCCTCGAATGCGTCGCCCTGAAACACGCTGGCGTTCCTCGATGCCCTTGGGCATGAATACCTTCCATCTGCCGGAACGGAAGATCCACATGCTGACAATCGGCTGGGAGGAGCGCGTCTCTCTTCCCCTTCTCGGCCTGACCGGGCTGAAGGCGAAGATCGACACCGGGGCTCGGACATCCGCGCTGCACGCGACCGATATCGTGCCTTTCGACCGGGACGGCATCCCATGGGTCCGGTTCCACAGCCGCTTCGACGACGACACGAGGGACATCGACGTCGAGTGTCCCATCCACGATCAGCGCAACATCAAGAACACCTCCGGCGTGCCCGAAATGCGCTACATCATCAGGACCCGCTTCGCGATCGCGCGACGGGCCTGGAGGATCGACCTCAGCCTGACAGAACGGACGGATATGACGTTCCGGATGATCGTGGGCCGCACGGCGCTGCGAAACCGCTCGGTGCTCGTCGATCCCGGCGGTCGGAACCTGACGGAACTGCCCAAGACCGACCTCGCGGAACGGGGACATCACGAGAGGACGTCCCCATGAAAATAGCACTGCTCTGCCGCAACGCGAACCTCTACTCCCACAGGCGCATCGTCGAGGCCGCCGAGGCGCGTGGCCACGAGATCCATGTCGTCAACACGCTGCGCTGCTACATGAATATCGCCTCCCGGCGGCCCGAGATCTACTACAACGGCGAACGGCTCGAAGGCTTCGACGCGGTCATTCCGCGGATCGGCGCCTCGGTGACGTTCTACGGGCTGGCCGTGTTGCGCCAGTTCGAGATGATGGGGGTCTACCCGCTCAACGAGAGCGTGGGGATCGGCCGGAGCCGCGACAAGCTGCGCTCGATGCAGCTGCTCGCGCGGGACGGGATCGGGCTGCCAGTCACGACCTTCGCCCACGACCCGAAGGTCGCCGAGGAGGTGGTGGAGTTGGCGGGCGGCACGCCGGTGGTCATCAAGCTTCTGGAAGGGACGCAGGGCCTCGGCGTAGTGCTGGCGGACACCGACCGGTCGGCGAAATCGGTAATCGAAGCCTTCCGCGCGACCAACACCAACATCCTCGTGCAGGAGTTCATCAAGGAGGCGGGCGGCACCGATATCCGTGCGCTCGTCATCGGCGGAAAGGTCGTGGCTGCCATGAAGCGGACGGGCGCCGAGGGCGAGTTCCGGTCGAACCTCCATCGCGGTGGATCGGCCGATGTGATCAAACTCTCGCCGGAGGAGCGGTCTACGGCGGTTCGGGCCGCCAAGGCGATGGGTCTCAATGCCTGCGGCGTCGACATGCTGCGCGCCAATCACGGACCCGTCGTGATGGAGGTCAATTCGTCGCCAGGTCTCGAAGGGATCGAGAAGGCAACGGGCCTCGACGTGGCCGGCAAGATGATCGAACATATCGAGAAGAACGCCAAACCCGGCGCCACGAAGACCCGCGGGAAGGGCTAGTGCCGCGAGAGGCGTTCGAGATCGGCGGGGAGCACGTCGCGCCCGGCACCCGTAGAATGGTCGAGTTGCCGGTCAGCATCCTGTCCGATCATACGCCCGTCACGATGGCCGCCCATGTCGTCCACGGCCGTGCCGATGGCCCGCGCGTCTTCGTTAGCGGCGGCATCCACGGCGACGAGGTGATCGGGATCGAGATCATCCGCCGCCTTCTGCGCGCGCCGGGTCTCAGACGTCTGCGGGGCACGCTGGTCGCCGTGCCGATCGTGAATGCCTTCGGCTTCACCAACCGCTCGCGCTATCTTCCGGACCGCCGCGACCTGAACCGGTCCTTCCCCGGCTCCGGCGGCGGTTCGCTGGCGGCCCGCCTCGCGAATATCTTCCTCACCGAGGTGGTCGCGCGGAGCGATCTCGGGATCGACCTCCATTCCGCCGCGATCCACCGGACCAATTACCCCCAGACGCGGGTCTCTCCCGGCGCGCCTGCCGCGCTCCGCCTGGCGGAGACGTTCGGGGCGCCGATCGTCATGGAATCCGCCATCCGCGAGGGCTCGCTGCGGGGGGCCGCTCGCGATCTCGGGATCGATGTGCTGCTCTACGAAGCGGGCGAGGGGCTGCGCTTCGACGAGTTCTCGGTGCGCTCCGGTCTCGTGGGCATCCTGCGCGTGCTGCACGCGCTCGACATGATCCCCGCCCGCGGCGTGGCCTCCGTGCGCGCGCCGTCGCAGTTCTGCCGTTCGAGCAAGTGGCTGCGCGCGCCCTCCGGCGGATTGTTCCGCGCCTTCCGCTCGGATGGCGCCTCGGTCGCCGCGGGGGACGTGCTGGGTTCGGTCGCCGACCCGTTCGGCGAACGTGAACTCGACATCGTTGCACCCTTCGACGGCATCATCGTCGGACGCGCGGTCATGCCGGTCGTCAACGAAGGGGATTCGGTGTTTCACCTCGGCCGGATCGGCTCCGTTTCTCAAGCCGAGCAGGCAATCGACGACCATTCTTCGCAGATCGCGGACGATCCGATGTTCGACGAGGACGAGATCATCTAGGCGCGCCGTCGTATGTGGCGCGCCGGACGGAGCGCAGCGTGACGTGGCCCGGCCGGAGCCATGCGTCAGATCGTATGTCTCGGCTTAAGAGGCCATCGACCCCAAGGGAGCATGCGCCGTTCCTCGCTCTGCTGCGGAGAGGTTCTGCCGAAGCAGCGTCTCTTGTGGTTAACAACATGACGCCACGCGGCCGCATCGTTACTGGGCTGGGAACCGACCCTCATGTCCTTGCGGTCCAGGTCATCGATCGCCTGCGCCGCGCTCAACTCCAACGCGGCAAGCCCCTCTTGCGCGGCGGCCTCGCGCGCCCGCTCCGGATGCACGCGGGCGGGGGCGAGGTTGCAGCGCGCGGCATGGCTGCCGCGGCCCGAGCGGTCCACCTGACGACACGGCCGCAGCGCCGCCGCACCCCGCCGCCGTGCGCCGGGGCGCAGCCATGCCCAAGCCAGCAGATCGGCCAAGTTCGCCTCTGGGGCCGGAGCGCGGTCGCGAATGCGCCACTCCCAGACGGATCGCTGCTCGGCTTGGGGTCGCGGTCCGACGCATCGGCCCAGCGGCCTGAGAGTTACAGGTTCCGCTTGTCGGGCCTCATACCTGAGCCGCCGCCACAGCCTGCCGGCGCTGGATTTCATAGCCTTCTTCCTCCGGCTCGTCGTCGATAAGAGCCTGCGGAAAGCCGTCGGCGAGGATCTTCAGTCCCGTGGCGTCTTCGAGCCGTTCGATGATCCGGTCCGATTGCGCGCGGTTGCCGTAGCGCCGCTGGCCATCGGCCATGATGTCGATCAGCAGCGGCGAGATCTCCAAGGGCACGTCGCCCTCTTCGGCAAGCTTCTGGAACAGACCGATATCCTTCATGATCAGGTCCATCGTGAAGTTCACGTCCCGTGATCCCGAGAGGATGAGCTGGCTCTCGGTCTCGTGGACGAAGGACGTGCCCGAGCTGATCCGGATCGCCTCATAGGTCGTGGCCAGGTCCAGCCCCGCGGCCTTCATCGTCGTCAGCGCCTCGCACAAGGCCACGAGATGCACGGTGGCGAGGTAATTCGTCATGACCTTGAGCTTCGAGGCGGTGCCGAGCTCGCCGGTATGGAGAATGCGCCGCCCGAGATGCTTCAGGAGCGGCATGACCGCCTCGACAGCACGGCGCGGCCCGCCGGCGAAGATCGAGATGTTGCCGGTATCTGCCCGGTGACAGCCGCCGGAGACGGGACATTCCACCGCCGTGGCGCCGGTCGCTTGCACCGCGGCGCCGAGCCGCAGGATCTCGTCGGCATCGGTCGTGGACATCTCGATCCAGGTCTTTCCCGGCCCCATCTCGGGGAGCATCTCGGCCACGACGGCAGCCGAGGCGGCAGGCGAGGGCAGGCACGTGATGATCACGTCGCAGGTTCGCACCATTTCGGCGGGAGAGCCGCCGGGGGCCCCGCCCCGCGCGACGAAGTCCGCCACAAGAGTCGCGTCGAGATCGTGCACCTGCAAGGAATGGCCGTTGCGCAGCAGGCTCCCCGCCAGCTTGCCGCCGACATTGCCCAATCCGATGAACCCCGTGGTCATGATGCTCTCCCTCGCCGCGGCGTCGCGCACTTTTCCCATGTCCCGATCAATGCCGGATCATACTCAGTCGCGATAGTTCGGTTCTTCGCGGTCGAGCACCGATTTGAGGTGATCGAAATGCGCATCCGCCATTCCGGCATAGGCCCGCCAGCCCTCCGCCGTGCGGCGTGCCACGTCATCGGACATGACGCCGAGCGGCTCGCCCGATCCGTGGGCGAGAAGGATCGTCCGGGCGGCCTTCTCGAAGAAATAGAGCTGCTCGAAGGCCTGCGCGACGGTCGTCCCCGTACAGGTCAGGCCGTGGTTTGCCATGAGCAGCACCGAACTGTCCCCGAGGGCCGAGACGATCCGCTCGCCCTCCGCGGCGTCATCGGCAATCCCGCCGCAATCGGGATCAATGGCGAGATCTCCGAAGAAGCGCGCCGTGTTCATGTCGACCGGCGGCAAGGCCGGGTCTGCGAGCGCGGCCAGCGCCGTGGCGTAGGGGGGGTGGCAATGGAGGACGACCCGGATATCGGGCCGCGCGCGGTGCAGCGTTCCGTGGATCGTCCAGGCGGATGCGTCGGGCGCGCCCGGGTCATCCATCACGGACGGGTCGTCAGCGTCGAGCAGCAGCAGGTCGCTTGCGCGGATTGCGGAGAAGTGTCGCCATTTCGGGTTCATCAGGAACCGGCGTCCGTCGTCCGAGACGGCGACGCTGAAATGGTTGCCGACGGACTCGTGCCAGTCGAAGCGCACGGCCAGCCGGAAGGCGGCGGCCAGATCGACCCGCAGCGAGTGGATCTGGTCCTCGGGTGCGGTGTCCTTCACGCGAACCGGCCTTCTGAGACCATCGCCCGGTAAAGCCCGCGCAACTCGCCCCGGTCCGTGTACGTCCCGCGCAGATGGCGTTCGCCGCTCGTGGCGGAATAGGCGGCGCGGCCATGTACGATCCGGTGGTTGTCGAACGAGATGCATTCCCCGGCGGCGAGCGTGAAGCGCATGACGTATTTGTCGCTTTGAAGCAGTCGCCCGAACTTGACGAACGCGGGATAGTAGCTGTCGAGCAGCCTCTGAGGCAGGTCGAAGATGTCGGCCATGTGCTGGCTGATCGTCACGCCCGCCACTTCGCCATTGTGGTCGAGTTCGATGACCCTCTGGCGCGCGCGCATGTCGATGCCGTCGTGCTCTTTGTAGAACGGCACCTCGGTCTCGGACAGAAGCCGGAACGCCTCGGGGTCGCTTTCGCGCAGATCGTTGGCCACGGCGGTGCCGTCGAGGAACAGGTTCCGCCCGCCTTCGACGCTGTTGCGCCGGCAATGCAGGTACTGGATGCCGGGCGAGAGTTCCTCCGCCGGGACATCCGTGTGCAGCTCCAGCGCCTTGGACGTGTAGGCGAGGTTCGTCGGCTTGATATGAGTCCGAACGTCGAAATAGGCCCCGAAGAAACTCGGCCGGATGGCGCCCAGCAACGAGGCCGTCCGGGTCAGTCCCTCGTCCGTGTCGGGCATGTCCGTCACGATGGCGACGCCCTCCACCAGCAGAGCCTCCATCCAGCGTTGCCGTTCGTCCGAATTCTCGAGAAGAGCGGGGTGCGAGACGCGGGTGATGTCGGCGTAGTGATCGGCATACCACGGCCTCCGCGGAAGGTCGGCCGGATCGGCTCGACGTGTCCCGGCGGCGTATGGCCTCAGAAGGTCCAGCGGATAGCGGGAGACATGATCCTCGCCCGCCCAGCGGATCACGAGCGCGCCGGCGTCGATCCCCGCCTCGGCGGGGCGGGGCGTCGCCTCGTGGTGGAAAACGTCGAAGCTCCGCTCCCGCGTCTCGGGATCGAAGGAGGTCGGGCAATTGTCGCGCAGCCACCATGCATTGAAATAGGCCGGTCCCGTCTCTGGCAGGTTCACCGTGAGCCCATTGTCTTCCAGAACCACCGCTTCGATACGCGCGCCGTCCATCGCTCCGCCCCTTCCCGTCAGGTCGATTTCGGGACGAGGCTATGCGGTGGCCTTGCGGCGGAAAACGGCGATTGCGCTAAATGAAGTATTAGCGAATGCTTATGCTATGGAACACGATCTCCCACCGCTGAGATTGCTGACCGCCTTCGCGGCGGTCATCCGGGCGGGCTCCATCCAGGCGGCCGCGGCGGAGTTGAACGTGACCCAACCCGCGATCAGTCAGGCCGTGAAAAAGCTGGAGGACTACATCGGCCTGCCGCTGCTGGATCGCGGCAGCCGACCTGCACGGCCCACCGAGGCGGGCTACGCCGTCGCAGCGACAACGACCGAGGGATTGTCGAAGATCGCGGACCTTCTCGACAAGCTGCGGCAGACAGGCTCCGAGCAGGACAGGTCCGTGACCGTCGCATGTTCCGTGGGGGTCGCGACCTACTGGCTGATGCCGCGCCTGTCGCTCTTCTACCGCGCGCATCCCGACCTCCTGGTCAACGTCGTCACCACGCAATCCGGCGTACCGGCCCTCGCCGACGGGAACGACGTGGCGATCCGCTACGGGCATGGGCGGTGGAGCGACGGCGACGTGCAACATCTTTTCGACGAGGTGGTGGACCCGGTCTGCGCCCCGTCCCTGCGCGACGGTTTCGGCGATACGGTTCCGCCGAGTGGGGTGTCGCTCGTCCATGTCAGGACCAGCGAGACCTCCTGGCTCACATGGGCGGAGTATCTCAAGGCGACCGGCCAGGCTCCGGTGAGAGGCGGGGGGCAGTCCTTCACCAACTACGTCCAGGCCACACAGGCCGCGCTCGAGGGGCGTGGGATGCTGTTGGGCTGGCGGTCGATTACCGGGGCGCTGGTCGCCTCGGGGGCGCTGGTTTCGGCGGGACTGCCCGTCATGTCGCCGGGACAGGGCTTCTACCTCGCGCGCCGCCGCAAGAAAGGTGGAGAGGCGACCGAGCGGTTCGCCAGCTGGCTGCGTTCGAGCGCGCGCGCGGAGTACGGTCCGCGACGTGGCGGCTCCGACTGAGCCGCAGCGGCACGATTGCGGCGCTATTATCCCCGGCCGCAGCCCGCGTCATGTGGGAGCCATCCGGAATCGCGGACCCTGGGAAATGGGGACACGCTCGATGAGAAGCCGACCCGGTGTCGTCCAATACGGTTCACCGTCTCAGGGATGGCGGACCGCGCCGCAGCAACCCGGCAGGTCGGTGAATGGCCGCGTCAGCCCGTGCCCCGCGTCAGTCACCGAGGATGGCCCACGCTCGCTCGGCGAGCGCGGATATGCGGCCGCGCACGGGTTCGGTGGCCTTGGGATGCATCAGCACGCGACCTTCGCCAGACCATCGACCACAAAACGGTGCGGGCAGATCGACATGCTCTCCCAAGCCGCATAGTCCGGACCCGAAGGACCCCACCGGGGGTCCGGGGCAGTTCGGAGGCTCATGGCGTTCATCGAGACGAGCCCGCTTACCCGGAAGCTCTCCGCCTTCGTCGCGCTGTCGCAGGTCGAGCTTGATGTGCTCAAGCAGCTTCACCGGCGTCGCCGGTCCTTCGTCGCGGGACGGGACATGGTCTATCAGGGAGAGGCCAGACAGGCCGCATATATCCTGTCGGCGGGCTGGGTGTGTTCCTACAAGCTCCAGCCCGACGGAACGCGGCAAATCGTTGATTTCCAGGTCCCCGGCGACTTCCTTGGGGTTCGCAGCGTGCTGCTGCGCACGTCGGATCACAGCTTCGAGCCGATTGGCGACATCGAGGCGGCCGAGGTGCTGGCAGAGGACCTGCTGGAGGCCTTCGCACGGACGCCACGCCTCGCGACGGCCATTCTCTGGGCCGTGTCTCGTGACGAGGCGATGGTCGTCGAGCACCTGGTCGGGATCGGCCGGAGAGGAGCGGACGCGCGCATGGCCCATTTCCTGCTGGAGCTCGCCTCGCGGCTGACGCTCGTGGGACTGGGAACGCGGGAGGGATACGACTGTCCGTTGACCCAATATCACCTCGCGGACGCGCTGGGTCTCAGCGCGGTCCACGTTAACCGCGTCCTGCGACAGCTCCGCGAGCGGGGGCTTGCGACATTCCGGGACGGGCGCGTCACCTTGCACGACTATCCAGGGCTGGTCGAACTCGCGGGCTTCGATCCGGCCTATCTCGACCATGGGGGCCCGCTCTTGCGCTGAGGGACCGTCCGGCGTGTCGTGGCGGCCGGTCCCATCGTCGCATCAGCCGTGCGTGCCCTACATCAGGACGCGGCTCGCCTCCTTGAGTTCCCGGTGGACCGTGTCCTCGTCATCGGCTTCCTGCGCCTTCTGCGCCGCCTCATAATGCTTCAACGCCGCATCCTTCTTCGATCCTTCGGGGGCCTTGTCCCAAGAGGCCTTGACCGAGGCCATGTGCTTCTCGGCCTGGCTCTCCTGGCTCTGGTTCTCGTCGCTCATCTGAATGTCCTTCCTCTTGTGGGTCATGGGAAAGCGAGGGCGCCTGACGGAAGGACCCTCACGGGCCGACGCGTCATGCGCCCCCCATACTCGTCACGGGAACATCGGCCGAACGGATGGCCGATCGCATGGCTCCTGCGCGTCTTTCGTCTCCGCCGCACTGACGCAGGTTAGCCCGCATCGCACGTTCCGAGCGGCAGGGGGGAGGGCCCGGTTTCCACGGTGCTAACCTGGATCAGTGCGGCCGTTCTCGACGCTTCCTATGGAGGGGTCTGGACCCGGCAGGGCGCGGTGCGGCGCTTCGGGTCGACAGGTCTTGGCGCGAATGGACGGATGGCGATCACGTCGCGCCGGACCAGAGCTCGGCGCCACTTTCATCATTGCGGCACGACCCGCGAGCCGCGGCGCCGACCCCGCGCTGCAGATGCAGGTCAGGCGACGATTTGGATGTCCGTTGCGCCAGAGCGAAGCGGCGCTTTCCCCCGCTGAAGGAGACAGCATGACGATATCCGGTTGGCCGAAACCCGGCTTGCAACGCTCGTTGATCGCGGCGGACCTCGATGTCTCTTAGGGCTCTATGTCATGCCATCCTCAGGGCCTGCCTACGTCCAATCCTCGCGGCGATGGTCCTCGCCATCTGGGGGTCGGCAGGATGGGCGCAGGAGGGTATGGCTCCGATCCCCGAGAACGCGGTGGCGCGGAGCTTCGGCGGTGGCTGGGAATGCGACCGCGGCTATCGCCGCGTCGGGACCGACTGCGAGGCGGTGATCGTTCCGGCAAACGCCTACGCGACCGACCGGACCTACGGCACCGGTTGGGAATGCGCGCATGGGTTCCGACAGGTCGAGCGCACCGGCTGCGCTGCGATCACGGTTCCGGAAGGCGGCCATCTCGACCCTTCGGGACGGCGGTGGAGCTGTGATCGTGGCTACGTAAAAGTCGATGATATCTGCCTCGAGGTCGTCCTTCCGCCGAACGCCTATCTGGCGGACGGGACGGGCATATCCGGCTGGCGGTGCGACCGGGGCTACGAGGTCGCAGGCGACGGCTGCGCCGAGATCGCCATTCCCGAAAACGCCTTCCTCACCGGATCGCGCTTCGGAGAGCCCTGGACCTGCGCGCGGACATTCGTGGCGCGCGGCGACGGCTGTGAGCTGGTCCCGATCCCCGACCATGCGTTCTTCGTCGAACGAAGCTACGCGCCGAGATGGGCGTGCAAGCGCGGCTTCGAGAGGATCAGGGACCGCTGCGCCCGGATCGACTTGCCGGCCCACGCGCATCTCGACCGGTCCGGCAACGGATGGGAATGCCATCGCGGCTTCCAATGGGTCCGGAGCGCCTGCCGCCGCATGGAATAGCGCGCCCGTCCGGCGACGCGCCCATGACCGCGGCGAACATTCCTACAGCGAGGCGGCGCTTTCCCCGTCGGAGGAACCATTGCATGTCTAAAAATCAGAACGGCCAAATGCCGAGTCGCCACGCCACGTCGGCGGGCCGCGCCCTGCCGCGTCGAAGGCCGCTTCCCGCCGTTATGTCGCCGCTGCAGGCCGATCTGCACGGATCCGGCCGTCAGCCGCCCAACGCCATCGTCTATTGCGAGGGCAAGTTCGGACAGATCGACGGCAAGACCGCCAACGGACTCGTCCGCCATTGCGACGCATACCGGATCCTCTCCGTCATCGACGGCACCAAGGCGGGTAGGGACAGCGGCGAGGTTCTGGACGGGGTGGCGAACGACATTCCCGTCCTCGCCGACCTCGATGCCGCAATCCATTGCGAGGCGGTCACGCCGGACGTTCTGATCTACGGGAAGGCGCCATCGACAGGGCGGCTGTCGCGCATCGACCGCGCCGTGATCCTCGATGCCATCGGGCAGGGCATAAACATCGTCAGCGGCTTGCATGAATATCTAGGGGACGATCCCGAGATGTCCGCCGCCGCCGAGGCCAGCCAGGTCTGGATCCGCGACATGCGGCGGCCCAAGCCCGCGCGCGAGATGCGGCTCTTCGATGGCAGCGTGGGCCGCATCGGCGCGATCCGCATCGCGGTGCTGGGGACCGACTGCGCCATCGGCAAGCGCACCACGGCGACGATCCTGACGGAAGCGCTGCGCGCGGCGGGCATCGCGACCGAACTGGTCGGAACCGGGCAGACCGGCCTGATGCAAGGCGCGCGCTGGGGCGTGGCCATGGACGCGGTGCCGCCGCAGTTCTGCGCGGGCGAACTCGAGGGCGCGGTTCTGGCGGCTTGGGAGGCTGAGGCTCCGCGGGTCATCGTGATCGAGGGCCAGGGCGCGTTGAGCCATCCGGCATTCTGCACCTCGGCCTTCATCCTGCGCGGCAGCCAGCCCGACGGCGTCATCCTGCAGGACGCGCCCGCGCGCCCACATCGCTGCGACTTCCCGCAGATGCCGATGCCCGATCCGGCGGACGAGATCGCGCTGATCGAAGCCTTCGGGGCCACGCGCGTCATCGGTCTGACCCTGAACCACGAGGGCTTGGCCCCGACCGAGATCGCCGGTGCGCTCGAGCGCCTGTCCGGCGCGCTGGCGCTTCCGGCGACCGATGCGTTGACCCGGCCCGCGGCCGAACTCGTCGACATGGTCCTGTCCGCCTTCCCGAGCCTCGGCCAGCCCGTTCCCGCGGTCATGGCGTGACAACGCCGCGCGTCGAGGTCGATCTGGCGAAAGTCACGGGCAATGCACGCAGTCTCGTCGCCCGCCTGGCCGCGCGCGGGATCGGCGTCACCGGCGTCACCAAGGGCGTCGGCAGCCATCCCGCAATCGCCCGCGCGATGCTGGCGGGCGGCGTGACCCGGCTGGCCGATGCGCGCGTGTCGGGCCTCGAGCGGATGCGCGCGGCCGGGATCGACGTGCCGATGGCCCTGATCCGCACGCCGATGCTCAGTCAGGTGGACCGTGTCGTCCGGGTTTGCGACGTCAGCCTGAATACCGAGGCCGATGTGATCGATGCGCTCGCCCGCGCGGCCCGGCGCACGGGCCGCCGACATGGGATCGTCCTGATGGTGGAGTTGGGCGACGGGCGCGAGGGCATCCGCCCCGCCGCCATCCGGGTCGCCGCCCGCAAGGTCGCGGCGACCGATGGCGTCGTGCTGCACGGCCTCGGCGCCAATTTCGCCTGCCTGTCCGGCCGCCCACCCGACCGGGCGGCCATGGCCATGCTCTCGTCGCTGGCGATGGCGGTGGAGGCCGAGCTCGGCCTCCCGCTGGCGACGATCTCCGGTGGCGGCTCGTCCAGCCTGCCCTGGGCGCTCGGATCGCGCGGGCCCTCCCGTATCGACGACCTTCGACTGGGCGAGGCGATCCTGCTGGGCCTCGACCCGGTATCAGGCGCGGGGATCGACGGGCTCGCGACCGACGCGTTTGCGATCGTGGCAGAGGTGATCGAGACAGTCGCTGCGCCGGGACCCCTTGCGACGCCCCGACCAGATTGCGGCCGCGAGGCGATTCTCGCGCTCGGACATCTGGACGTCGACATCAACGGCCTGGTGATGCCGGACCGCCTGACGCGCATCGGCGCGACGAGCGATCACCTCGTCGTCACGGCACGGGGGCCGGCGCTCGCCGTCGGCGACGAGATCGGGTTCCGACCGAGTTACGCCGCCCTGGCGCGCGCCATGACCGCACCGGACATGACCGTCGTGGCCGGCGAGGGTCTTCAACGCCCGCCGACCGTTCAACCCCACCGATGTGACTCCTCGACCTGGACCGCCGCGTGAACGGCAAAATTGCGGTCGCCCCTGAGCGCGGGATCGGACCAGAGAACCCGGCCAGAGGCGACATCCCCAAGATCCGCAAATGCCTGCGATGCCAGGGCGATCACGACAGCAGCGGCTTCACCGATCGCATCTGCCGCCAATGCAAGGCGAGCGCAGCCTGGCGCAACGGCGTCGCGACCACCGCCGACTGAGCCTTCGACAAGGTGTTTCGAAGAAATTCGCTTGCGGCGCTTCTGGGCACGACCTTGCGCTGCAAGTGAGCCTTGCGACGCCGATTGGATCACCGCCTGTCCGGCAAAACGCCAGACAAGGCTGGCCTGGACGAGTGGCGGACCCTGCCGCTCAGAAGGCCTGTCGAGAATGAATGGCAGATTTGGGTTGGCAGCTTGGGCCGTTCCGGTGGGGTCTGGAAACGCCTGAAGAAGCGCTTCCGTGGCCGAAGCTGACCCGAACGAGATGACGATGGCGTTCCGGCCCGGTGTTACCGGCGCGCGCATGCAATCGGCACATCTTCACCCTGCTACGAGAGTTGAGCGCATCATTCGCGTCTACCAACCATGTCCGCGAGCTTGGCGACCGTGTTGACGTTGCGCATCGTGCCGTCAGCCATGGCGGGAAGCCGCAGCTTCGTTCGGCCCATGCCCGAGGGATAGTGAACGAAGACCTCGCGGGTGCCGAGGGCAATCTCTTCGTCCGCGTGCCACTTGGCGGCGTCGCACGTATCGGGCGGCGGGGCGGCATCGAGGAACAGAACGCCGACCTTGCTTCGCTCCGCATCGGGGAAGGGGTTGGCGGCGAGGATTGCGCTCATCTCCTCGGCCGTTCGCAGGATCACCCCGACGGGCCTGCCCGCATAGGCTTCGAGCCGGGTCTCCAGCGCCGTCTTCACGTGATCCTGTCCGCGATCGGTCTCGAATACGAGGTTGCCGGACCGGATGTAGGTCCGCACGGCACCGAAGCCTTCTGCCTCGGCCATCGCGCGCAGCTCGGCCATCGGCAGTTTGCTGGTGCCTCCGACGTTCACGGCGCGCAGAAGGGCGATGAGCGTGTGCATCGCGAGAGCCTACACGCCCTCCTTGGTGGAAGGAACGCCACGCGGGGTAGACCCCGGCGGCTGCGAAATGCCTCCGAGCCACGGTGACGGTCCAAGCTTTGTGAGGCCTGCAGGGCTGGGGCGAGCTTTCCGAGCTACGATGCACCTCTCTTCGTCACCCTTCGTTTCCGAAAATCGACGCTGTCGTCTATCGAAGGTCTGCTCGAGCTGATCCGCCTGTCGGGGTTATCGACCTGGCGAGGACGCTCGGCGTCTTCGTCACTCGTCCGGTCTTCCGCTTGGATCAAACCCGCGTCCCCCGGCGCGGACGCTCCGAGGATCAAGGCAGGCCCGAACCGTTCGGCTCTCAATCGAAAACAGCTGTCATCGCCCGATCCAGCTTGTCGACAACCTCGCCGATCTGATCGTCGGTCATGATGAAGGGTGGGGCGAGCAGGACGTGGTCCCCGTGGCGTCCATCGCGCGTGCCCGGCATCGGATAACAGATCAGACCTTCGGCGAAGGCCGCCTTCTTGAGCTTTCCGGCAAGCCCCCTGGTGGGATCGAATGGCGTCCGTGCGCCGCGGTCGGCGACGAACTCGATCCCCCAGAACAAGCCGCGTCCGCGGATGTCGCCCACATGGGGCTTCTGCGCGAAGCGATCGCGCAGGGCGGCCTCGAACCGGTCGCCGATCTCGCGGACGCGGGGGATGAGGTCCTCTTCGGCCAGTTCCTGCAGGACGGCGCGGCCCGCCGCCGTCGCGATGGGATGGCCGAGATAGGTGTGGCCGTGCTGGAAGAACCCGGTGCCCGCGGCGATGCGGTCGTAGATTGCATCGGTGCAGAGCATCGCTCCGATGGGCTGATAGCCCGCGCCCAAGCCCTTGGCGATGCACAGGATATCGGGGGCGATGCCGTCGGCCTCGCACGCGAAGAGATGGCCTGTCCGACCCATGCCGCACATCACCTCGTCCAGGATCAGAAGAACGCCGTAGCGATCGCAGATCTCGCGGATGCGGGTGAAGTAGTCGGCCACGGGCGGGACGGCGCCGAGGGTTGCGCCCACGACCGACTCGGCGAGGAAGGCCATGACGGTGTCGGGGCCGAGCCGCAGGATCTCGTCCTCCAGCTCCTGCGCGGCGCGGGCGGCATAGGCCTCCGAGGTCTCGTCCTCGGCGCGCTCCGCGTACTCGTAACAGGGCGCGATGTGGCTCACGTCGATCAGGAGCGGGGCGAATTGCTGGCGGCGCCAGGCGTTGCCGCCCACGGCCAGCGCGCCCAGCGTGTTGCCGTGATAGCTCTGCCGCCGCGCGATGAGGTGCCGCCGCTCGGGCGCGCCGTTCTCGATGTGGAACTGTCGCGCCAGCTTGATCGCCGCCTCGACGGCTTCCGATCCGCCGGAGACGAAATAGACCCGGTCGAGATCGCCGGGCGCTTGGGCGATCAGCATGTCGGCCAGCTCCTCGGCCGGATCGGTCGTGAAGAAGCCGGTATGCGCGAAGGCGAGCGCGTCGGCCTGGTCCTTGATCGCCTGGGTGACGCGCGCGTTGGAATGGCCCAGGCAGGATACTGCGGCCCCGCCGGAGCCGTCGAAGTATCGTTTGCCGTCCGCGTCGATCAGGTAGCAGCCGTCGCCGGCGACCGCGCGGGGGATGTCGGCGTGGCAGTGGCGCGGGAAGATATGGGACATGGGTGTCAGACCTTCGATAGGGCGAGGACGAATTGGAAACTGGACCTGGAGAGGCCGTGGGCCTCGTAGAAGCGGTGGGCGTCCCGCCGGTCCAGGCCCGAACACAGGCGCAGATGGTCGCAGCGAAGCGCCTGCGCCCGAGCCTTGGCCTCGCCGAGAAGGGCACCGCCGATGCCTTGCCCACGCGCGATCTGGGCGACGACGAGGTCATCCACGAATAGCGTTCGGCCCCAGCAGACGTCGACGACGATCCGGTAGCCCAGCACGCCAAGGATGAGGTCGCCGTCATGCGCCTCCAGCACGACGTAGCCGTCGTCGCGCGCGGCGGCGAGGCGGCGGTCGAACACCTCCTGCGGCAGGCTATGGCGCAGCGTGCGCAACACGGCGGCGGCGCGATCGAGGTCGCGCGCGGGTCGGACGGTGACACTCATGCGACCGTCTCCGCGAGGCTCGAGCACAGCGCCGCCACCGATGCGGCGTTGTCGGTCCAGGCCGTGCCGTCCGGGGCGGTGCGGCTGTTCTCGAACCCGACCCGCACGTCGCCCCCCAGGCGCGCGGCTTCCCGCAGGCAGGCGTGTTCCGACGGGCCGAAGGCGCAGAGCATCCAGGGCGTGCCGCCCGGCAGGGCCGCGACGAATGCGGCGATGGCGGTGGGGTCGCTTGGGGTGCCGTCCCCGTAGCGGCCGAGGACGAGGATCGCCTCCGTCTGGTCGGGGCGCACCCGCCCGTCCGCCTGCCACTTGGCCAGCCGCACCGCGTCCGCTGCATCGTAGAGGATGTGCTGAAGGCGCGTCCCTGTCGCCTCGGCGGTGGCATAGAAGCGGGCCGCCACGTCCGGATCGCGAACCATTTCGCGGATCGCGACGCTCGCCCAGGCCGGGTGCAGCTCGGCGAGGCAGGCGAGCTGGTCGGTCACATCATAGCGACCGGCGGCCTCGGTGGTGACTTGGACGGGCAGAGCGGGCAGCGCCCGGGCCAACTCGGCCAGCGCCTCGCGGTAGAGGCCCGGGTCGAGGGAGTGGGCGCCGTCGGCGTCACGCACATGCAGGTGCAGCGCGTCCGCCCCGACTGTGGTGCAGCGCCGCGTGGTCTCGACGATCTCGGGCACGCTGACGGGAAGGGCAGGGTGGTCGGAGCGCGTCAGCCGCGCACCGGTCGGCGCGACCATGACAAGGGGGCGGGCCATGGCCTAGCCCTCGACCAGGTGGGCGTCGCGCATCCGCAAGCCCTCGGGGTCGAAGGCGGGGCCCCGCACGATCCGCCCGTCGAAGCGGCGGCCCGCGATGTCGACCGCAACGTGCGTGCCGTCCGCCAGCGCGCGGCGCGTATGGGCGAGCGCGAGCGGGCGTCCGAGCCGGTGGCCGAAGGCGGCGGAGCTGGTCTCTCCGACGATTTCGTCGCCCAGGAACACCGGCTCGTGCCCCAGCGGCACGGCGGCCGTGTCGGTCAGCACCACGGTGACAACACGGGACGCGGCCCCTGCCGCGCGCGCCTCGGCCAGCGCCTCGGCTCCGATGAAGCCACCGGTCTTGCGGACGGCGAAGTCGAGGCCGGCGGCGATCGGGGTGACGTCGCCGTCGAGCTCGTGCCCCATGGCGCAGAACCCCTTCTCGATCCGCATCGATGTTTGCGCGAAGAGGCCGGCGGGCCGCGCCCCGGCACCGGTCAACGCGGCGTAGAGGGCAGGGGCGTCGGCGGTGTTGCAGGTGATCTCCCACCCCGCTTCGCCGACATAGGACAGACGTGCGGCGCGCACCGCGACGCCCGCGAGCCGGGCCACGGCGTGCTTGAAGAAGCCGATCCCCGACAGGCCGGAAGCGCCACACTCCGCCGCAATCCGCGCCGCCCCGGGGCCCATCAGGCCAACGGTGGCAAAGCGCTCGGTGACGTCCGTCAGCGCGACGTCGAAGCCGTCGGCATGGGCGCGCAGCCAGGCCAGATCGCGGGCGATGGCGGCGGTGCCGGTGAAGAGGCGGTAGCGGTCCGGCGAGAGGCGCTGCGCGGTCAGGTCCGACTCGAAGGTGCCGCGCGGGTTGAGCATGGCGGTGTAGATCACGGACCCGGGTGCGCGCCGGACATGGCCCGCGCAGACATGCGCGAGGAATGGCTCGGCGTCCGGGCCCTCGACCTCGATCTTGCCGAAGGGCGACAGGTCGAAGATCGCCGCGCCCTCATGCGCGGCACGGACCTCGGCGGCGACGTTCTCGTGCCAGTCGGGCGTGGCGAAGGTCATGCGCGGCTCGGCGGTCTTGCCGAAATAGAGCGGGCGCTCCCAGCCGTAGACCTGGCCCATATGCGCGCCCGCCGACCGATGCGCGGCGTCCACCGGCAGGCGGCGCAGGTCGCGCGCCGTCGCGGGCTGACGTCCGGGATAGGCGATCTCGTAATGCGTCCCCAACACCTCGGGGACGCGGGCCATAAGATGGTCGACCGAGTCGAAGACCGGGGCGAAGCGCTTGGCGTCCGCCTCCGACAGGTCGTAGGCGGTGTGACCATGAACGATGGCATGGGCGAGGTTCATGCCCGCGCCGCCACCCGATGCGATCCCGACCGAGTTCATGCCCGTTCCAAGGAACAGGCCCCGGGTCTCCGCCGTCTCGCCGAGCATGAAGCTCCCGTCGGGCGTGAAGCTCTCGGGGCCGTTGAGCAGCATCTTGACCTCCGCGGTCTCCAGCGCGGGCAAGCGGTGGAGCGCGTTCAGCATCATCGGCTCGAAGTGGTCCCAGTCTTCCGGCAGCAGGCCGAACTCGAAGCTTTCGTCCAGGATGCCGGGCGCGATGGCCTTGCCCATGGGCTCGAAGCAGCCGACCAGCAGGCCGCCGGAATCGTCGCGGATGTAGAGATGCCCGTCATGGTCGCTCAGCGTGGGCATGTTGCCCGCGATTCCGTCGACGGGCTTGGTCAGCAGGTAGAAATGCTCACAAGGCCAGAGCGGGACGCGCGCGCCGGCCAACGCCCCCACGTCCCGCGACCAGAGCCCGGCGCAGAGCGCGACGGCGTCGCAGCGGATCGTGCCGCGGTCCGTCTCGACGCCCCGGACGCGGCCGCCCTCGGTCAGGATGCCGGTGACGCCCGTCCCTTCGAAGAGCTTGGCACCGCGGGCGCGCGCGCCCTTGACCAGCGCCGCGCAGACATCCGAGGGGCTGACGCGGCCGTCGTCGGGGGACCAGACGGCGCCGAGGACGTCGTCCGCGTTCATCAGCGGCCAGCGATCCTTGGCCTCGGCGGCCGAGACCTCCGTCGCCGCGATCCCGAAGGCATGGGCGAGCGACGCCTGCCGCCGCACATGCGTCAGCCGATCCGGTGTGGTCGCGATGGAGAGCGAGCCTTTCTGGATCCAGCCGACAGACTGACCGGTCTCCGCCTCCAGCCGGGCATAGAGATCGACCGAGTAGCGGATCATCCGGGTGAGGTTGCGCGAATGGCGGAGCGCCCGAACCTGCGCGGCCGAATGCCATGTCGTGCCCGACGTGAGCTTGTTCCGCTCCAGCAGGACGGCGTCCGACACGCCGAGCTGCGCGAGATGGTAGAGCGTCGAAGCACCCATGATGCCGCCGCCGATCACGACGACGGATGCGTGAGAGGGGAGTGAGGATTCCATGGTGCCGCGTCCCGTTGAGAGAACCGTGCTTGACCCTTGGTTAAAATTGCAAGATGCGTCAACGATGCGAAAAAATACCAAATGTTTTTTACTAGACCGATTGGGTAAGGCCTGAGCGATTGGACCCGACCCTGAAAACCCGAGTGATTTCAGAGCTTCGCGCGCGCGCCGGCGATCTGTCGCCCCAGCTCCGCGCCGCGGCGAAACACATCTTGGACAACGAGGCCGACTTCGGGCTCGACCCGATCCGCGAGACGGCCCGTAAATCGGGCGTCAGCACCTATACCCTTGTGCGGCTCTCACGCCTCTTGGGGTTTGGTGGCTTCGACGACCTGCGGGAGCCGTTCCGTCATGCCCTCGTCTCCATTGGTCCGCGCGCAGGAGCCGGCGATTGGCTCGACCGTTGGCGGGCGGATGGGGCGGAGGCGGATGTCCGCGCCGCATCCAACTCGTTGGCCGTGGTCTCGCGTTCGATCGAACGTCAGTCGCCGGACCGGTTGCGCGCCGTCGTGGACACGATGATCGCTGCCCGCAAAGTGTACGTCACGGCGATGCGGTCGAGCTTCGGGCTGGCCCATCACTTCACCTACGTTGGCCGCATGGCTCTGAAATCCATGGAGATCGTGCCGCGTCACATGTCGTCCGCCCTCGACGACCTGAACGATGCCGGTCCCGAGGATGTGCTGGTTGCGATCACGTTCACGCCCTATAGCCAAGAGACGATCGAGGCCGCCGCCTTCGCGATCGCGCGCGGCGTGAAGCTGATCCTCATCTCCGACAGTGAGATCGTCGCGCCCGGCCTTCGGGCCGATCATACGATCCTGGTCTCAACCGACACGACGCATCACATCGCCTGCACCTCTGGCGCGATGGCCGTGCTGGAAATCCTGTTGGCGATGCTGGTGGATGCTGGAGGCGCGACCGTCCGAGAGCGGGTGAGAAGCTACGATTCCCTCCGCCGGAAACATAAAGCGTACTGGCCCGAGATAAAAAAACGGTAGTTTTCTGGTGACACGGGCAAGGCAATCCCCAAACCTCGCCGCCAGGGGGCCTCCGCCAACGAGATGCCCCGATCGGTGTCCGACAGGACGTACAGGGAGAATTACCATGATCTCAGACAGAGCCCTTTTCGGCGTCGCGAGCGCGATCGCCATCGCCGCTGCGTCGGGCGCCATGGCGCAGGACCAGCAGTTCTTCACCATCGGGACCGGCGGCGTGACCGGCGTCTACTACCCGACCGGCGGCGCGATCTGCCGGCTGGTCAACGCGGGCCGGGCCGATCACGGGCTGCGCTGCTCGGTCGAATCGACCGGTGGTTCGGTCTACAACACGCGCACGATCCGCCAGGGCGAGCTCGATTTCGGTGTCGTGCAGTCGGACGTGCAGGCGGCCGCCATCGAAGGCACCGGGTCGTTCGCCGAGGACGGCGCCTATCCCGAGCTGCGCTCGCTCTTCTCGATCCATCCCGAGCCGCTGCACGTGATGGCCAATGCCGGTGCTGGCATCGCCACGCCGGCCGACTTCGCCGGCAAGAAGGTCAACATCGCCAATCCCGGATCGGGCACGCGGGTGCTGGCCGAGACGCTGATGGAGTATTACGGCTTGTCGGCCGACGACCTGTCGTTTGCCGCCGAGCTGAGCTCGGCCGAGCAGGCCTCCGCGCTCTGCGATGGCAATATCGACGCCACGATCTGGGCCGCGGGCCTGCCCAATGGCTCCGCCCAGGAGGCGACGTCGACCTGCGATGTCTCCATCGTGCCGCTGGAAGGCGCCGAGATCGACAGCCTGCTGGCCGACAATCCGGCCTATGCCGCCGCGACGATCCCCGGCGGCATGTATTCGGGCAACGACGCGGACATTCCGTCCTGGGGCCCGCGCGCGACCTTCGTGACCGCGGCCGACACCTCCGACGAGATGGTCTACACCGTGGTCAGCGCCGTCTTCGAGAACTTCGACGACTTCAAGCGCCTGCACCCCGCCTTCGAGCGCCTGTCGGAGGAGGAGATGATCTCCTCGGGCCTGACCGCCGAGCTGCATCCCGGCGCGCTCAAGTACTACCAGGAGCGCGGGTGGAAGTGATCCGCCGGGGCTGAGCCCAACGAGACGGCCGTCCGCGCATGCCGCGCGGACGGCCTCGGACGAGCCAGCGGCGGAGACGCGACATGACCGACAAGGCCCCCATCGAGGCTCCGAACCGCCCGGACGTCGACGATTTCATCGCCGAAGCCGATACTGGGGCGCGCGCGCCCACCGGGGGCTTCTCGCGCGGCGTGCTCTGGGGCGTGCCGCTGATCTGGTCGCTGTTCCAGCTCTGGATCGCCTCGCCGATCCCCTACGAGATAGGCTTCGGCGTCGTGAACAACGCGCAAGCCCGCTCGATCCACCTGGCGTTCGCGGTCTTCCTCGCCTTCACCGCCTTCCCGACGCTGAAATCCAGCCCCCGCCACACGATCCCCGTCCAGGATTGGATCCTGGCGCTGCTGGCGGCCTTCTCGGCGGGCTACCTCTTCCTTTTCTGGGACGGGCTGGCCGCGCGGTCCGGCGCGCCGTCCACCACCGATCTTGTCTTCGCCTGCATCGGCGTCGTCCTGTTGATGGAGGCCGCGCGCCGCTCGCTGGGCCTGCCGCTGATGATCGTGGCCGCGGTCATGCTGGCCTATGTCTTCTTCGGCTCGTCCGAGATCCTGCCGGACGTGATCCGATGGCGCGGCGCCTCCATCGAACGCGCGATGAGTCACATGTGGCTGACGACCGAGGGCGTATTCGGCGTGGCACTCGGCGTGTCCTCGGGCTTCGTGTTCCTCTTCGTGCTCTTCGGCGCGCTGCTCAACCAGGCGGGGGCGGGCAATTACTTCCTCAGCCTCGCTTTCGCCACGCTGGGCCACCTGCGCGGCGGTCCGGCCAAGGCTGCGGTCATCGCGTCGGCCGCAACGGGGCTTATCTCCGGCTCGTCGATCGCCAATGTCGTCACCACCGGCACCTTCACTATCCCGCTGATGAAGAAGGTTGGCTTCTCGCCCGCCAAGGCCGGCGCCATCGAGGTGTCGTCCTCGATCAACGGGGTGCTGACGCCGCCGGTGATGGGTGCGGTCGCCTTCCTGATGACGGAATATGTCGGCGTCTCCTACGTGGAGGTCGTCAAGACGGCCATCGTGCCCGCGGCCATCTCCTACGTGGCGCTGGTCTATATCGTCCATCTCGAGGCGCTGAAGATGGGCATGACCGGCACCAGCCGCATGAACCCCATCATCTTCATCCTGCGCGCGGTCCTCGCGATCTGCATCGGCATCATCGTGGCCGGCGGCACGCTCTATGTCGCGGGCCTGCTGGTCGGGCTGGTCTTCGGAGCCCTGGGCGACGCGGCGACCTACGTGCTCGTGGCGGTCTTCCTCGGCGCATATGTGGGCGCCGTCGCCTATGCCGCGCGCGAGCCGGACCTGGAGCTGTCGGTCGAGTCGATGCAGAACCTGCCTCCGACCCGCGACATCTTCCGTTCGGGCATCTACTACCTGCTGCCGATCTTCCTGCTGATGTACCTGCTGATGGTCGAGCGGAAGTCGCCCGGCTTCGCGGCCTTCTGGTCGGCCAGCTTCATGCTGCTGACGCTGCTGACGCAGAAGCCGCTCAAGGCGATCTTCCGAGGCGAGGGGCAGGCCTTCGCCCGCCTGAAGGACGGCGCCGCGGAAGCGGTCGAAGGCCTCATCATCGGCGCCCGCAACATGATCGGCCTGGCCTGCGCCATGGCCGTGGCGGGCATCATCGTGGGCTCGGTCACGCTGACCGGCGTGGGCCAGGTCATGGCCGAGTTCGTGGAATTTCTGTCGGCTGGCAACCTGATGCTCATGCTGCTTTTCGTGGCAATCATCTCGATCATCCTCGGGATGGGTCTGCCGACAACCGCCAACTACATCGTCGTGTCTTCGCTGATGGCGGGCGTCGTGGTCGAACTGGGCGCGCAGAACGGGCTGATCGTGCCGCTGATCGCGGTACACATGTTCGTCTTCTACTTCGGGATCATGGCCGACGTGACGCCACCCGTGGGACTGGCCAGCTTTGCGGCCGCCGCGATCTCGGGCGGGGATACGATCAAGACCGGCTTCCAGGCGTTCTTCTACTCGATCCGAACGGCGCTCCTGCCGTTCCTGTTCATCTTCAACACCGACCTTCTGTTGATAGATGTCGGGCCGGTGCAGGCGGTGTTCGTCTTCATCGTGGCGCTCATCGCGATGCTGGTCTTCGCCGCCGGAACCATGGGCTGGTTCCTGACCCGCTCGCGCATCTGGGAATCGGTCGCCCTTGTGCTGGTGGCTCTGACGCTGTTCAGGCCGGGCTTCTGGCTGGACCAGGTGCAGGATCCCTTCGTCCAGATGCCGCCCGCCGAGATCTTCGCCCTGGCCGAGGAGGCGCCGCCGGACAGCGAAGTCCGCATCGGGCTGGAGGGCGAGACGATCGACGGAACCTTCGTGTCGTCCACGTTCCTCCTGCCGCTGGGCGAGGCCGGCCCCTCGGGCTTCGACCGGTTGTCGCAGAGCGCCGGGCTCGACCTCGTGGAACGGGATGGGTCAGTCATCGTGGACCTTCTCGCCTTCGGCGGACCGGCCGAGCAGATGGGTGTCGACTTCGACTGGGTCGTCACCGGCATCGAGGTCGAGGCCGACCGCATGCCCAAGGAGATCTTCTACCTGCCGGCATTCCTTCTGCTGGCCCTGGTCGCGTTCCTGCAGCAGCGCCGGGCGGATCGGCGCCCCGAGGAGGTGGCGGCATGATCGGCACCATCCTCGCCGCCATAGATCTGGCCCATCCCGAAAACCACGCGATGATCCTGACGGAGGCGCGGCGCAGGGCCGAGCAGGATGACGGCCACCTGGCCGTCGTCACCGCGATCCCCGACTTCGGGATGAGCATCGTCGGCGCGTATTTCGAGGAGGGCGCGGAGCAAAAGGCGCTGGCGGATGCGGCCGAGGCGTTGCACCGCTCCGTGGCCGCGGTCCTCGGCGAGGCCGCGGAGGCCGGGATCAAGCATGTCGTGCGGCACGGGGTGGCCTACGAGGAGATCCTTGCGACCGCCGCGTCGCTCGACGCCCGCCTCATCGTGATGGGCGCGCATCGGCCGAACTTCCAGGACTACCTCCTCGGCCCCAACGCCGCGCGCGTGGTGCGCCATTCGACCTGCTCGGTGCTCGTCCTCCGCCACTGACTCCGCCAGCGACGTTCGCGCGAGCGGCCCACGTAGTCGCGGCCTCCGCTCATAACTCGACGTGCCGCAGGGACGCGGCTTTCCACGGCGCGATACATCTCCAGATCCCGTTCCAAGAGCCGTATACGGTCTGCTGCCCGTGCTTGGCGTTTTTGAAGGGCGCCGGCCGTTCGAGATGCACCTGTCCAGCGATCTCGTGGAAAGAAGGGGTCGCCGCCGAGGGCGCGCGACAATTAAGTCGGAAATGAGGGTGGTGGCGGAGCGGAAGTCCGCGTAAAAATACTGATAACATACTGTAACAAGATAAGAAACACTTTCGAATAGACTCCTCATACCACATACTCTACCACGCCGAGGCAGATGCCGTTCCTAGGCGACCGGCCGGTGCGGGCAAGGTTTCGAGACGCAGAAATGCCGTAGAAGATCCTGTAGACGCCAAGGGCGGATACCGGCCTTTCGCTGCACCTCGCATGAACGGCAGCTATTCGGACGCCCTTACTACCCGTTCTGAATTGGCTTGCCCCTCGTTGAGAACATCGAGCAACGGGCAGTCAGGGGTGTCGGTGCCGGTGCAGCGTGCGATCGTTCCGGCGAGAACGGCTTCAATCATCTGGAGGTCGCGGATCTTGGTTCGGACGACGTCGAGATGGTGGCGGCCCATCCGTTCGACCTCGGCGCAGGTATGGCTTCCGCGATCAACGAGGGACAGCAGGCCGCGGATCTCTTCCATGGTGAAGCCAAGATCCCGGGCCCGCATCACGAAACTCAGCCGCTCCACATGCGCTGTGCCGTAGCGGCGATGGCCCGATGCCGTGCGCGGCGGATCGGGCATCAGGCCGACGTTCTCGTAGTAGCGGATCGTCTCGAGATTGCAGCCCGTCAGGCGCGCGAGGTCGGCGCGCTTCAGGTCGCTCGCGATAGCGTGATCGTCGGACATAAGAAAACCCCTTGATCCTGTAGTTGCTACAGACCCTATCTTGCCTGTCATCAAGCGACAACCACGGCGAAGCGATGAGCGAGATGACTGAGACCGAGCGACAGGCACAAAACCATCCGGACAGGTCGGGATGGGCCGCCACCGGTGCCGGGGTGCTCGGCGCGCTGGCGATGACCTCCTGTTGCATCCTCCCGCTGGTGCTTGTCAGCCTCGGCGTGACCGGCGTTTTCATCGGCCAGCTCACGGCACTTTACGCCTATAAATGGGTTACCTTCTCCCTTGCGGCAGTGGCTCTGGGCTATGGCTTCTGGAAAGCCTATCGCCCGGTGCCCGCAGATAACTGCGGCACCGGCGCCTGCGCCCGTCCAGTGGATCGGGGCGTGATGCGGGCGCTTCTTTGGAGCGCACTGGCCGTCGTGCTGCTGGCCTTGGTCTTTCCCTATGTCGCCCCGCGCATCCTGACCTTCTGATACGGAGACCCCGATGAAACAAACCCTTCTTGCCACAGCTCTGATGCTGGCCCCTGCGATGTCGCTGGCGGACGAGGCCGAGACCCGGCTGCATGTTACCGGGCTGACCTGCCCCTCATGCAGTTACATCGTCGCCGCCGCTCTGAAGAAAGTGGAAACCGTGCAGATCGCCGAGTTTACCGAGGGCGAGGACGAAGATGGCACTTACCTGCTGCGATATGACGACGCCGTAACCGATCCCGAAGCTCTGGTCGCTGCCGTGACCGGCGTCGGCTACGGGGCGTCACTCGTTGCCGGGGGCGGATCGTGACCCAACCCGAGACACCCTCGGGCAAGAACGACCGCCTTCTGAAATACGGGCTGATCGGCACTGTCGTCGTGGCGTTGTGCTGCTTCACCCCGGTTCTCGTGATCCTGCTGGGCGCGGTCGGGCTGTCGGCCGTGCTGGGCTGGCTCGACCTCGTGCTTTTGCCAGCGCTCGCGGTGTTCATCGGCATCACCCTCTACGCGCTCTGGCGGCGCCAACGCATCAACTGAAGAGGCTGACATGAAAGATTGCTGCACGCCCAAAAGCGGCGCCTATGACCTTGCTGTGATCGGCGCCGGCTCGGCGGGATTTTCGGCCGCGATCACCGCCGCCGAAGCCGGGGCGCGGGTGGCCCTGATCGGCAATGGGACCATCGGCGGCACATGCGTCAACGTGGGCTGTGTGCCTTCGAAGGCCCTGATCCGCGCCGTGGAAAGCTTGCATCATGCCCGCCGCGCGAGCCGCTTCGACGGCATCGAGGCCGAGGGCCGCGTCACCGATTGGGCCGCGACGGTGGCGCAGAAGCAAGCGCTGGTGGAGGAGTTACGAGCGGCGAAGTATGCCAACGTTTTGCCGCAGCACGAGAACATCGACTACATTGAGGGCGCCGTCCGGTTCGACGACGACGGCCACCTGATGGTGGACGGCGCGGTCTTTTCAGCAACGAAGATTGTCATCGCGACCGGCTCCCGCCCGCATGCGCCAACAATCCCGGGCATCGAGGAGGTCGACGTCCTCGACAGCACCTCGGCACTGGAGCTGACCGAACTGCCAGCCTCGATGCTGGTTCTCGGTGCGGGCTATATCGGGGTGGAACTGGTGCAGCTCTTCGCCCGTGCGGGTGTCGAAGTGACGCTGATCAGTCGCCGGGGCGTGCTGCCGGAAGCGGAGCCAGAGATATCACAAGCGCTGGAGGGCTATCTGTCCAAGGAAGGCATCCGCCTGGCGCGGGTCACGGGCTACGAGAGCGTGACCCGCGACGGCGATACCGTGCGTCTGACCACCACGGTCGGAGACACCTTCGACGCCGAGCGGTTGCTGCTCGCCACCGGACGACTGCCGAACAGCGACGGGCTGAACCTCGGCGCTGCTGGGATCGAGACCGACTTGCGGGGTGGGATCGTCGTCGACGCGCATATGCGCACCGACAACCCAAAGGTCTGGGCCGCGGGCGACGTCACCGGGCGAGACCAATTCGTCTACATGGCGGCCTATGGCGCAAAACTCGCCGCGCGGAATGCAGTGGCGGACGAGGCGCGTAGCTACGACAACGCCACGATGCCCTGGGTGGTCTTCTCCGACCCGCAGGTGGCGGGTGTGGGGCTGAGCGAAGCGCGGGCACGGGCTGTCGGGCACGAGGTCGTGACCTCGGTTCTGCCGCTCGACGCTGTGCCGCGCGCGCTCGCCGCCCGTGACAAGCGCGGGCTGATCAAGCTGGTGGCAGAAGCAGGCAGCAAACGGCTCTTGGGCGCGCAGATCCTCGCCCCGGAGGGCGCAGACAGCATCCAGACGGCGGCGATGGCGCTGAAGGCGGGGCTCACCTACGAGGAGTTGGGCGATACGATCATGCCCTATCTCACGACGGTCGAAGGCCTGAAGCTCGCCGCTCAAACTTTCGAGAAGGACGTGGCCGCGCTTAGTTGCTGCGCAGGGTGACCCATGAGTGACAAGTCTTCGCGCGATCTCCTTGGCTCGGCCAGCGGCTCTTTCATCGCGTGGTGGCTGCCCCTCGGTGCCATGCTCCTGGCGATCCCGCTGCCCAATTGCCCCAAGACGGTGATCTGGCTTTTGGCGCTGGTCTGGATGGGCGGGGCCTGCTTGCTCAACGCCCGGCGCTGCGGGCGTGTCCATTGCCGCTACACCGGGCCCTATCTGCTGGCAATGACGTGTCCAGTGCTGGGCCACGGCACCGGGCTGGTGCCGTTGGGCGGCGGGGGATGGCAATGGCTCGGCCTCGCGGTCGGCGGGGGCACCGCGGCGATCTGTGGGCGAAGCGAGCGCTTCATGGGCAGATACCGCTGAAAAGCCCAGAGCACCCCCAGCCCAACACTTGAGAAACGAGGAGCATGTATGACCGAAACACTCGACCTGATCGTCATCGGCGCCGGCATGGCCGGGATCAACGCCGCGAAGAAATGCAGCAAGGCCGGCTGGTCGGTCGCCATTGTCGACGAGCTTCCCTACGGCGGCACCTGCGCGCTCAGGGGCTGCGACCCGAAAAAGATGCTCCGCGCCGGGGCCGAGGCGGTCGAGGCCGCGCAGCGGCTGACCGGCAAAGGCATCACGGGCGAGACCCGTATCGACTGGCCGGCGCTGATGAACCACAAGGAGAGCTTCACCGACCCGGTGCCGGAGAGCATGGAAAGCGGCCTGAAGGAAGCCGGGGTGCGCACGCTGCACGGTCGTGCTCGCTTCACGGCCGAGGACCGGATCGGGATCGAAGCTCATGGCGAGATCGGCTTCCGCCACGCGCTGATCGCTACAGGAGCAAAGCCGCGGCCGCTGGACTTCCCCGGCGCCAAAAAGCTGATCGACAGCACCGACTTCCTCAACCTCGCAGAGCTGCCCCGCCGTATCGTCTTCGTCGGCGGCGGCTACATCTCATTCGAATTCGCCCATATCGCGGCGCGGGCGGGGGCGGAGGTGACGATCCTCGACCGAGGCGCGCGGCAGCTGAAGATGTTCGACCCCGATCTCGTCGACATGCTGATCGAGCGCAGCCGCGCGGCCGGGATCGAGATCATCCCCGAAGCCGCGATCGAGCGGATCGAGGAGGCGGAGGGAGTCCACCGCGTGGTCTACCGGAAGGGGGGCGAGAACCATGCCATCGAGGCCGACCTCGTCGTCCACGGTGCCGGAAGGGTGCCCGCCGTCGACCATCTCGACCTCGCCGCCGCGGGCATCGAAACCGAGCATGGCGGCGTGGAGGTCACACCCTGGCTCCAATCATCGTCGAACCCGCGCATCTTCGCAGCAGGCGACTCCGCCGCATCCCCCGGCAAACCGCTGACCCCGGTAGCGGTCTTCGAGGGCAAGATCGCAGCCTCGAATATGCTGAAGGAGAAGCGCACCGAGCCTGACTACACCGGCGTGCCGAGTGTCGTGTTTACCATCCCCGAGTTGGCCCGGGTTGGTCTCCTCGAGGAGGAGGCGCGAGAAGGGGGCGAATTCGATGTTAGCTTCACCGACACCTCTGGCTGGTTCTCGCAGAAGCGGCTTGGCGAAAGTTACGCGGGGGCGAAGGTCATTACCGGCATGGACGGCAAGGTTCTCGGCGCGCACATGTTCGGCCCAGACTACGCCGAGCTGATCAATGTCTTCTCACTGGCGATCAAGCTGGGGCTGACGGCGGCGCAGGTGAAGTCGATGCCCGCGGCCTACCCGACGGGGGCCTCCGACATCGGCTCGATGTTCTGAAACGAGCAGCAACCTTTCGCTGCGCGATCATTTAACGGGAGCTAAGGGCCGCGAGCTATTGGGCCTTCAGCAGGGCAATCCCAAACGGTTCAGGTTCCTTGTTTGGCCGGTAGACGCTGAACGACTTCACCAAACCCGGCTCCAATTTGACCTTTTTGTCGTTCAGGCCGTTTGCCCGTTCAAAGCTCTTTTTCAGTTCTAGCAGTGGGTTCAAGGCTGGTCCCCCTGAACGAAAAAAGGCCAAGAACCAATTGATGCCCTTCGGGTTCAAGGTTCTTAGCTTTTCCAAATCATCATGGACCTTTTTGACGCCAAAATCGCCAGCTTCGATCATCTGTGGAATGCCGCCATTGTAAGGTCTCAACCACAGATCCACGCGCTTTGGCGCACCCTTCCCAGGAGTGGGAAAGGGCATTTCATGTCTGATTTCTAAATGAGCCAGCACGGGACTCATAAGTAGCGCCTGGTACACTGCGGTGACGATACCGGTCTCATAGAATGTGTTGACAGTTGGCTGATGCTTCTTCGAACCCGGCCGATCGGTCGTCAAAATAAGTAACTGTGCCGCGAGAGACCAAACTGCCGGTTCCACTAACGACACTACAGTCTTTGGTATCTTTCCAGCCAAAGAGACTCATCCAATTCTATCAATTACTTTCTTGTATGCATGCATGATCGCGAGATTGGAGCAAGGTTGTTTCTCTTGGCTACAAGTCTATTCGCCAAACAACCGCATCTAAATCACGACATAGATGTCGGCTTTGGGTAAGCTGCAGTGCGGCATGGGCAGAGCTGATCAGTGGCAGCTTTGGGCCGATTGCCAGCATTCCAAAGGTACATGATGACTGCGCCGTCGCGCCTACACACGAAAATGGTAGTCGCTAGTTTGGCATGGTCCTTGCAACAATAAACGTCCCGTCCAGTCTGAGTCTCCGAAAACCTGCATCTTTCGCCTTGCTCTCGACACAATGCCGTCCGGATGTCGACCGGACCGGAGTGGCTTCTGTCCGTAGAGAACACAGGACCAGAGGCGAAAATGTTGCGGATTCAAAGTTCGACTTCGACGGGTAATTTCTCTTCGGTAGACCACTTTGGGAGCAATCTTCTTCCGAAGGCCCACACGGGTTCTCCCACGTTTTCTGCGCCCACAGACAGGCCCGATGGAGTCCTGACCGATGCGGCGGAATCCGCGCTGGATCACTTCGGGGTAGGCCATGTCCGATATCCGGGCGGTATGCCCGACAAGGTCTTCGAAGACGGCATGTTGATCGGGGGAGAACTTCCCCAGGGCGTGGCGACTTTTCTCGGGCAGGCTACATCACTCGGCATCACGGTGAGCTTCGTCATACCGGTTGATCCTCCACCCGGGCAGTCAGAGGAGCAGTTCCTCAGCGATCTCAAGGATTTCGTATCAGCCGCCTCGAACCAGTTCCCTGACACGATCCGGTCTTGGGAACTCGGAAATGAATACTGGGGTGGACGGACGATCGGCGATGCCAGCCTGGAGGCAGCCTATGGGCAAGCTGCAGCGAAAGCGACGAAGGCGATCTCAGCGGGTTTGGATCTCGCCGGCACGGACGCCGATATTTTTCTTCAAGCTTCCGGAAATCTTCGCGGCGCTTACGACAATGACCCGCGGCTTGCCAATGTAGCAATTCAAGACGCTTTTGCCTCGCTGAATGGCGCGGTTGACGAACTCGACGGCGTTATACGAAACTTCTACTGGAAGGACCCTGCAGAAGGAGGGTTCGACAACGATACCGGCGCATTTAGGGAAGACCGCGCGCTTTCGGAGAATTTGGCGGGTTCCGGCATAGGAGGTTGGGATGAGTGGCTCGGACGCGAAATCGACCGGATGGTGGGTGAGTACAACATCAATCTGAACCTCTCCCTCGGCGAGGATGGCATTGATCTTGGCGTGCATGGTGCCTCGATGTTCTTGGAGCACTACACCAATCTCGTCGAAGCGGATGTCGATACAGCGTTCGTCTGGCCGATGCTGCACAATACGCGGAATGCCCTTCTTCACAAGGATGAGCCGCTAGAGGTATTGGAGCTGGACGGGCTTTCCATAGCCACAAACACGACCCGTGCTGCGATGTTCGACCTCATTCGGCAAACCGTCGCAGACCACGAGCTTATTGATATCGAATGGACAGGCCCCGAGACGCCCTACAGTATTGAAGTGACGGCTTGGGAGTCTCGGGACGATCTGGACGAAACCACGCCCGGCGAACGTGTGGTGTACCTGTCGTCCCGAACAGACGTCGCGATCGAGACAACCATAGATCTTACGCTATTCACGGACGGTTGGCTTGCTGTGTCGGGAATCCGCGTGGGCTACGAGGATTCGGGCGGAGACCAGCGCAACGCCATCGTAAGCGAAATCGACCTGACCGAACTGGCCGATGGGGTCGGCTCACTCACGCTCGACGCTTACGAAGTCGTTCAGCTCAGGTTCGAGGAGCCGCTCGAGACTCCGGAGATCCCGGACTACGTGATGCAGAACGGATCCGACGGCGCTGATACGATCTATGGAGGAGAGGGTCCGGACCGGATCGAGGGCGGAGCCGGTGCAGACCTTCTGGTCGGGCGCGAGGGTTCCGACATTCTTTTTGGCGGGACCTGGTCAGACACCCTTTCGGGAGGTCTAGGGGACGATACCCTCTGGGGAGGCGACGCGGGAGATCTTCTTGGCGGCGGAGACGGAGCGGACCTTCTTATCGGTGGCACCGGCGCTGATACCCTGCAGGGCGGAGCAGGAGATGATGTCATTCATGGCGGCACATGGTCAGACTGGCTGGAGGGTAATGTTGGTGATGACATCCTTCACGGCGAGCAGGGAAACGATACGCTCATGGGGGGATTCGGGGACGATATACTGCTTGGCGGAGATCAGGCCGACATTCTCTCTGGTGGGCCAGGCCATGATCGTATCGAAGGGGGTGCGGGTTCAGACGCGTTGTCTGGCGGGTTGGGGCATGACAGCCTATTCGGAGGCAGCGGGCAGGACGAGCTGAATGGCTCTAGCGGCGCGGATTGGCTTGAAGGTGGGGACGGCGACGACATCCTCACTGGAGGGGCCGGCACGGACAGCCTGACCGGAGGCAGGGGTGCAGACCGGTTCGTCTTCTCGGAATTCGACGCTGGGTTTGATCGGGTTACAGATTTCGAATTCGGGGTCGATCTACTCTGCTTCTCTTCGCCTGGCGTAACTGGGCTTGAGGATCTACGCCTCATCTCCTATGAGAACGGCGCCTCGACGTTGATCCGGTTTGTGGGCGACGCGGGCGAAATAGACTGGGCGAGTGGTGGCATCGTATTGGATGGCATTGCGGATGGATCGCAGCTTGATGCATCTGATTTCTGCTTTGCGTAATTCGGCTTGTATCTTCTGCCAACTTTTTAGAGATGGCGAATTGCCGAGGCGCGCTCCTGTTTGGATATTTCTTTGAACAGGTTGGCAATGCTCTCCAGAATATCCGACATGGCGCATCAATAGAGGCGGTCGCCATCACACTTCATCTAGGGGTGACATGCGGCTGAACCGGACACTGCACCTGAATGTCGCTAGCGAATTGTGCTGGCTAATTTGGCGCCTTGTGGCCTGAGCCCATACATGTTCTCGATATACGTCAGGTTTTGTTCAGCGGAGTAAAGACGGCGGCCAAAGCACAGACGTTAACGCTTCGTCCGAGCTCTGCTCCGAATAGGATGAACGAGTATCTGCACATTGAACGCGTCAGATGCCGGCGCTCGAACCACGCCTGCACCACGGGTCCTTGCCTGACGCGCAGGATTTATCACAGCCGTAAGCGGAATATATCTTAACCCTTCCACGACACGAGCGTGCACTGGGTCACACGGGCAGACGTCCCGCCACTCGCTATCCTCGGTCGACAGATACTTACGATTGACCGCAGCCTCCTGGCAGTTTTCGGGACATAAGATCGTTCTGGCGTATCTGATAGGTAAGCCGATGACTTCGTCTACGAGGCCGATGGAGAAGCAGGTGAGACACATCGCGGACGCTCGTGTTGGGGCAAATAAATGTTACCGGCAATATTTCGCTCATAACCTAATAGATCGTTAACCGTGTTTTGAGCGTGCACTGCCCCCGCACAAATACCAAATTTCACACATGATCTGGTGCACGAAATGAGAAAATGCCCATAATTGGTAGGCCGGTCTATTTTGATCGGTTTGATGAAAAGAGCCGAAGTTGGGCGTCTTCAGGATGCTGGCAACGAATCGGTTCTCTTTCGGCATATTGTTGCCGACATGGGAATTGCGACACAACTAAGGCAGAAACGCGTCCAGAACGCATCTTTCGTCAACGGTGCGGGCGAGAGCCTTCGACTGTCACTCAACGAAGTCGCCACCGCAGCATGCGTCCGAGCTGGCCGAAAAATGCGGACCACATCCTGTAAAGCCGCCAGAGCGCGGCAGTAGCGTGCAATGTGTCGCTCGGACAAGGCAGCTTAGCTGCGCCGGCTTGTCGTTCATGATACTCGTCGAAGGCTCGTGGATCTGAGTCCTAAGCGGACCCAGCTTCGCCGTCTGAGACGTCAGGCCTGATCCTGGCGGAAGAGCAAGTACTCAGCCCTTCGATCTGCGAGAGAAGGCAAGCTCTCGATCCAAGTACGGCGATAGGAATTCTCATTACCAAATAGTCTATGGAGGACTCCAGTCGGTGATCATTCATTAGTTATAAACCTTGATGTGTCAGTGAAGACGTCGACGTGAGCAGGCGTCCACTAAACCTATCAAGCCACTACTATCGAATTGCAGAATGGGGCCCCACTGGCTTGTTCAGCTGGGGCCCTTCACAATCCTCGGATGACTTTGGATTTATCAGTTGCAGCGGTTTGGGTTTAGGCATTAAAGATGTCCAATCCAAAGGACTTAACGGCTAGGCTTCTGCTCTCGCTATTGTGAGCTCAGCGGTCGGGTTAAGGATTCCGCACCACAGCACAGCTTCCTGGCGCAAATGGCAGTATTGGGTCGGTCCCTATCCGTAAGGACCGGACCCGACCGGCAAATTCATTGAGACCGTCTCCACGAACGCTTGTGACCTCAATTAGCCGGACGCTGCGTCATCCACGACCGGGGCATTGACGAGCCGTGCTACGGTTGCCACGCAGCGTCCCATTTGGATCTAGACCCTCGTCGGCTGGTGTTCCAAATGCTGAGGCAAACCCTTTTGCGACATTGCAACCGTCGCATATCAGCGTCGTACACGGATGCACCCTACCGAGCATCCATCTTTTGACGTTACTCGAAATGCCCCACATCGGGGCCTGCCGATCTCAATCGCAAATAGCCCAGGACACGGTTGTTTCGCTTGGGATCGATCATCAGCATTTCTCCCTCGAAGACGGTGAAGTTCGTCAGCTCCTCGATGTTGGTGAAGTGAGAGATCACGAGAAGCGGACCGGTGCCGTCACCGCCATCCCATGCGGAAATCAGCTCGCGCAGCTCATCCACGTCGGGCGCACCTCGAAGCGACAGGAGAAGGTTGAGTGACGGGTCGGTGATCAGATCGATGCCTTCCACATAGACAGGATCGATCACCGACATGCCTTCGAGAAGAGCGTCCCGAGTAGCTTGGTTGCGGCACCATTCGCTCGTCACGATCCGTGACGGTCGGATGTCGTTCGCTGCGAGCAGCAGGCCGAGATCGATCATGTCATCGGTCCCGTCTCGGGTCAGCAGACGCTGGTTGGCGCAATCGGTCGGCGCCACGTCCTTGATGTCACGCTGCGACCAGTCCGTCGGACCGTGCCGCATCAGAAAGACGATGTCGGGACGGAAGAGTTCGTCCAGCATCTGGTATGGCTCGAAGCGCAAGGCCGCGCGTTCCTGCGGACCATCCTCTTCGATCCGAGCTGGCAAGCGTTCGGCCGTCGAGGCCGGCAAGTCGACCGTCATCTCGCCCATCGTGTCCGTAAGCTGGGTGATGCGACCCGTCGGCCGATCGCCGACGTCGGTCGAGGAGAAGACGGGGTCGGCATACGAAGCGGCGCCGATCAGGCACAGTACGACCAGTCCGAGCGCGCCGCGCATCGGGAGAATGTCCGTCACAGGGATGACCTTTCATGGATAGGCGGGATCGGTCCGGAGGCAGGAGATACGCCCCGTTCCGGAGATCGGGGCCGCCGGGCATGCCGGCGACCCCGTGACGATAGGCTGCAATGCGGCGAAATTATTCCTTTAGGTCGACGACCGTCAGCTTGCCTTCGACGCGCTCGGCGACGAACTCGATCTCTTCGCCTTCGGTCAGTTCGGCCAACGTCTCCTCGTCGGCGCGGAACACCATCGTCATCGCAGGCATGTCGAGGTTTAGCAGTTCCTCGTGGATGATGGTGACCTTGCCGGCCTCGGCGTCGATCGCTTTGACGCTGCCCTTGGTATAGGTCGTTTCCTGCGCCACCATGGCGGTCGGCGCGGTGGCGAGAGCGATCGCCATGGTGATCGATCGGATAAGCGTTTTCATCGTGTGTTCCTTGATGATGGGGAAGGGACGGCGGTTCACCGAACGACGACGGGTCCGTGCATGCCGGATTCGTAGTGGCCGAGGATGAGGCAGGCGAACTCGAACTCGCCCTCGTTGGCGAAGGTCCAGACGATCTCGCCGCCCTCGCCCGGCTGGAGGCGGATCGCGTTCGGATCGTCGTGCTCCATCTCGGGGAACCGCGCCATCAGGTCCTTGTGCTCCTGATTGGCTTCTGGCGTATCGAGGACGAACTCGTGCTCCTGCTCACCGTCGTTGGTGATGACGAAGCGGACGGTTTCCCCTTCTGCGAAGGTCAGGTCGCGCGGCTCGAACAGCATCTCGCCGTCATCCGTCTCCAGCATGGAGATCTCGACCGTCCGCGTGGCGTGATGCGCATCGCCGGGCATCCCGACCGCCATCTCGGCATGGTGCTCATCGGCATGACCATCGCCATGGCCATCCTTGTGGGTGCCTGCGGCGAAGGTAGGCGCGGCGAACGACAGCATCGCTGCCGAAAGGATCAATAGTCTGCTCATAGGTCTTCCTCGTGGTTTCCGTTGGGTTTTGGGGTGGTCAGCTCACGGTCAGGCGACCGCGCATTCCGGCCTCGTAGTGGCCTGGAATCAGACAGGCGAAGGCGAAGGCGCCTTCGTTGGCGAAGGTCCAGACGAGGGTCGCGGTCTCGCCGGGTTCCACGCGCGCGGCATAGACCGCCTCGTGGTTCATATCCGGCATGCCGGACATCTCGGCGCGGTGCGCCGCGATCTCCTCGGGCGTCGCCATGACGAAGTCGTGCGGCTCGCCGCCCCGGTTCGTCAGGACGAATCGGATCGTCTCGCCGCGCTCGATCTCTAGCGCCTCGACGTCGAAGGCCATCGCCTCATCGGAGGCATCCAGCATGGACACGTCGATCGTCCGGTCGACCAGGTCCGGACTGCCCGGGTGGCCGATCGCCATCGCGTCGGCATGGAGGACCGGTCCGTCATGCGGTCCGCGGTGGTAGCCGTCCGCAAGGGCCGGAGCGGCGAGCGCTCCGAACACCGCGATCGGCATCAGTGTCTTCTTCATCGTAAGACTCCTGGAATGCTGCTCGATTGGGGTTCAGCCGCTGATCTTGGACAGATCGGTGTAGCGGGTCGCCGGGTCGGTCACCTCGACGGGGGCAGGCACGTCGCCGGTCCATTCGGCCACGGTCTCGTGCGGTGGGCTGTCGTACCAACCGGGATCGGAGTAATCGCCCGACGCGATGCCCTCCCGGACTTTCACGACGGAGAACATGCCGCCCATCTCGATCGGGCCGTACTTGCCCCATCCGTTCATCATCGGAACGGTGTTGCGGGGGATCGGCATCTCCATCTTGCCCATATCGGCCATGCCGGCGGTGCCCATCGGCATGTATTCGGGCTGCAGCCGACGGATGCGCTCGGTCACGTCGGTCTTGTTCGCACCGATGAAGGTCGGGATGTCGTGGCCCATGGCGTTCATCGTGTGGTGCGACTTGTGGCAGTGGATCGCCCAGTCCCCCAGATGGTCGGCCTTGAAATCGAAGGCGCGCATCGCGCCGACGGGGATGTCGATGGAGACCTCTGGCCAGGCGACCTCCGGCGGGACCCAACCGCCATCGGTGCACGACACCTTGAAGTCGTAGCCGTGCATGTGGATCGGGTGGTTCGTCATCGTCAGGTTGCCGACCCGCACGCGCACGTCGTCGCCCCGGCCTACGACCAGCGGATCGATGCCCGGAAAGATCCGGCTGTTCCACGTCCACAGGTTGAAGTCCGTCATCTCCATGATCCGCGGCACGTAGGTGCCCGGATCGAGATCGAAGGCGTTCAACATGATGAGGAAGTCCCGATCGACGCGGCGAAAGCTCGGGTCCTTCGGATGGACGACGAACATGCCCATCATCCCCATGGCCATCTGAACCATTTCGTCGGCGTGCGGATGGTACATGAACGTGCCTGACTTCTTGAGGTCGAATTCGTAGGCATAGGTCTTGCCGGTCGGAATGCCGGGCCCGCTCAGCCCATGCACGCCATCCATGCCCGATGGCAGGATCTGTCCGTGCCAATGGACGCTCGTCGGCTCCGGCAGGCGGTTGGTCACGAAGATGCGGACGCGATCGCCCTCAACCGCCTCGATCGTCGGCCCCGTCGAGGTGCCGTTGTAGCCCCAAAGGTAGGCCGTCGTGCCTTCGGCCAGCTCACGCTCGACCGGTTCGGCGACGAGATGGAACTCCTTCACGCCGTCCTTCATGCGAAACGGCAAGGTCCAACCGTTTAGCGTGACGACGGGATTGTAGTCGGGCCCGGTGGTGGGAACTATCGGGGCCTGCGTTCCCGAGGCGTTTGTTAGGACAGCTTCGGGCAAGCTGCGGTTCGAGGTCTGAGACCACGCTTGGGTGGAGACGAGGGCGGCGCCTGCTGCGCCGGTTCCCAGGAGTTGACGTCGATTGAGCATCTATCCGTTCCTTCTTGTCGGGTTCAGGGATTCAGTGAGGCGCGCCGCCGCCGCCGAGATCGACACCGCCGCCCTCGCCGCCGCCGCCACCCGCACCGCCACCGCCGTAGATCGCGGCATCGAGATTGGCTGCTGCGAGCCAAAACTGATGTTTGGCTTCGGCCGCATCGAGCTGGCTGCCAAGCCCCTCGCGCACGTCGGCGAGAAGCTCGAACGTGCTGGTGATCATCCCGTTGTTCGCCAGCAGCGATTCCTCGTTGATCGTTCGGCGGAGCGGCAGGATCACGTCGCGGTATTGGCGCGCCACGGCATAGCTGCCGCGGTACTGCGTCTCCGCGTCGCGCGCTTCGGAGCGGACCGCGACGGCCGTCTCGGCCAGGAGGTTCGCGCCCTGGAGGTAGGAGAGTTCCGCCTTGCGCAACCGGGCGCGGCCGCTGTCGTATATCGGGATTTGGAACTCCAGCTCGACCTGCGGCGTAACCTCCTCTTCGATGTCACCGTCCTCACGCTCACGCTCCAGCTCGGCCCCGGCGATGACTTCGAGATCGGTCAGGACACGCGTCGCGTCGGTCAGGCCATAGGCAGCGGCTGTGGCCGCCAAGCTCAGGCGGGCCACTTCAAGATCGACGCGGTTCTGAAGCGCGCGCGCCTCGATCCCCGCGGTCGATTTGAGGCCGCCCGGCAGGGCGGGCAGTGCATCCGGAACGAAGTAGTCGACCTCCGTCCCCCAAAGTCCCATCAATCGGGTCAACCGCTCCTTGGCCGCCGCTGCCGCCAGACGCGCCTCGGCCGCTTGCGCGGCGAGTTCGGCGTCGAAGACTTGTTCGCGCGCCTGACCGGCGCGGTTCAGCGCCCCGGTTCGTCCGAGCTGTGCCGCCAGTTCCGAAGAGGCGTCCGCCGCGGAAGCGGCCTGGTTCAGGAGTGCCACCGTTTCGAACGCGGCGACGGCATCGATCCATGCGGTGCGGGTCTGCGCCGCCAGGGTCAGGGTATCGACTACGGCCTGCATTTGGGCGCGCTGATAATCCGCCTGCGCGACCGCCACCCGGCGTCTGCGGGTCGGGGCATCGAGCAGGTTCACCGCAACGACGGATTCGAGGGCTCGGAAGAGGCCGAGTTCCGGCGCGCCGATGCCCAGAAGTCCGACGGACACGATCGGGTTCTCCGGGGTCGCCTGCTGCCAAACCTCGGCTGCGGAAATCCCGATATCGGCATAGGCTGCCTGGAGACCCCGGTTGTTGAGGAGGGCGACCTGAACGGCCGTGTCGGCGGAGATCGTGCGGCGATGCGTCATCGCATGGACGCTTTCGGCGACCTCGCGGGCTTGCGCCGCGTTCTGCACCCAGACGGTTCGCTTGCCGGTGGCACCTTGCGTCTTGCTTGCGACGAGGCCGAACCCTGCTCCACTGGCAGTGATCCCCGCCGGCAATGTCGTGGCGCAGGCCCCCAAGGCGAACGGCAGGACGATCGCGCTCATCTTCAGAAGGCGCATCACTTGCCCTCCTGCGAACGATTGGATTCGCGCCAGTCGGCCGGATCGACCACGGGGCGTATCGTGTAGTTACGAATTGGGTTCGCGTAGCCGGTGCGCCGCGCCGCGACCGTCGGGCTGGCGGGGGCCGTGATGCCGACCACGTCCGGCAACGGCGTCGAGGTGCCGCACGCGGCTAGGATCAGAGGCAAGGCCCCGACCGCGAAAATCTTGATTGTCATGTCTTGTCCAGCTCGTCTCGAGCGGATCCCGGCGCTGTGGGACCGTCATCTGAAGTCAGGCCCGCGCGCGGGCCGCGATCAGATGCTCAGAGACGGCGGACGAACGAACTCGACAAAACTCGAGCGTGCGGACAACGGACGGAATGCTGGACCGCTCAGGACAAGCAACCGTTCGGGGACGTCGACCGGTGCGGCGACGGTCAGGATCGTGGTGCACGTGCCGATGCAGCAGTTGCCATCATCCATGCCGTGTTCGCCCGAAACGTCGCCGGACGGGCAGGACGCGGCCTGACGCTCACCCTGAAGCGAATGATCGTCGATCGAAACGAATGCATGATGATCATACGTCCCCGCCGACACGGATGCCGATAGGGAGCCAAACGCGAGAACGGCAATGACGGCCAAGATGGCCGTCGTCCGAATCGTCACGAGAATGGCTATGAGAGCACGCATGACACATTCGCTAGAGAACATAGGGGATCGTGTCAACATACCTCACAGGGGTATGTGGCCTCGTCGGCCGTTCGGCGCCCGGTGAGATGACTCGTCATGCGCATATCGGTGGTTGCTCGCGCTCTTCGGCAACGATCCGCTTGATCGTATCCATGTCGGGCGCGCCCTCGATCACCGTCCGTCCGATCACGAGGACGGGGGTGCCGACCGTGGCGAGGCCGCGTGCGAGTGCCAAGCTCGTCGCGATCTCGTCCGCGACCGCATCGCTCGCCATGTCCGCGGCGAGCCGGTCCGCGTCGATGCCCAAATCGGCCGCGAGCACGCGGAGGTATTCGTCCGTCGGCTCGAAGGGGGAGCGCATCAATCGCTCGTGGAACGCGACATAGGCGCCCTGCCGCTTGGCCGCGAGCGCGGCGCGCGCGGCGGCGCGCGAGCCGTCCCCCAAGATCGGCAGCTCGTGCCAGACGACCCGCACCCCGTCCTCCGCCGCCTCATAGGCCGCGAGCCGCTGGGTGAGGACGCGGCAGAAGGGGCAATTGTAGTCGGAGAACGATGCGATCGGGACGATGCCGGAATCGAGTGGCCCGCCGAAGAGGGCGCCGCAGGGATCGGCCTCCACGGCGACGGTATCGACCGCGCGGTCTGGCGTCGCCGGTGCGTCCAACCCCACGAAGGGGTCGAAGCCGCCGGAACTGGTGGACCCTGCGACGAGCTTGCGGAAGCCCTCGGGCCATTCCATCGGCTCGTAAGCGAGGTCCATGCCGGTCAGTCGCCCATAGGCCGCCGTACCGGTCCGCAGGACGGCGTAGCCGCCGCCGAGGGCGAGGAGCCCGACCAGCAGGTTGCGCCTTGGGGTCGCCGTCACGCCGTGACCCCGTGCGTCGAAGGCATGCCGGTCACAGGACCAGGAGCCCGAGCATGACGACCGACATGCCGATCATGGCGAGGTTCTCCGTAAGGCTGACGAAGCCCAGGGGCACGTTGGAGTTGCCGCCGACGCAGGCGCATTTGAGTTCGCGCTTGTCGACATAGACCGCTTTGAACACGCTGACCGCACCTATGGTCGCCACGATCAAGGCGGCAGGGGCGGACAGCCAGGTCCAGACCATCGCCGTCATCAGGAGGCCGGCACCCGTCTCCACGAAGGGATAGATATAGCCGTAGGGCGGCCAGCGCTTCGCCAGAAGGTCGTAGTTCAGGAACATGGTCGAGAAGGATTCCAGGTCCTTAAGCTTCTGAAGCCCCAGCAGGACCATGTTGATCGAGATGAACCAGCCCAGCACCTGCCAGGACAACCACGGCACGCCCGCGAAGGTGGCGAAGGCCAGAGCCAGACCCAGACCCGTGGCGAAGATCGCGATCACGGGGACGTAGGAGGTGTCGCTCTCGTTCGGATTCTTCTTGCCAAGGCGGACCTGGAGGTCGTCGTATCCGCCGACGCGCTCGCCCTCGATCCACGTTTGCGGCGTGGTCTTCACGCCATGCTCAGCCTTGAAGGCGTCGGTCTCCTCGCGGGTCTCCAGCCAGCGGTCGTCGACCGTGAAGCCCTCCTTCTCCAGCAGGTACTTGGATTTGATCCCGTAGGGACAGGTGTGCTTGTCCATTACCATCCGGTAAAGAACGGCTTTCTTGCCGGTCGCTGTGGCTGCGGGGTCGGTCAGGGTGTCCTTGGGCATGATAGCCTCCGGGCTGTCGGGTTGCAGGGTGGCGGGGTCACTCGGCGCGCGGCGTGCCGGGCGCGGCATCGCCGTTCGCCTCGATGTCAGCGATGTATCGCTTCATCTCCGCGATCTCGGCGCGCTGCGCCTCGATGATGGCATCGGCCAGTTCGCGGACGCGAGGGTCGGAGATGTCGGCCCGCTCGGACGTCATGATGGCGATGGAATGGTGCGGGATCATCGCCTTCATCCATGCGACGTCCCCCACGGTATCCTGGCTGCGAACAAGATAGAGAAAGGCCGCAAATGCCACGGCGGCACCTGCGAAGATCGCTATATTGATGGTACGGTTCGCGTACATGCCGAGCATGAAGGCAAGCATGACGATCGCCATCATCGCACCCATGTAGAGCGCCATCCACATCCGCGTCTGGCTGAAGAACACGTGGTCCAGCGCGTAGGTGTTGAGATACATCAGGCCGTACATGATGACCGTCGAGGCCGCGATCATCGCGGCGAACCGGCCATAGCCGGAGCCGCCAGATTGTGAGTTGTCGTGATGGGTCATAGGGCCTCCTTATACCCCTTATGGGTATTTGAACGATGGTTATGGGAAACGGTTCCGTCGGTCCGCCGGGCACGCGCGCTCTCGACATGGACGGGCGCAAAGCCTTTATCTGGCCCATGCATGAGAACCGCGAAGCCGCATTGAAACGTCTCAAGCGCCTGGAGGGCCAGGTTCGCGGTGTGGCGCGGATGGTCGAGGAGGACCGCTACTGCGTCGACATCCTCACGCAGATCGCGGCCGTGCGCGCCGCCCTCAAGGGCGTGGAGAAGCTGGTGATCGAGGATCATGCGTCGCACTGCATCGAGGATGCGCTCGCCTCGGGCGACCGGACGGACCAGAGGGCGAAGTTCATGGAGCTGATCCAGCTTCTCGATCGCGCTCGCGACTGATCGTCGCCCATGGCCGGGCGATCAGGAGCCACGCGCCGAGGACGACATCGACGCCGAGACAGAACGGTCCCCACCAGCGCGGCGCGGGCCCATCGGTCAGGACGTGGGCAGCAAGGTCGAACGCGCCGTGGGCCATCATGGCGATGCCGACCAGGGCGAGGCCCCGGCGATGCCCGATGATGGCGGCTCCGAGAAACGCCAGGGCGATGCCCGCATGGATCGCGACCTCTGCGCGCGATCCGTTCTCCACGGCGAAGACCGGATAGAACAGGGCGATCGCGACGAGCATCAGCGGTCCCGTCGCGCGATCCCGGTCCATCCCCGTCCAGCGCAGCAGAGCGATGGTCGCGGCGGCAAAGGCGGTGCCGGCGGCAAGCGGTATGACGACGCCCCCTGTCATAGGTTGATCGGCGGCGTGGTCGCAGTGGTGATCGCCGCCGTCAGAACGAGGATCAGCGCGACCGTCGCGCCTTCGACGGCGATGGACCGGCGCAGAGTCGCAGCCGCGCCGGGAGTGTCCTCGCGCAGGGCAGGGACGAGTTGCCACTTGTTCAGGGCGGCGAGGCCGAGCAGCGCGCAGACGACCGCGACCTTGGCGAGCAGGCCCCAGCCATAGGCCGTACCGAACAACCCTTCGAGCGAGCCGACCAGAAGCCAGGCGAGGACCGTCCCGGCCATAGCCAGTAACGCGACCGCGACGCCTGCCGCCACCCCGAAGGCGTGGAGCAGCGGCGCGCCGTCGGATGTTCGGGCGGCGCGATGGAGGGGCGCGAGCGCGCCGATCCAGAACGCCGCAGCCAGGAGGTGCAGGGTCAAGAGCACGGCCAGGATCCAACGCGGCTCGGCCAGCGTGTGCCCGACCTGCGTGTAGGAATAGGCCACCGCCACCGCACCACCGATTGCGGCGAACCGCCCGATGCCCGGCAGCAGGACCGCGAGGATCGCCGCCTCGCCCAGCCCGCGCCAGGCTGCCGCGGTGCCGAGCGGGCTCTGCCAGACGAAGCCCAGCATCGTGGGATCCGTTGCGCCATCCCAGCCCATCCCGGAGATGCGCGCCGCGCGCAGGCCGAACCGCGCCGCGAGGACCGCGAGGCCGAGCAGCGCCGCGCCGACGGCAAGGCGGCGGGCGAGGCGCAGGACGTCCGCCTCCGCCCGGTCGTCGAAGGCCACGGCGAAGAGCACGCCCCCCATGGCGAGCAGCGCCGCGGCATAGCCCGCCGCCTTGAGCAGCGCGCTCGCGACCGCGAAGGCGTCCATGGGGGCGAGGCCCGTCATCGTTACTCGGCCACGGTGAAGAGCAGTTCGCCCTGCATCGGATGCCCGTCTTCGGCCAACCCGCGCCATTCGAAGCGGTAGGCGCCTGGCGCCAGCGCGGCGTCCGGCGTTGCATGAAGTTCGGTGACCGGCTCCATGCCCGCCTTACGGGTGATGGCGACCGGCACGTCCGCGCGAGTCAGTTCCGCGAAGGTCACGCGCATGGGACCTCCGAACACGACGTGCAGCATCGGCACTTCGGCCACGGTCGCGCCGACTTGCGGAGTCGTGGCGGCGGTCTTCTCATGGGCGGTCGCGCCGGTCGCGGCGGCAGCGGACAGGATCGCCGCGAGCAGGAGGGATCGGGTCATCGGGTGGGAACCTTCGCGTCGTGGGCCGCGCGGATCTCCGCGGGCCATGTGGATTTGATGTATGAGAGGACGGCGACGATCTCGTCGTCCGTCAGCACGCCGCCATAGGCCGGCATGGCCGTGGCGTAGTCCGGGTCGCCGATCAGCGTCGGCAGGCCCAGCTTCACGATCCGGAACAGATCGTCGCCGCTATGGTGCCACGTATGTCCCGTCTCGTCGTGGGGCGGGGCGGGCAGCAGGCCGTCGGCGCCCCGCACGCGCCAGTCGGGCTGACCTTCCAGGTCGGTGCCGTGGCACGCGGCGCATTCGGCGGCGTAGACCTGTGCCCCGATGGCGACGGTGGACGGGTCGTCCGCCCGCAGGCGCACGATCTCCGCCCGTGCCGTCCAAGTAGAGAGGACGAAAAGCGAGAGGGCGGCCGCGCTTGCGAGCGCGAGACCGCCGATGGCGATGGACCGGCGCATGCCGTCAGCCCGCGAAGGGGTCCGGCGTCCCGGCGCGGTAGAACACGCGGCCCGCGCCTGCCGCACCGCCGAAGGCGATGACGTCGAAGCGCGCGGACGGATCGTCCCCCATGCCCGGCGAGCCCATCGGCATTCCCGGCACGGCGAGACCCGCGATGTTCGGCCGGTCCCGCAGCACCGCGTCGAGCGCGGCGAAGGGCACGTGCCCCTCGAACACGTAATCCCCAGCCCGGACCGTATGGCAGGAGGCCAGATTTATCGGCACGCCGAGCGCAGCCTTCTGCGCGTCGGGGTCGGTCATCTCCTCGACCGTGACGGCGTGGCCCCGCGCGCTGGCGAGGTCGGCCCATGCATGGCAGCACCCGCAGCCGGGGGCGGCGAGGACGTGGAGGGGTGCGCGCATCTCGGCGCCGACAGCGAGGGGCAAGGCGGCGGCGAAAGCCGTTCCGCCCAGGAGGGCGAGCAGGTTGCGGCGTGTGGTCATGGGATCGTATCCTCAATCGAAGGTCGGGCGCGGCGATGCGCCTGGAAGGGTCTCGTGCGAGCCTTCAGATTTTCGGAGGATCGAGCGGCGTCTCCGGGGCGAGACCGTCCGGCGCGCGCGCCTGCACGATACGGTGCCCAAGGATCATTGCCGTCTGCGCCACCTCGAATGCAGCACGTTCGAGGGAAGCGTCGAACCCGCAGCCCGGCGCGGTCCGCCCCGACGTCGCGTCGCAGCATTCCGCCAAGGCGGACGCATCGTCCGAATGGTCCATCCGCATAATGTCGTCCCCTCCACCATGACCGACATGCGCGGAGACGTGCGACGCCGACAGGCTCGCCATCATGAGCACGGCACAGGTTAGAAGAAAGCAAAGGACGGCTCGCATCGATCCAATACCTATTGGGGGTATCGCGCCGGCGCAAGCCCGCTACGCCTAGTGCCCGTGCGGCGTGTCGCCCCGCGCGATCGCGAGGTGATGCGCGCGGTGATGGTCCTGGCTTGCCATCAGGCCGAAGAAGCCCAGCCCCTGTATGCGGGCGACGGTCGCGGGATCGGTCGCGGTGACCCTCAGCGTGACGGCTTTGGGTCCCACCACCGCCTCGACCGTCCAGGATTGATCGGCCCGGAGCTGTATCGCATGAGCGGGCACCATCCGGCGGAGGGCGCCGAGGACCGCCGCGGGACCGGTAGCCCGAGCGCGTAGGCCATCGGGCAGGCCCGTCGTCTCGACCACCGCGCCTGTCGCGAGAAGGTCCATGTCCACTAGATGCGCGCGCAGTCCGTCGAGATCGACCCGCGACCAGTCGGTGTCCGGATCGGCCTCTAGCACCCGCACGACCTCTGACAGCGCGGCGAACGCCCCCTGGCCCGGCTCGGTCAAGGCCGCGGCGCTCGCCGCCCCGTGCGCCATGCCGGCGGTGTGGGAATGAGCCGACTGCGCCGATGCCGGCGGGGACGTGACCACGAGGACGGTGGGTGCGGCGAGGATGGCGAGAAGCAGACGGGTGCGCATGCGAACCTCCATTGGATGGCGTCGCACCCTATCCTGGAGGCGGGACAGGAACGTATGATCCGGATCATGTCCGAACTCATCGATCTCTTCGCGGACGCCCGGCGGTCCGATGTGGCTGCCGGGCAGATCCTGTTCCGCCGCGACGACCCTGTGACGACGGTCCATCTCGTGCGGGATGGTGCGGTGGCGCTGGAGCGTCCCTTGGCGGACGGGGGCCATCTCACCCTCCATGTCGCGTCGGCCGGCACGCTGCTGGCCGAGGCGTCGCTCTTCGCGCCGCGCTATCACTGCGACGCCGTCATGCGCATTGCGGGGACCGTGCTATCGTTGGAGCGCGGCGTCCTCATGGACCGGCTGATGGCCGACCCGACTACCACGGCCAGGATGCTGCAACGCGCTGCGCTCGAGATTCAGGCGCTACGGGGCCGCGTCGAACTGATGCGCTTGAAGCGTCTCTCGGACCGCCTCGACGGCTGGCTCGAACTTCACGGCCCGCCGGAGCGAGGCGGCTGGAAAGCGGTCGCCGACGGCATCGGCGTTACGCCCGCAGCGCTCTACCGGGAACTCGCGCGGCGACGCAGTTAGAACAGAGAAACGATCATTCCTAGAGAACGTACTGTTTGGGCATGCCCCACCGGAACGCCCCCTCGCCCCTTCTACCTCGACCGCTTGCATCCTTCTTCTATCACGGCCATCGGAGCCAGTAGCACGGCGGCCGCCGGACCTGCCGCACGAACGCACCCTGTAGCAGCGCGCATCTGCTTGACCACCGGCAGGAGCTTCGAGATCTTGGTGGTCTTGGTGCGCACCCGTCCATAGCCACCAACCCGCTAAACGGTCTTCTCGCTCGCCGGCTCGCGGAGGTTCCAGCGCCAGAAAACCGCGTCGATGTAGTTCTGGTGGTGGGGCGGCGGCAGGAGGTGGGAGACCTATACCAGCGCCCGCCGCAGGGACGAGATCAACGCCTCGGGCGTGTTCGCGTGGGCGCCCGTAATCGGGTCGGTATGCTGTCCTCGGCGGTGGATGACCGCCGAATGCCCCTGCATCTGCCGGCTCACCGCGGCGTATGCGGAATTGCAGTTGGTCATCAGCCAAGGCGTGTCGGGGTCGCTCCACCCGGCAACCTTCGTCCCGAGCGTCGCCCCTGTGCCGTCCGGCACCACCGCGGCGCGCGCGCGGCCTTCGCGGTCGGCTGCGACGAAGACCATCGGCCGGGTCGTGCTGAGCCCGCGTGCGGCCGCAGCGCCCGACAGCGACTTCGGCGCGGCGCGCCGCCGCGGTAGCCCTTGTCCACAACGACCGCGCCTTCGAGGCGCGGATACTCGCCATGGCGGTCGTCCATCAACTCGCGGATCGCGTGGCCCATCTTCCGTCCCATTTTCTCGTTCACACCGAGCAGGCGGACCATGACGACCGACGAGATCCCCTTCGACGAGATCAGCACGAGCATCTTTGTGCGGATCCAGATTCGCAGGTCGAGCTTAATGCCTTGCAGCGGGGTCTTAATGGTGACGGTGAGTTGTGCCGCGGCACTCGGCCTTCCGGCACTGGTAAAGGCTTAGTCGGACGCTCATGCGACGCAGCCGGATGGACCGCACTAAGCCACAGTGCGGGCAGACGCGGTCCGCCGACCAGATCAGGCCCTCAAGGTAGACGCGGGCGTGATGCTCCCGCGGCATCTTGTGTCACACGTTCAGAAGGGAACGGAGCTCGTCGGTCACGACGCACCTCCCCGGTTGTTGGGGGAACCGGGAAGAATGGTCGGTTCGGCGAGAGGCAAAGCCGGCCGAGGAAGCTGCGCGAATCCTGCCGGCACCACGCGGGCCCAGCCGCGTCAGGAGTTTGGATTAGGTGCCGCTTTGTTTGGTGGATAGCTGGGAAGGATAAACCCGTCCTTCAAACGCTTCATGCAACAGCGCCAGGGCTGCTCTATATCTCGGGTGCATAGCCATTCAGTAAGGCCCCGACGCAAGCCTTAGCTGGAACTACATTACGCAGCATTCTCGAAAATATGACATTCATTCGCGGGGTAAAAAGCGGGTCTGCTTCGGTTGTAAAATTGAGCCGTAATACGGACGTGGCACCGTGCCTCTCCTCATGGCTCCGAAATTTTCGCGATTATTTACTCATTCCGTACCGTAGTAAATCACTAGCTGCGTTCACAGGCGACCTATTACTGGTACCTAGCCCCGGACTATCTTGTTAAGCTCATCGAGCAGTTCACTCACGCGTCGCCTCTGATCCTGATCAAAGGTCGAATCTGCCTGACCCTCTTTTCCTATCTCCTCGAAGAGCGCTGCCCGCCGATCGTCTGACATCTTGCCGTAGTGCCGTTCGGTGATCGCTTCGCTCTCGTGGCCCATGTTCTCCGACCAAGCTTTGCGTTGTTCGTGGGTAAGATGCCGTTCGTCGCGCAGCGCGGCGATCGTATGCTTCGCGGCATGTGGCGTGTAGTTCGTGCCCGCCGACCGGCATGCAATGCGGAAGGCCCCGGTGACGGCGTGCTTCGTCGCCATCGGTTCGATCGGGGCGCGATCCGGCGCGGCCATGCGCCTCGGCTCGTTTAACCAGCTGTCACTCGGGAACAATGCATCCTCGGCGATCGCGCCCAGCTCGGTGAGCTCGACGATCCATGCTGTGACCACCGTGCCGAACAGGTCCGGAATCGGGAACCAGATGATGGTTTGACTTTTGCCGTTCTTGGCGCGGACGACGGAGGCATCCTGAACGATCTTCCGCTGGTCGCGAAGAACGTGTTTCTTGCGCAGCGAGACGACCGTATCGGCTCGTAGCGCGCCGAGAAAGGCGAGCGCGAAGAGCGCGCGGTCGCGGCGTTCCTTGCGCGTGCCCTTTGGCATCGCTCGCAGCATTCCCTCCGCCTCCGCAATCTCCGGATAGGCGCGGGAAGGCCGGGGCAGGGCGGCGGCATACTCCTTGCGGGAGAGTTCGAGATAGCCTGGCAGGTCGCGCGGGAGACGCTCGAACTCGGATTGCTTGAGGAGCCATTCGAGGAAGGCGCGCAGATGGGAGAGCATATGCGAAACCGTCGAGCGAGACCGGCGCGCATCACCCGCTGCCCCGAGCGAGCAGCGCAAGGCTTCGCGGACACCGTTGACGTTATCGCACGCGAGGCAGGCGAACGCTTTTCCGTCCGTCAGCTCTTCCATGAATCGGATGGCCGCCAGATGCCGGTCCTGGGTCTTTGGATCGTAGCGGCCCGCATAGCCCTGCCATCGATGGATGATGCGGTCATTGCGGAGATGGATCTTCGGACCGGAGGGGGACGGGAATTTCACAACACGAACTGGGACCATAGGATTCCCTTCGTGCCGCCACTGCGCGAGCTTGTTGCGGTCGCCGATCAGCTCGAGTTCGGGGTCCCCGAGGACGTAGGTTCGGTTGTCGTCGAACAGGCTGGGCATCGCTCGATCCTCCTCGCTGGGATTGCGAGGAGTTCGTTGGCCTGCATTCGATGGATGTCGGAACCGAGGCAAAAGATGCAAAACCCGTATGGGCCTTTTGCCAAGGGGTTTTGCCCTAGTGTTGCCTCTTATTTCTCAGATCACGAACGGCGCGCTTGAAGGTGTCCAAGCTCACGGTCGGAGCCCCTGCATCCTGGACAGCCTTTTGCGCCCGCTTCCAGGACAACTGATCTCCGGTTGGAAAGACGTTCCGATAAGCCAAGCGGATTTCTTCGCGGCGCGACGGCCGCCCTGGAGTAGAGGTGCCATCGGAACCGCCACGCTGGGCCTCGATATACCGAGGCGACAGAACACGCCGCCGCCAGTCGCGCGCCTCGTCGTCGGTCAGGGCGAAGGATTGGCCTCCATGCTCCCTGAGGCGTGGGGCGAACAGCTCGTCGATCAGATCGTCCCCCCAGGGAGGCGGTTCTCGAGGCACGATGAAGCGGTTGCGCTCGAAGGTGTAGGGCAGGGTATGGAAGCGAAGCTGACGGAAGGGCGCGTTGGCCTGCTGTCCTGCGACGTAATACTCACGCCAAACATTGAGGCCTTCTGACGTATGCGGCCATGGATCGAACTCGTCGGACCCAACCGAACGGAGCACCGACGATTGCATCACTTCGGGATCGTGTTCGAGGATATAGGTGGTTGCCTCAAAGGCCGTCAGGCGATCCAGCAGGCGGAATGGCCCGCTATCATCGCTTGCTGCAAAACGTCCGATCGCCTCGCGCGTCGTGACGAATGAAATCGCTTGGCCGTCGAACGTTTCGATAAATGCCTGTTCGACGAAATCCGCTGGCGAGCCGAACTGTCCAAAACCCGAAATCGGAATGAAGTCCCCTATCGACTCAGACGCGGCATATTTCGTTCGAGCGACTTCACAAAGAGGCTCGGCGTGCCGAGCCACGAATTCTTTCCAGAGCGTATGGAGTGATGTATACCCGAAAGGCGCGAACATCCGCTTAGCCCCCACATACGTGATTGGCCCAGCGCGCAAGCAGTACCCGCCGCTTCTCCAGCAGATCCGACCGGGCGTAGGCCCGTTCCACGGCTGTGCCGACCCGGTGCGCGAGGCACATCTCCGCGACCTCGCGGGGCGCGCCCGCCGCCTCCGCCGCCCAGTCGCGGAAGGCCGAGCGAAACCCATGGACCGTCACGTCTTTCACCCCCATCCGGCGAAGCAGCATCAACATCGACATGTTCGACATCGGACGGTTTCGCTTCTGACCTTCGAAGACGACATCCGACCCGAGGGCTCGCTGCTCGTCGAGGATCTGAAGCATCTCCGGCGTCAGCGGCACGCGATGGGCCTCGCCGGTCTTCATGCGCTCGGCAGGGCAGGTCCAGAGCCGCTCGGCTTGATCGACTTCCTCCCAGCGCATGCCGAGAACCTCGTTAGTGCGCGACGCGGTCAAGCAGGTGAACATCAGCGCGTGCGCCGCCATCGCTTTGCGCTCGCGCAAGGCGACGTAAAAGGTCGGCAAGTCCTGCCAGCGCATTGCGCCGTGATGCTGCGGCTTCGCGCGAACTCTCGGCAGAATGGCCGCGTCCTTGATCGTCGTGACCGGGTTCTCCCCATCGCGGAACCCCTTCGAGCGGGCCACATCGAGCACGATCTTGATCCGTTGAGCCAGGCGCCGGGCCGTCTCGTGCTTCTCGGTCCAGATCGGCGACAGGCACATCAGGACCTCCGGCTGGCCGATACTGTCGACCGGCATGCGGCCGATTTTCGGGAAGGCGTAGTCCCGCAGCGTGTTGATCCACTGCTGGCCATGCTTGGCGTTCTTGAAGGTCGGCAGACGCTCGATATGTACCTGTCCCGCGATCTCCTCGAAAGACGGCACCTCGCGCGTCGCGTTGAAGCGGGGGTTGAGCCCGGCCCGCGCCATCCTGCGGTACTCGAGCGCCCGATCCCGTGCCTGAGGCAGCGTCACAAGTTCGGCGCTGCCGAGGCCGAAATCCGTCCGCAGGGGTTTGCCCATGGCATTGCGCTGTCCCTTGACCGTCACCCGCACGATCCAGCGCCGCGCGCCGGAAGGATCGACGACTAGGTGGAGACCGTTGCCATCGCCATGCCGGCCGGGGCCAAGATTCGACACGAGCTTCTTGGTTAACTTGCCGTCCAGCGCCATCCGATCATACCACTATCCGTACCACGCAACAGACGAATATAGGGTAAAACCAACGAAATCCAGTGCAGCTTAGCTGACGTGCCATGCCGCTGATCTGTAAGAAAAAAGGCCGCCCAAAGAGGCCCAACTAAAGTCATCGAGATGGTGGCGTGGCGGAGCGGAAGGGATTCGAACCCTCGAGACGGTTTCCCGCCTACACACTTTCCAGGCGTGCGCCTTCGACCACTCGGCCACCGCTCCGCCGGCGGGTCTAGAACAGGCCGGAGGCGATCCGCAAGGGCGGAACTGGCGCAGACGTGATCGCGCGGGGCTGGGCGGCGGAGGGCGCAGGGGGCAGGATCGCGTCGACCTACCCAAGAAGGATCCGCAGATGCTCCGCGCCCTGATGCTCGCCCCTTGCATGGCCCTGTGCCTCGCGGTCCCGACCCTGGCCCAGGAGGTCGCCGACATCGCGCCGCGCGACGGCTGGGTGGTCGAGCGGACGGCGAAGACGTTCGATACGCTGGTGGACGACCTGCGGGCAGCGGCAAAGCCCGCGGGCCTTGCCGTGGTGACCATGGCGGGTCCGACCGGGGCCGCCGCCGCACGGGGCATCGAGATCCCCGGCAATCGGGTGATCGGCCTTTACAACAACGACTTCGCCGTGCGGGTGCTGCGCCTCTCGACGGCGGCGATGATCGAGGCTCCGATCCGGATCTACGTCACCGAGAACGCCGACGGCACGGCCAGCTTCAGCTACGTGCCACCCTCGGTCGTCTTCGCGCCCTATATGGACGAGGCGCCAGGCCTGGCCGCGATCGCCGCCGAACTCGATGCCGCCTTCGCCGCGGTGGCCGACGCGGCGCGCTAGGGCGCCTCAGACCAGAAGGGCGGCCAGCCGCTCGACCTCGGCGTCGAGCATGGTTCCGGCGCGGGTCACCAGCACCAGGTCGCGCGTCCGGTCGAGCGGCGTGTGCGCCCGCCGTCCGAAATCGGGGGCCGGCAGCATGGTCGCCCCGTGGCCCGCATCGAGCAGCGCGAGGATCGTCGCGACATGGTCGAGGACGAGGACGGGCCGGGCGGCGAGGCCGGGATGACGCGGTCGCTCGTCGGCGATGATGCGCCCGATCCCCGTGCCGGGCGCGAACTGGAGGAAGGGCAGGTCGGGCGCGGCGCGGTCGGGCAGGGCGGTCGCCAAGGGCTCGCGCGCCAGAAGGCGGTGGCGCATCCCGCCCTGGGGCACGCCCGTGGCCGTCACCACCGCCGCGTCCAGCGCGCCCGTCGCGACCTCGGCCTCGAGCGTTTCAGATAAGCCAGTATGGAAGGTCCAATAGGCCTCGGGCACGGCGCGCGCGCGGGTCACGAAGCCGGGCAGGAGCCGTGGCCCGGCGCTGGCCACGAGGCCCAGCCGAAAGCGTCCGGCCAGCGGCGCATCGGGGCGGGCGAGGGCGCGCAGCCGCGTCTCCGCGTCCAGCACATCTCCCGCCGTCTCCGCGACCGAACGGCCGAGCGCCGTCAGGCGGGGCGGCCGCAAGCTCCGGTCGAAGAGCGCGCCGCCCAGATCGGCCTCCAGCGCCTTCATCTGCATCGAAACCGCCGAGATCGTCATGTTCAGGCGCTCCGCCGCTTCGCGGAACGATCCGACACGGGCGATCATGCGAAGGGTGGCGAGATCTCGATTTCGCATCTTCAGGTTCCTTGAATGCAGATGCCAATCTAATTCGATGGTTTTGAACACGTCCAGCGTCGATATTATCCCGCAAGGAGACCCGCCATGCTCGACACCGCACCCCCCGATCACCTTGTGCGCGCCGAGGCGCTGCTGCCGGGCTTCCGGGACCGCGCGGCGACCTGGGACCGCGAGCGGCGCTACTGCCATGAGAACGTCGCGGACCTTGCCCGCGCGGGGCTGATGGGGATGACCATTCCCGAGGCCTATGGCGGGCCCGGCCTTCCCCTGACCGAGGTGGTGCGCATCGTCGAGGCGGTTTCGGGGGCATGTACCCTGACCGGGCGCGTGCTGGTCGAGGGCAACATGGGCGCGCTCAGCGCGGTGATGGCTTACGGCACCGAGGCGCAGAAGCATCGGGCGGCCCGATTGGTGCTGGCCGGGGACAAACCCGCCATCTGCATCACGGAGCCGGGGGCCGGGTCCGACGCGACCTCGATGACGACGCGTGCCGTGCGGGTGCCCGGCGGCTGGCGGCTCGACGGGGTCAAGCACTGGATCACCGGTGGCGGCGTCTCGAAGCTGCACCTGATTTTCGCCCGGACGCCCCACGGCATCCGTGGCTTCCTGGCAGAAGCGGGCGAGGGGCTGCGGGTGGCGCGGCTGGAGCGCACGATGGGTCTCTGCGGGATGCCCGAGGCCGAGCTGCACATCGAGAACCTCTTCGTGGCCGACGACATGGTCATCCCGGATGCGGGCTTCGGCGCGTTGATGGACGCCTACAACACCCAGCGGGTCGGGGCGGCGACCATCGCGCTCGGGGTGGCGGCGGACGCGGCGCGCCTTGCGGCGGAGTACCTTCAGGAGCGCGAGCAGTTCGGGCGTCCGCTGGCCGAATTCCAGGGCCTGCAATGGATGCTGGCCGACATGGACACCGAGATCCACGCCGCCCGGCTGATGATCCAGGACGCCGCGACGACCGATCGCTTTCCCGACCGGGTGAAGGCCGCGCGCGCCAAGCTGATGACCTCCGAGATGGCGGTGCGGGTCGTGGACCGCGCGCTCCAGATGTTCGGCGCCAAGGGCTATGGCGACGAGACACCGCTTGAGCGGATGTACCGCGACGTGCGGATGTTCACCATCGGCGGCGGCACGGCGCAGGTGCTGCGCAACCAGATCGCCGGTCACGTTCTCGGGAGGAGGCTGCCGCAGACGCGTGACGGGTTTGACGCCCCGGACCGGAGTGATATCGCGGCGGAATGAGCACGATCCGCGCCGCTGACGCCCTCGCCCGACGACTTCACGATGCCGGCTGCCGGCACGCCTTCGGGATGCCCGGCGGCGAGGTCCTGACCCTCGTCGACGCGCTGGAAGCGGCGGGCATTGCGTTCCATCTCTGCCACCACGAGAACGCGGCCGGGTTCATGGCCGAGGGCGGGCATCATGTCGACGGCGCGCCCGCGATCCTCGTGGCGACGGTGGGGCCGGGCCTGATGAACGGCATCAACGTGATCGCCAATGCCGATCAGGATCGGGTGCCGATGATCGTGCTGACGGGATGCGTCGATGCGGCGGAGGCCGAGACCTACACCCACCAGGTGCTCGACCACCGCGCGGTGCTGGCCCCGATCACGCGCGCGACCTTCACGCTCACTCCCGAGGCGGCCGCGGTGCAGGCCGACAAGGCGGTGCGGATCGCTACCGGCGGGGCGGGCGGTCGGTGCGGTCCCGTGCTGATCGACGTGCCGATCTCGGTCGCAGATCAGGCGGTGGCCGATGCGCCCGTACGGCGGCCCGCCACCGCGCCGGGCAGCATCGGGGTCGACGCGCTGGAGACGGCGCGAGACTGGCTGGCCGAGGCGAAGCGTCCGATCATGCTGGCCGGGCTCGACGCCGTCCGCGACGACGCGGGCGACGCGATCCTTCGCTTTTGCGAGGCGCATGGCGTGCCGCTGGTCACGACCTACAAGGGCAAGGGCCTGATGCCCGAGGACCACCCTCTTTGCCTCGGCGGCGCGGGCCTGTCGCCGAAGGCCGACACCCATCTCTTGCCGCTTTTCCGCGAGGCGGATCTCGTGATCCTCGCGGGTTATGACCCGATCGAGATGCGGACCGGCTGGCGCGAGGTCTGGGATCCCGAGACGCAGAACGTCCTCGATATCTGCCACGCGGCCAACACCCACGGCATGCACGGCGCGACGCTGGAGGCCGTGGCCCCGGTGGGCGAGACGCTGGACTATCTCGGCGATGAGATCGAAGCCGGGTCGGTCTGGGACGTGTCCTCGACCCACGCAGCCCTGAAGGACGCCTTCGCCGCCGAAGACTGGGGTCCGGGCGCCGTGATCGAGACCTGCCGCGCCGTCTGTCCGCCCGATACCATCGCGACGGTCGATAGTGGCGCGCATCGTATCCTTCTGAGCCAGATGTGGGACTGCCCGGCGCCGCGCATGCTCCTGCAATCCTCGGGCCTCTGCACCATGGGCTGCGCCTTGCCGCTGGCGCTTGGGGCCAAGCGCGCGGCGCCCGAGCGACCCGTCGTGGCCTTCACGGGCGACGCGGGCTTCCTGATGGTGGCGGGCGAGTTGGCCTCGGCCGCCTCGCTGGGTCTCCCGGTGGTGATCGTGGTTTTCGTCGATCGCTCGCTCGCCCTGATCGAACTGAAACAGCGCCAGCGCCAGATGCGGAATGCAGGCGTCGATTTCGACGGCACCGACCACGCCGCCGTCGCGCGGGGCTTCGGCGGCCACGGCGTCGATGTCCATGACCGCGAGGCCCTGCGCGCCGCGATGGACACTGCGCTGGTGGCCGACAGCTTCACGCTGATCGCGGCCCATATCGATCGGAGAGCCTATGACGGACGCATCTGAACCGGCGGGCCCGCTCGCGGGTGTCCGCGTCCTCGATCTCAGCCGCATCCTGGCCGGGCCGACCTGCACGCAGCTTCTGGGCGATCTGGGGGCCACGGTTCTCAAGGTCGAGAATCCCGCATCGGGCGGCGACGACACGCGCCAATGGGGTCCTCCTTACGTGAAGGACGGCGCGGAAGACACGGATTTGTCGGCCTATTTCATGTGCGCCAACCGCAACAAGCTGTCGGTCGGGATCGATATCGCCTCCGAGGCCGGACAGGCCGAGATCAAGCGCCTCGCCGCGATGGCCGATATCGTGATCGAGAACTTCAAGCCGGGCGGGCTGGCGAAATACGGGCTCGACTATGCGGCGCTGTCGGCGGTCAACCCACGGCTCGTCTACGGCTCGATCTCCGGCTTCGGTCAGACGGGGCCAAATGCGTCGAAGCCGGGCTACGACCTGATGGCGCAGGGCTACGGCGGCATCATGTCCCTGACGGGCGACCCGGAGGGCCAACCGATGAAGGTCGGGGTCGGCATCGCGGACGTGATGTGCGGCATGTATGCATGCGTGGGCCTTCTGGCCGCGCTGCGCCATGCCGAGGCGACGGGCGAGGGCCAGCATGTGGACGTCGCCCTCGTCGACAGCCAGATCGCCTGGACGATCAACGAGGCGGTCAACACGCGATTGACCGGCGAGGCACCCAAACGGCGCGGCAACGACCACCCGAACATCGTGCCTTACGGCGTCTATGCGACATCGGACGGCCACGTCATCGTCGCGGTCGGCAATGATGGGCAGTTCCGGCGGTTCTGCGGCGTGCTGGGGCTGGGAGACCTCGCGACGGACGGGCGGTTCGCGACCAACCCCGCCCGGATCGCGAACCGCGCCGCGCTGGCGGCCATCCTGGAGCCCGCGATGGCGGCGATGCGGTCGGCCGACCTGACCGCCGGGCTCGAGGCTGCGGGCGTGCCGGTGGGGCCTGTCAAAACATTGCCCGAAGTGTTCGAGACCGAGCAGGTCGCGGCACGCGGCATGGCGCTGGACATGGAGGGGCCGGGAGACGCGACCCTGCCGCTGGTCGGCAACCCGCTGAAGCTATCGCGCACGCCCGTCACCTATCGCCGCCCGCCGCCGCGCTTCGGGGCCCACACCGACCGGTTGGAGCGCGACGATCCCTTCGCGGAATAAGGCCGCCTCCCTTCGGCGGCGGGGCGCCGCCCCGCTCGCGTTTCGTAACGTGTCCGTGACACGGGACCTGCGGCTATAGGATGACGCGGGCACCCCGGCTAAGCCCGTGGGGACACTTGCCCCGGAGCCGCCCCATGCCCGTCCTGCACGACATCTTCGACCAGCCGGTGACGCTGCCCGCGGCGGCCCTCGGTCATTGGAACGACACGGCGCGCGCCTTCCTCTCGCATGGCGCGGCGACGCCCGTGCATCTGGGACGCCTTCTGGACGCGGCGCCCGACCACGCCTCGGGCCATGCACTCAAGGGGCTCTTCATGGCGCTTCTCGGGCGGCGCGAGGGGATGGCCGTCGCCGAGGAGGCGCTGGCCGCCGCCAAGCGGGGCGAGGGCAACGGCCGGGAGCGGGCGCTGACCGCATCGCTCGAACGGCTGTTGGCAGGGGATTACGACGGGGCCATCGGCGCGCTCGAGGCCGTGCTGGCCGAGGCGCCGGGCGATACGCTCCTGATGAAGCTCTGCCATGCGATCCGCTTCGTGATCGGCGATGCGGTGGGGATGCGCGCTTCGGTCGAGCGATGTCTGCCCGCCCATGGCGAGGACCATGCGGGGCGTGGATATCTTCTCGGGTGCCACGCCTTCGCGCTGGAGGAGACGGGCGAGCACGGTGCAGCGACGCGCGCCGGGCACCGGGCGCTGGAGATCGCCCCCGACGATGCCTGGGGCTTGCACGCGGTCGCCCATGTCCACGACATGACCGGCGACGCGGCAGGGGGCCTCGGGTGGCTCGACGGGCGCGAGGCGGTCTGGGCGCATTGCAACAACTTCCGCTTCCACGTCTGGTGGCACCGCGCGCTGATGCTGCTCGATCTCGGGCGCCTCGACGAAGCTCTGGCCACTTATGACGCGCAGGTCCGGGCCGAACAGACCGACGACTACCGCGACATCGCCAATGCGACGTCCCTTCTGTCCCGGCTGGAGCTGGAGGGCGTCGATGTCGGCGAACGCTGGGTCGAGCTGGCCGATCTGTCCGAACGGCGGACCGAGGATGGCTGCCTGATCTTTGCCGACCTGCACTACATGCTGGCGCTCGCGGGCGATCACCGCCCCGATGCCGCCGATCGGCTGGCCGCGCGGATCGCGTCGGATGCGGGTCGGCAGGATGGGGTCGCCGCACGGATGGCCGCGCCGGGGATGGACGCCGCGCGCGGTGTCGCGGCCTTCGGCGAGGGCGATTACGACACCGCCTTCGCCGCCCTGTCGCGCGCCCGCCCTTACATGCCCGACGCGGGCGGCAGCCACGCGCAGCGCGACGTCTTCGAGCGGCTGTGCATCGACGCGGGGCTGCGCGCCGGACGGTTGGGCGAGACCGAAGCGCTGATCGCCGACCGCACGGCCCGGCGCGGCGGGACCGAGGACAACTACGCGGCAAGCCGCCGCCAAAAGATCGCGGCGGCGCAGAAACACGTTTTCCGCGGTGCGGCGACGGGCTAGATGCCGAGGGATGCCAAGGGCCTGTCCGACATGACGACGACCGCACCCGCGACCGGCTTCGCCGCCACGCCGGGCGCCACGACCGCGACGGCGGGCGCGGCGATCCGCGACCCGCGCCTCGACGTGTTTCGCGGGCTGGCGATGTTCATCATCCTCTTGGCCCACACGCCCGGAAACGCCTGGACGCTCTGGATCCCCGCGCGGTTCGGCTTTTCGGACGCGACCGAGATCTTCGTCTTCTGCTCTGGCATGGCCTCGGCCATCGCCTTCGGGCGCACCTTCGACCGGCTGGGCTGGCTCATGGGGACCGCGCGCGTCGGCTACCGCGTCTGGCAGATCTACTGGGCGCATATCGCGATGTTCGTGGCCATCGCGACGATCCTCGCGACGATCGATGCCTCGGGCGCGTTCGAGAAGGAATATATCGGCACGCTTAACCTGTGGAAGTTCTTCGCCGAGCCGGCACCACAGATGATCGGCCTGCTGACGCTGACCTACGTGCCGAACTATTTCGACATCCTGCCCATGTACATGGTCGTCCTGGTGATGATGCCGGCCGTGGTGGCCCTGGCCCGCGTGTCGCTGCCGCTCCTGGCGGCGGTCTCGCTGACGGTCTGGGTCTTCGCGCAGGGCGCGTTTCTCGAATGGCTCGGCCTTGGGCACCTGCATCTGGCCCTTCCGGCCGAGCCGTGGTCGGACCGCAACTGGTTCTTCAACCCCTTCGGGTGGCAACTCATCTTTTTCACCGGCTTCGCCTTCATGCGTGGCTGGATCCCCGCGCCGCCGGTCAAGGCGTGGCTGCTGGGCCTCGCACTCGCGGTCGTGTTGGTGTCGATGCTGCTCTCGTCGATCGGCTTTCGCTTTTTCCAGACCGAGCCGGTCAAGGACGCATGGACTGCGCTCACCGCTTGCACCGAGACGGGCTTCGGGTCCTGCAATCCGATCTTCGACTGGCGGCAGGCGAACGGCGCGTGGTTCGACAAGTCCGATTTCGGACCGCTGCACTACATCCACTTCCTCAGCCTCGCCTATCTCTTCTGGGCGGCGGCGGGCACGGGCGGTCAGCGGCTCGTGGCGGCCGGGCAGGGCGCGGGCGCACGGCTCTGGAACGGTCTCATCCGCCTCGTGACCAAGGTCGGGCAACAGAGCCTCGCGGTCTTCGTCTTCTCGATGGTCCTCGCGCGGCTCAGCGGCTTCGTCCTCGACGTGATCGGGCGCAACGCGGCGACCTGGGCCTTCGTGAACCTGACCGGCTTCGCGCTTCTGATCCTCTGCGCGTACACCGCCGGATGGTTCAAGTCGCAGCCGTGGCGGGCCCGACGATGAAGCGGCGCGTCTTCCTCGCGGGCGTCTCGGCGCTGGCCCTGGCCCGGCCGCTGGCCGCGATGCCGCAATATGTCTCGGCCATGCCGTTCGACGCGGAGACCGTGCGCGCGATGGCCCGCGATCTCGCGTCGCGTCCCTTCGCGCCGCGCCCGCTGATCCCCGCGCCGTGGCGCGACCTGACCTACGACCAGTACCGCAAGTTCTGGTTCGACACGCGCCGCGCCGTCTGGGCGGGCGAGGCGCGGGGCTTCGAGATGGATCTCTTCCATCCCGGCCTCTACTTCCCGCGCGCCGTCGAGGTCGCGGTGGTCGAGAACGCAACCGCGCACAGGCTCGCCTTCGACATGGACCTGTTCGACTGGACGGATCGCGCGCCCGAGCTGCCGGTGGATGCGACGATGGGGTTTTCGGGTCTGCGCCTGCGCCACGTGTTTCCGGGCGAGACGAATGCCCGCGAGTTCGCCGTCTTCCAGGGCGCCAGCTATTTCCGCGCCATCGGGGCGGCGCAGCAATACGGGCTGTCCGCGCGGGGTCTGGCGCTCCGGACGGGCGATCCGCAGGGTGAAGAGTTTCCCGATTTCACCCGCATGTGGGTCGAGACGCCTGTGCCCGGCGATGACCGCGTCGTCCTGCACGCGCTGCTCGACAGCCCGTCGGTCGCGGGCGCCTACCGCTTCGTCGTCCAGCCCGGCCCCGCCTGCGTGATGGAGGTCGAGGCGACGCTCTACCCGCGCGTCGATCTGGACCATGCGGGTATCGCGCCGCTGACCTCGATGTTCCTCTACGACCAGACGAACCGCCCCCGCTTCGACGATTTCCGCCCCGCGATCCATGACAGCGACGGCCTCTCGATCTGGAACGGCGCGGGCGAGATGCTGTGGCGGCAACTGGCCAACCCGGTGGAGCTTCAGGTGTCGAGCTTCGTCGATGAGAACCCGCGTGGCTTCGGGCTGCGCCAGCGCGCCGACAAGCTCTCGGATTTCGCCGATCTGGAGGCGCATTACCACGAGCGGCCGAGCCTCTGGATCGAGCCCATGGGCGATTGGGGCGCGGGCGTCGTCCGGCTGGTCGAGATCCCGTCGGACCGCGAAATCTACGACAATATCGTCGCCTATTGGCGCCCGCGCGTGCCGCTGGCCGCCGGCGAGGAGCATCGCTTCGCCTACCGGATGTCGTGGCATGGCAATGCCGATGCGCCCGGCCGCCCCGACGTGGCCCCTGTTCGCGACACCCATATGGGGCGCAATTTTGAGGGCGACCGGTGGCTGGCCGCGATCGACTTCGCCGACCACCCCGCGCTCTCGGGCGACCTGTCGGACGTCACGCTGCATGTCTCCTCGAACCAGGCGGACACCTCGGGCGGCATCCTGCAGCGCAATCCCGAGACCGGCGGCGCGCGCCTCGCCTTCACCTTCGATCCGGGCGAACGCGAGGCAGCGGAACTCCGCGCGCAGCTCATGCGGGGCGGACAGGCCGCCTCGGAAGTCTGGCTCTATCGTTGGACGGCCGCATGACGCGCGCCGGCATGCCCCCCGAGGCGCCGTTGGCCCATCCGAGACAGGATCTCGGCCGCGCGTTCCGCGATGACCTCGCCCCCGGTGCCACGCCCGACCCCGTCGCCGCGCGCTGGCGGATGGGAACGTTCCTGCCGGCGGCCATCGCGACGGGCGGCCTGCTCTGGGCGTTTCTCGCTTGGTTTGCGACCGACGGGACGACTTGGGCCGAGGGGCTTCTGGCCACGCTGATCGCGGTCGGGTTCTTCTGGATCGCGCTGACCTTCGTGACCGTGCTTGCCGGGGCCGCCGCCATGCAGCGCCGCGCGGCCCCCGAGACGGGGCCGGTCACGGCGCTCGACGTGGCGCTTCTGGTGCCCGTCCATGAAGAGGCGCCGTGGGACGTCTTCGGCAACGCCGCTGCCATGCTCGAGCGGCTGGCGCGGAAGCCGGGGGCGCACCGCTTCGCGCTCTACATCCTGTCGGACACCCGCGATCCGGGCCGGGCCGCGCAGGAAGCCCATGCCTTCGCGGCCCTGCGCACCCGTATGCCCGACGCGCCGCTCTACTACCGTCGCCGCGAACGGAACACGGATCGCAAGGTCGGCAACCTCGCCGAATGGCTGACCCGGTGGGGCGGGGCGCATGATGCGATGCTGATCCTCGATGCCGACAGCCTGATGAGCGCGTCGGCCATCGGCGCGCTGGCCGACGCGCTCGGGCGCGATCCGTCCGCCGGCCTGATCCAGTCCTTCCCGCAATTGATCGGTGCCGACACGGTTTTCGCGCGCAGCCAGCAATTCGCCAACGCCGTCTACGGCGCGGCCCTCGCCGAGGGGCTGGCCCGCTGGACGGGACGCGAGGGCAATTACTGGGGCCACAACGCCATCCTGCGCGTGCAGGCCTTCGCGGCCAGCGCGGGTCTGCCGCATATGCGCGGCCTGCGGGGTCGCGACCAGCTCATCCTCAGCCATGATTTCGTCGAGGCGGGGCTCTTGCGGCGCGCGGGCTGGTCGGTGCGCTTCCTGCCGCGGCTGCGTGGCTCCTACGAGGAAACGCCGCCGACGCTGATCGACCACGTCCTGCGGGACCGGCGCTGGTGCAAGGGCAATCTCCAGCATCTCGGTCTTCTGGGCACACGCGGCCTCCATGCGCTGTCGCGGTTCCATCTCTTCCACGGGGCGATCGGCTACCTTCTGTCGCCGCTTTGGTTCCTGCTGCTGACGCTCTGGGCGATGATCGGGGTCAGCGCCGAGCGGTCCGTCATCAACTACTTCTCCCCCGCCAACCCGACCATGCCGAGCTGGCCCGAGATGTCGCCCGTCAACCATGTCTGGCTGATGGCCGCGCTCTACGGCCTGTTGCTCGCGCCCAAGCTCGTAGGCGCGGTGGCACTGCTGGCGGCGGGGACGCCCTTGGCGCAGGTCGGCGGCGCCGGGCGCTTCGGTGGCTCGCTTCTGGTCGAGATCGCGATCTCGGTCGCATACGCGCCGATCCTGATGGTGCAGCAGACCATGGCCGTGGTCGCGGCCCTGACTGGGCGGCGCATCGACTGGACACCGCAGGACCGATCCGGTGGACGACACGGCTGGGGCACGCTGGCGCGGTTCCACGCGGTCGAAACGGTGCTGGGCGCGCTCCTGCTCGCGGGCATGGCGACGGGCTACGTATCGCTCTGGCTCCTGCCGATCATGGCGAGCCTCGTCCTCGCCGTGCCGCTCTCGCATCTGTCGGGGCGCCCCTTCGCGGGCTGGCTCGCTACCCCTCAGGAGGTGCGCGCCCCGCTGGTCGCGACCCGTGCGCGGCACTGGCGATCCGAGCTGCGCGCCGCGCTGGCGCCGACGCCCGCCGAATAGCCCTCAGGGTAGGGCTTCGAACCAGTCGGCGGCCATGTCCGCCCAGCCCTGCGGCACGCCATGCCCGCCGGGAAACAGCGCCATCTCCAGCGCCGAGCCCTCGTCGCATTCCCAGAAGCGCCGCTGAAACTGCCCCGTTTCGGTGTATCCGTCCGGGTCATCCCACGCGCAGCCGTTCGCCCGTCGCCAGAGGCCCAGTCCCGCGAAGATGTCGCCCTGCACGAAGGCCCCGTTGCGCAGCGGGCGGCCCTCCAGCGGCACGGTTGAATCCGACCAGCCATGGGTCTGGAGAAGGCGCACCGGTCCGGCGCAACCCTCGGGATGCGGGCGCCAGAACCCGCCCGAGACCGGCGCATAGGCCGCAAAGGCCTCGGGGTGCCGGCAGGCGAGATAGGTGACCTGAAACGCGCCGTTCGAGAACCCGGCCAGCACGATCCGGTCGCGATCGACGCCGTGGCGGACGGCGGCATCGTCGGCGACGGCCATCAGGAAATCATCCTCATCGCGGGTCTGGGCCCGCCCGTCGTCGCGGAAGTTCCAGCGCAGCCCCCCACGCCCCTCGCGAGGCTGGCCGTCGGGCGCGATAAAGGCGTAGCCGCGCGCGGTGAAGGCCGCGATGGTGCCCCGCTGGCGCATCGTCCCTTCGCCCGAGCCGCCGAAGCCGTGCAGGAAAATGACGGCGGGGACAGGGCCGTCCGGCGCGTCGGGCAGGGCGATGCGATAGACGCCATTCGCGATGTCGCAGGGGCTCTCGGGGCCGCAGGCCTGCGCGGCGGCGGGCAGGGTCAGCGCGAGGGCGAGGGCCGCGGCGCGGATCACGGGCGCACCACCGGCAGCTCGCGGGCGAGCCATCCGGGTCCCGCGCTCGAGCCCAGCATCCCCTCGGGAACGTCGATGATCCGGGTGAAGCCGGCCTCGGTCAGCCGGGCGGACAGCCGGTCGGACCGCACGCCCCGCGCGCAGATCAGGGCGATGGGCCGGTCCGACGCGCCCGCAAGTTCGGTCAGCGCCGCCGCGAAATCATCGCGTCGCATGTCGAGCGGGGCCGCGCCTTCGGGGATGCCGGTCGCATTCCACTCGTCGGGGCGCCGGATATCGACCAGAAGCACGTCGCCCGACCGCGCGGCGGCCAGTGCGTCGCCGGGCGTCATCGCATCGCCCTCGAAGCGGTCGCGGGTCGCCCAGGCGGCGACTGTCGCGCCCCCGAGGACGAGGGCGCCACCCCCGAGGATCAGGGTGCGGCGGCTGGGTCGGGTCGGTCTGTCGAGCATGGCGCGGTCTCCTCGGTCGGACCTAGCCTAGCGAAGGCGTCGCGCGAACACACGATTGCGTGCGCCTTGCGCCGCCTCAGCGCCGCCAAAGCGCGGCCTTCTCCTTCTCGACGATGCGCCGGGCCATCTCGCGGAATTCCAGCTCGACGAAGCCCATGAAGCGGTGGACAGCCGGACGCATCTGCCGGTCGGCGCGCCAGAGCAGGCCCAGCTTGCGCTCGGGATGGTCGATGCGGATCGGCAGCGCGGTGACCGCCTTGAGGTGCTGCTGCATGAACACGACCGAATAAGGCATCACCGTTAACGCGTCCGATCCGGCCAGCACGTTGAGGATCGACGCGAGCGAGCCGCCCGTGAAGCTGACATTGAACTCGGTCACGCCGATCCCCGACAGCGCCAGGCGCAGGTCCTCGTAAAGCGGGCTGTCGACCGGGGGCGCGATCCATGGATAGGCCGCAATATCGGCGAGCCGCGGCGTCGCACGACGGGCGAGGGGGTGCGACGGCGCGCAGGCGATGACATTCCGTCCCGGCAGGATCGACTTGAACGAAAGCCCGTCGGGCACGCGGTCGGGATGCACCGGGCAGATCGCGAGGTCGATGGTGCCGACGGCCAGCTGTTCGGTCAGATCCGCGAGATAGCCGTAGCTCTGGTTGATCGTGACGTCCGGGAACGCGGTCTGGAAGGCGGCGATCATGTTCGAGACGACCCCGTCCATGAAGACCGGCGTACCCGCGATCCGCGCCGTGCCGGACTTGCCGCCGGAATAGAGCGCGACGGCTCGGGCGGCGGCCTCGGCGGCCTCGGCGATCAGACGGCCCTGGACGGCGAGGCTGAGGCCCAGTTCCGTGGGCCGGAGCGGACGCTTGCCCTTCTCGAAGAGCCGCGAGCCCAGCCGCGCCTCGAGCATCGAGAGCGTGCGCGACACGCTGGGCTGCGACTTTCCCAGTTTCTGCGCGCCCTCGACCAGACCGCCCGCATCGACGATGGCGGCCAGCATACGGAGATGGCTTGGATCAAGTTGCATAACGCGAAGTGATATTGCGCCACTCGTTTTCGATCAAGCCAACGATAGCGGATGATATCCTCGGTCCATGGATGCAGGACAGAGCGATACCACGAACCCCGTCGAAGCCGATGGTTTCCACGTCGCGGCCGACGGTCCGGTGCGCGTGGTGTTCGGACCCGGCGTCCGTGGGACCGTCGATGCCGAGATGCGGCGCCTTGGCGCGACGCGGGCGTTGATCCTCACCACCCCTCAGCAAGAGGCCGAGGGCCGCGACATCGCGGATCGGCTCGGCGGGCGGGCCGCAGGGCTTTTCACCGGGGCCGCGATGCATACCCCGGTCGAAGTGACTGAGACCGCGCTGGACCTCCTGCGCACGCTCCGGGCGGATTGCCTCGTCGCGATCGGGGGCGGATCGACCACGGGTCTCGGCAAGGCGCTGGCCTACCGCACCGACCTGCCGCAGATCGTGATCCCCACGACCTATGCCGGCAGCGAGGCGACCCCGATCCTCGGCCAGACCGAAGACGGGGTGAAGACCACGCTGAGCGACCCCAAGGTGCTGCCGGAAACCATCCTCTACGATCCGGAGCTGGTGCTGACCTTGCCCGTGGCGATGACGGTCACGTCGGGGCTGAACGCGATGGCCCATGCCGCCGAGGCGCTCTATTCACCCGATCGCACCGACGCGAGCGACCGGCTGGCGGTGGAGGGCCTGCAGGCCTTCGTGAACGGGCTCCCCGCGGTTGTCGCCGCGCCCGGCGACGTCACCGCGCGTGCCGCCACGCAGCGCGGCGCTTGGGCCTGCGGCACGGTGCTGGGACGGGTCGGCATGGCGCTGCATCACAAGATTTGCCACACGCTCGGCGGCGCCTTCGGTCTGCCCCATGCCGAAACGCATGCGGTCATCCTGCCCCATGCCATCGCCTACAACGCCCGCAGCGCCGAGGCCGAACTCCGGCCGATCAGCAGGCTCTTGGGCGGCGAGGCGGCGGGCCCGGCACTGCACCGCTTCGCCGCCGGGCTCGGCGCGCCCTTGGCGCTGCGCGATCTGGGACTGGCGGAGGCCGATCTCGACCGCGCGGCCGATCTGGCCACCACGAAGCCCTATCCGAACCCACATCCGGTCACGCGGGGCGACATCCGCGCCTTGCTTCAGGCCGCCTGGGCCGGGGACGAACCGATACGATAACGCACGAGACATGACGTCAGGGAGGACACCATGATCACACGCCGGACCCTTATGAAGACCAGTGCCGCCACGGGGCTGACCCTCGCAGCGGGCGGGCTCGCCGCACCCGCGATCGCGCAGGGCGCGCGCATCCGGCTGGGCTATGTCAGCCCGCAATCGGGGCCGCTCGCGGCGTTCTCGGAGGCGGACCAATTCATCATCGACGGCTTCCTCGGGTCCGAGGCGGGGGCCAATTTCGAGGTCATCGTCAAGGACAGCCAGTCCAATCCGAACCGGGCCGCCGAGGTCGCCAACGAGCTGATCGTCGATGACGAGATCGACCTGATGCTGGTGGCGTCCACGCCCGAGACCACGAACCCCGTCGCCACGACCTGCGAGGCCGAGGGCATACCCGTCATCTCGACCGTGGCCCCGTGGCAGCCCTATTTCATCGGCCAGCAGGGCAATCCCGGCGATCCGGGATCCTGGCGGCCCTTCGATTACAGCTTTCACTTCTTCTGGGGGCTCGAGGACGTCATCAGCGTCTTCACCGCGATGTGGAACCAGCTCGACACCAACAAGTCGGTCGGCGCGCTCTTCCCGAACGACGGCGACGGCAACGCCTGGGGCGACGAGACCGTGGGCTTCCCGCCCGTCCTCGACGCGCAGGGCTACAGCCTGACCGACACGGGGCGCTATCAGAACCTGACCGACGATTTCAGCGCCCAGATCAACGCCTTCAAGTCCGCCAATTGCGAGATCGTGACAGGCGTTCCGATCCCGCCGGATTTCACGACCTTCTGGACGCAGGCCAAGCAGCAGGGGTTCAATCCCAAGGCCGCGAGCATCGGCAAGGCGATCCTCTTCCCGCAGGCTGTCGAGGCGTTGGGCGATGAAGGGCACAACCTCTCCTCCGAGGTCTGGTGGTCGCCGTCGCACCCCTTCAGCTCGACCCTGACGGGGCAATCCTCGGGCGAATTGGCTGCCGCCTACTCCGAGGCGACGGGCCGCCAGTGGACGCAGCCGATCGGCTTCGCCCACGCGCTTTTCGAGATGGCCGCCGACGTGATGGGCCGGACCGCGGATGCCGGCGACCCGGATGCCGTGGCCGAGACGATCGCCGCGACCGAGCTGTCCTCGATCGTCGGGCGGATCGCGTTCGACGGCGCGGGCCTGCCGCCCTTTGCGGCGCAGAACGTCGCCAAGACGCCGCTGGTCGGCGGACAGTGGCGGCTGAAGGGCGGGGGCGGCTACGACCTCGTGATCGTCGACAATTCGGACCACCCGGACATCCCGACGGGCGGCACGATGGAACCCATGTCCTGACCCCAGCGACCCCCGGACCCGCGCCGTGCCGCGCGGGTCCGCACAGGAGCCTTCGATGACCATCCTCGCCCTTGATGCCGTGTCCAAGAGCTTCGGCGCGCTGACCGTGACCGACGATGCCAGCTTCGACGTGCCCGAGGGGCAGGCGCTCGGCATCATCGGACCCAACGGGGCGGGGAAGTCGACGCTGTTCAACCTGATCACCGGGAACCTCGCGCCCGATGCGGGCACGATCCGGTTCGAGGGGCGCGACGTGACGCGCGTCTCGGCAATGGACCGGTGCCTGTCGGGCATCGGGCGGTCGTTCCAGATCCCGCAGCCCTTCCAGAACCTCACCGTCTTCGAGAACCTGGTGGTCGCGGCGACCTACGGGCGCGACCTGTCCGAGGCGGCGGTGCGCGACGACTGCGCCGACATCCTCGAGCGGACCGAGCTGATCGCGCGGGCCAATACGCCGGCGGGGCAGCTCTCGCTTCTGGGCCGCAAGCGGCTGGAGCTGGCGCGCGCGATGGCGACCCGGCCGAAGCTTCTGCTTCTCGACGAGATCGCGGGCGGCCTGACCGACGCGGAATGCCAGGCGCTGATCGGCACCATCCGCGACATCCATGCGCAGGGCACGACGATCATCTGGATCGAGCATGTCCTCCATGCGCTGACCTCTGTGGTCGAACGGCTGCTCGTGCTCGATTTCGGGCGTGTCATCGGCATCGGCGACCCGGCCGAGATCATGGCCAGCCGCGAGGTTCGCGAAATCTATCTCGGGATCGACGTCTGATGGCCGACGCACGCGCACCCCTGCTCCAGACCCGTGGCCTGACGGCGCATTACGGGGATTTCCAGGCGTTGTTCGGCGTCGATATCGACCTCGCCCCCAATGAGACCGTCGCGATCATCGGCGCGAATGGCGCGGGCAAGACGACGCTGATGCGGGCCATCGCTGGCGTGCTGCGCGGCGCGCCCGACGCCATCGCCTTCGATGGCGACCCGATCGGCGCCATGCCCGCCGACGAGATCATGGCACGGGGCGTTGCGATGGTGCCCGAGGGCCGCAAGCTCTTTCCGTCGCTCAGCGTCGAGGAAAACCTGCTGATCGGGCGCTACGGGCGCAAGGTGGACGGGCACTGGAGCCTCGAAACGGTCTACGACCTCTTCCCGATCCTGCGCGAGCGGCGGCAATCGCCCGCCACCGCGCTTTCGGGCGGACAGCAGCAGATGGTCGCGATCGGACGCGCCCTGATGAGCAATCCGCGCGTCCTCCTTTGCGACGAGATCAGCCTCGGGCTGGCGCCGGTGGTCATCAAGGACATCTACAGGGCCGTCCCGGCGATCAAGGCGGCCGGCGCGTCGCTCGTCGTGGTCGAGCAGGATATCGGCCAGGCCCTCGCGGTGGCCGACCGCATCTACTGCATGATGGAGGGTCGGATCACCCTGACCGGGACCCCCGACACCATCAGCCGCGACGATATCCACGCCGCCTATTTCGGAGCCGCCGCATGATCTGGGTCGACACCATCCTTCAGGGCATCCTGCTCGGCGGGCTCTATACGCTCTTTGCCGCCGGGCTCAGCCTCGTTTTCGGGATCATGCGGCTGGTGAATCTCGCCCATGGCGACCTGATCGTGATGGGGGCGTACCTGATCCTGCTGCTGGTCACGCTGCTGGGGCTGTCGCCCTTCGTCGCCGTGCTGATCGCGATGCCGTTGATGTTCGCGCTGGGATACGGGCTTCAGAAATTCCTCCTGAACCGCACGTTGGGCGACGACATCCTGCCGCCGCTCCTCGTGACCTTCGGTCTCTCCATCGCGCTCCAGAACGTCCTGCTCGAGACCTTCTCGGCCGACAGCCAGCGCCTGCCGACCAACGCGCTGACCACGGCGTCGATCGACGTGGGGCCCATCGCGCTGGGCGTCATGCCGCTTCTGACCTTCGCCTCCGCCATCCTCGTGATCGTCGGTTTGAACCAGCTTTTCTACCGGACCGAACTTGGCCGCGCCTTCCGGGCCACCTCGGACGATGCGACCACCGCGGGCCTCATGGGGATCAAGCCCGCGCGCATCTTCGCGACCGCCACCGGCATCGCGCTGATCATCGTCACCATCGCCGCGCTCTATCTCGGGCTGCGCGCGAATTTCGACCCGAGCATCGGCCCCGCGCGCCTGATCTACGCCTTCGAGGCCGTCATCATCGGCGGGCTCGGCTCGCTCTGGGGGACGCTCGCGGGGGGCGTCATCATCGGCGTCGCGCAAACCGTGGGCGCCGCGATCAACCCCGAATGGCAGATCCTCGCGGGGCATGTCGCCTTCCTCGCCGTCCTTCTCGTGCGGCCGCGCGGCCTCTTCCCGAGGGCGAACGACTGATGGCCTATTCCGTCACCACCCGCACGCCCGCCTCCCGTGTCACGGGCGCACTGGCCATCGTCCTCGTCGCCGTGCTCGTGGCCCTGCCGCTCTTTGCCGGGCGGGGTACGATACAGGACATGTTCTTCATCCTGACGATGCTGGTTCTGGCGCAGTTCTGGAATCTGCTCGCGGGCTATGGCGGCCTCGTCAGCGTGGGCCAGCAGGCTTTCGTCGGGATCGGCGCCTACGCGATGTTCGCGGCCGTGATCCTGGCCGGGATGGACCCGGTCCCGGCGATCCTCGCGGCCGGGCTGGCAGGCCTCGTTCTGGCCGTGCCCTTCGCCTTCTTCGCCTTCCGCCTCAACGGCGCATATTTCGCCATCGGCACCTGGGTGCTGGCCGAGGTCGTGCGCCTGCTGGTCGCCCAGTGGAAGGCGCTGGGCGGCGGGACGGGCACGTCGCTGCCGCGCGACGCGACGCGCGACATGTGGTTCGTCGAGGGCATTCAGACGCTTCTCGACATCCGCGCCCCGGCGGCACGCGACATCCTCGCCTACTGGCTGGCGCTGGCACTGGCACTCGTGACCATCGGCGGCATCTACTGGCTCTTGCGGACGCGGCGCGGGCTGGCGCTGGCCGCGGTGCGAGACAACACGCAGGCCGCCCAATCGGTGGGCGTCGACGCCGGCCGCATGAAGTGGATCGTGTTCCTGACCTCGGCGCTGGGAACCGGCCTCGCGGGCGGGCTCATCTACATGCAGAAGGCGCGCATCAGTCCCGACGCGGCCTTCAGCCTCACCGACTGGACGGCCTACGTGATCTTCATTGTCGTCATCGGCGGGATCGGCACGATCGAGGGCCCGATCCTCGGCGTGCTGATCTTCTTCGCACTCCAATCACTGCTCGCGGATTTCGGAAGCTGGTACCTGATGACGCTGGGCGTCCTCGCGATTGCCGTGATGCTCGTGGCACCCCGCGGCCTCTGGGGACTGCTGAGCGAACGGACGGGCCTGCAACTCTTCCCGATCCAGCGCCGGCTCTCCGGCCCGAACATCCCCACGTCGCGCGACCCCGTCAGATGACCCGCGCGCCCCGACACCACATCGACGCGATCCGCGCCACCGGCGCCTGATCCACCGCCAAGAGGGAGGCCAGCATGGCAGATATCACCACGGACGTTCTCATCATCGGAACGGGCCCCGCCGGGTCGGCCTCGGCGGCGCTGCTCTCGACCTACGGGATCGAGAACATGGCCATCAACCGCTATCGCTGGCTGGCCAACACGCCCCGCGCGCACATCACCAACCAGCGCACGATGGAGGTGCTTCGCGATCTGGGGCGCGACGTCGAGGACGAGGCCTACATGTTCGCCGCCGACCAGGAGCTGATGGGCGAGAACGTCTTCTGCGAAAGCCTCGTGGGCGAGGAGATCGGCCGCATGAAGAGCTGGGGCACCCACCCGATGTCGAAGGCCGAGCATCTGCTCAGCTCGCCCACCTTCATGAACGACCTGCCGCAGACCTTCATGGAGCCGCTTCTTTTCAAGACCGCCTGCAAGCGCGGCACGCAGGCCCGAATGAGCACGGAATACCTCCGCCACGACCAGGACGCGGAGGGCGTGACCACGACCTGCCTCGACCGGCTGACCGGCAAGGAGGTGACGATCCGGTCGAAATACCTGATCGGCGCCGACGGGGGAAATTCGCTGGTGGCCGACCAGATCGATCTGCCCTTCGAGGGCAGGATGGGCGTCGGCGGCTCGATGAACATCCTCTTCAAGGCGGACCTGTCCAGATACGTCGCCCACCGGCCGTCGGTCCTCTACTGGGTCGTCCAGCCGGGCGCGGATGTGGGCGGCATCGGCATGGGCCTCGTGCGGATGGTGCGGCCGTGGAACGAGTGGCTGATCGTCTGGGGCTACGACATCAACCAGCCGCCGCCGGATGTCGATGACGCCTTCGCCACCAAGGTCGTCCGCGACCTCGTCGGCGATCCCCAGCTCGAGGTGGACATCACGAGCTGGTCAACCTGGACCGTCAACAACTACTACGCCACCCATCTCCAGAAGGACCGGGTGTTCTGCATGGGTGACGCGATCCACCGGCATCCGCCGTCGAACGGGCTGGGGTCGAACACCTCGATCCAAGACGCGTTCAACCTCGCCTGGAAGATCGCGGCGGTCCTGAAGGGGCAGGCGGGTGAGGCACTCTTGGTGACCTACTCGGTCGAACGCGCGCCCGTGGCCAAGCAGATCGTGACCCGCGCCAACCAGTCCATCGGCGAGTTCGGTCCCATCTTCGAGGCGCTCGGCCTGACCGAGAGCAACGATCCCGAGACGATGCAGGCCAACATGGATGCCCGCTGCGACACGACCGAGGCGGCGCAGGCCCAGCGGGCGGCGCTCCGCGAGGCGATCGCGTTCAAGAAATACGAATTCGACGCCCACGGGGTCGAGATGAACCAGCGCTACAGCTCGGATGCCATCGTCACCGACGGCCAGATGGAGCCCGACTTCGCGCTCGACGCGGACCTTCATTACCAGCCGACCACGTGGCCCGGCGCGCGCATCCCGCATGCATGGCTCTTCGACGGCGACGGGGCCAAGGTCTCGACTCTCGACCTGGCGGGGGGCGGGGCATTCACGCTGTTCACCGGGCTCGGCGGCGAGCCTTGGGTCGCGGCGGCCGAGGCGGTTGCCCGAGACCTGGGGGTGACGATCCACACCCACGTGATCGGACCGCGCCAGCCTTATGTCGATCATACCGGCGACTGGGCCCGCGCCCGCGAGGTCGGCGACACCGGCTGCATCCTGACGCGACCCGACCAGCATGTCTGCTGGCGGCATGACACGCTGGCGGCCGACCCCGAGGCCGAACTCGGCCGGGTGCTCGGCACGGTGCTGGCCCGATAGGAGAGTGACGATGCGAGAAGACAATCTCGGCTACTTCACCGAAGAGACCTCGGCCGACGTGGTGATCGCGCGGATGGCCGACACGGCCAATCCAAGGCTGGCCGCGCTGATGGCGACGATCATCCGGCATCTGCACGAGGCCATCAAGGAAATGGAGCCGACGCAGGCCGAATGGCTCGAGGCGATCAAGTTCCTGACCGAGACGGGGCACATGTCCGACGACTGGCGGCAGGAGTTCATCCTGCTGAGCGACGTGCTGGGCGTGTCGATGCTGGTCGACGCGATCAACAACCGAAAGCCCAGCGGGGCCTCCGAAAGCACCGTGCTGGGGCCGTTTCACGTGCCGGACGCGCCCGAGCTGCCGATGGGGGCAAACATCTGCCTCGACGGCAAGGGCGAGCCGATGCTGATCAAGGGGCGCATCCTCGACACCGGCGGCCGGCCGATCGAGGGCGCGACGCTCGACGTCTGGCAGACGAACGATGACGGCTTCTACGACGTCCAGCAGAAGGGCATCCAACCCGACTTCAATCTGCGCGGCGTGTTCCGCACGGGCGCGGATGGGCGCTATCATTTCTGGGGCGCGCGACCGCGCTTCTACCCGATCCCTGATGACGGGCCGGTGGGAAAGCTCCTGGCGCAGCTCGGCCGGCATCCCTACCGCCCGGCGCATCTGCACTACATCCTTGAAGCGCCGGGCTTCGAGACGCTGATTACCCACATCTTCGATCCCGATGACACATACATCAACTCGGACGCGGTGTTCGGCGTGAAGCAGAGCCTGCTCGCCAAGTTCGAGTTGATCGACGATCCCGTCCGCATCGCCGCCGAAGGCGCCGCGGGGCCGTTCCACGAGGTCATCCACGATTTCGTGCTGGCGCCGAGCGCATGACGACGCCTTGCATCATCTGTGTCGCGATCACCGGGAGCCTGCCGCGGAAGGCCCATAACCCCGCCGTGCCGATCAGCGTGTCCGAGCAGGTCGAGAGCACCCATGCCGCGCACGAGGCCGGGGCCGCCATCGTCCACGCCCATGTCCGCAACGACGACGAGACCCCGTCCAGCGATCCCGATCGCTTCGCCGCGCTGAAGGAGGGGTTGGAGACACACTGCCCCGACATCATCATTCAGTTCTCGACCGGCGGGCGTTCGGGGGCGGGGCAGGCGCGTGGCGGGATGCTGCCGCTGCGGCCGCATATGGCGTCGCTCTCGGTCGGGTCGAACAACTTCCCCACGCTCGTCTACGAGAACCCGCCCGATCTCGTCGACTGGCTGGCCGCCCAGATGATCGAACATGGCGTGAAGCCCGAGATCGAGGCCTTCGACCTCAGCCACATCCTGCGGGCCGCCGAGATGCACGCGGCGGGCCAGATCGCGGACACGCCCTACGTCCAGTTCGTGATGGGCGTGAAAAACGCGATGCCCGCCGACCGCGAGGTGTTCGACTTCTACGTCCGCACGGTGAAACGTCTTTTTGGCGACGACGCGCCGTGGTGCGCCGCGGGAATCGGCGCGCAGCAGGACGTGCTTAACCGCTGGAGCATCGCGGCGGGCGGGCACGCGCGGACGGGGCTCGAAGACAACCTGCGCCTCTCGCGCGAGGTGCTCGCCCCGTCGAATGCCGCGCTGGTCGCGCGGACGGCGGCGATCTGCGCCGAACACGACCGCCCCGTCGCGACCCCGGCCGAAGCCAAGCGCATCCTCGGCCTCGGCTGAGCGGGCAGGGGGCGTCGGCCCCGGCCCGGCAGACCCTCGACCCATTCCAGACCGACCATGTCCGCGCCCGGTCCCGCCGGCGGCGCGGCCAATCGTCGGATACCGCGCAAAAAATGTGGACAGGTCGGCGGGAACCCCGCACAGTGCATTCAAGAACAACTGTGCGCGGTGCGAACTTCCTCGCATTAAGCCACGACGTGAGCCCGCGTGTCGGCTCGATTGCAGAGAGGAGAATTCGTCTATGTCGAAGATAAATCTGACGATCACGGCCTTCGCCGTGACGCTGGCGATGCCGGTCTACGCACAGGATGTGCTGACCATCGGCGCGCGATCCGAGGCGAGCTCGCTCGATCCCCACTGGACGCAGCTCTCGGCCGACCTCCAGGTGCAGGAGCACATGTTCGAGCATCTCGTCGATCTCGACAGCGCGTCGCAGCCCGTGCCCGGCCTCGCCGTCTCGTGGGAGCCGATCGAAGAGGAGAAGTGGGAGTTCAAGCTGCGCGAGGGCGTGCAGTGGCATGACGGCGAGACGTTCAACGCCGACGACGTGATCTTTACCTTCGACCGCCTGAAGGCCGGCATCGACGGCGCGCCCGCATCCCCCGCCTTCCAGCTCGATAAGGGTGGCAAGTCGTGGGAGAAGATCGACGACTACACCGTCCATATCTCGACGCAGGGGCCCTATCCGACGATGGCCGAGGACCTCGCCATGCTGCCGATCGTGGCCGAGCATGCGGCGTCCGGAGCCACCGCGTCGGTCGATTTCAACTCGGGCGAGGCGGCCACCGGCACCGGCCCGTTCATGTTCGAGGAATACAGCCCCGGCAACCGCATCAGCGTGGTCAAGAACCCGAACTGGTGGGGCGGCGATCCCGGCTGGGACCAGGTCGTGTTCCGTCCCGTGGGCGAAGACAGCTCGCGGCTCGCGGCGCTCCTGAACGGCGACGTGGACATCATCGATTATCCGCCGACCGTCGATCTGCCGCAGCTCGAGGCGAACCCGGACTTCACCGTCTCGACCGTCTCGTCGGACCGGCTGATCTACATGATGCCCGCCTATCGCCACGTCGAGGATTACGTCACCGACATGGACGGCAACCCGCTGACGCCCAACCCGCTGCGCGACATGCGCGTGCGCAAGGCGCTCAGCCTCGCCATCGACCGCGAGGCGATCCGCGACCGCATCATGGGCGGCGCGTCGCTCCCGGCCGCGAACATCGTGCCGCCGGGTTTCTTCGGCCATGTCGACGAGCTCGAGCCCGATGCCTACGACCCCGAGGAGGCACAGCGGCTGCTGGCCGAGGCGGGTTATGGCGACGGCTTCAAGATGACGATCCACGGGCCGAACGATCGCTACATCAATGACGCCCGCGTCATCGAGGCGGTCGCGCAGTTCTGGTCCCGCATCGGTATCGAGACGGCCGTGGACACCATGCCGCGCAACATCTTCTTCTCGGACCTGATCCGGGGCGGCGAGGACAGCTTCCCCGGCTTCGATAGCCCGAAATTCTCGATGTCGCTGACCGGTTGGGGCACCGTGGCGGGCGAGGCGACCTACACCGTCTCGGGCATCCTCGAGACCTACAATGCGGCCACGGGCGGTGGGAACGGCAATTTCGGCCGGTATTCGAACACGGATATCGACGCCAAGTCGATCCTCGCCAAGCAGACCATCGACCGCGAGGCGCGGCTGGAGCTTCTGCAGGACGCCACGCGGATCGCGATGGCCGACTACGCGCTGATCCCGCTGCACTTCCAGGTCAACAAGTGGGCCATGCGCTCGGGTCTCGAGCACACGCCGCGCACCAACGAGCGGACACTCGCGACCGAGATCAAGCGCGTCGAGTGACCTGAACCAACCCGCGAGGCGAAGAGACGATGCTGGAGTTCATCATCAAGCGCATCCTTCAGGCCCTTCTGGTCCTGATCGTGATGACGATGCTGGTGTTCTTCGGCGTCAACGTGGTCGGCAACCCCGTCTACATCTTCGCCTCGTCGGAATGCACGCAAGCCTGCCTCAACGACATCATCGCCAATCTCGGCCTCGATAAGCCGATCTGGGAGCAGTACTGGCTGTTCCTGACGAACCTTCTGCAAGGCGATCTCGGCCGCTCCTTCACCCACGGCATACCGGCCATGACCCTCATCTGGGGACGCTTTCCCGCCACGCTGGAACTGGCCGTCGTGGCCCTCGTCATGGCCGTCGTCCTCGGGCTGCCGATGGGCATGTATGCCGGCCTGAAGCCCGACAGCTGGATCTCGAAGACCATCATGGGCTTTTCGATGGTCAGCTTCTCGGTCCCGGTTTTCTGGATCGGCCTCATCCTCATCCTCGTCTTCTCGGTCTGCCTCGGCTGGCTGCCCTCGATCGGCCGCGGCGAGCTCACCGACGTCTTCGGCGTCGAGGTCAGCTTCCTGACACTCGACGGCCTCCGCCACCTCCTGATGCCCGCCTTCACGCTGTCGCTCGTGATGACGGCGATGGTCATCCGCCTGACCCGCGCGGGCATGCGCGAGGTGCTGCATGCCGACTACATCCGCTTCGCCCGCGCCAATGGCATCGCCGAGCGTCGCATCATCGGGGTCCACGTCCTCAAGAACATCCTCATCCCGATCGTGACCGTCCTCGGGATGGAGTTCGGCGGCGTCATCGCCTTCGCCGTCGTGACAGAGACGATCTTCTCCTGGCCCGGCGTCGGCAAGATGCTGATCGACGCGATCGCGGTGCTCGACCGTCCGCTGATCGTGGCCTACCTCATCTTCGTCGTCGTGATGTTCGTCGGCCTGAACCTCCTCGTGGATATCGTCTATTCGATCCTCGATCCGCGCGTGCGCGTCGGCGGTGACGCGTGACCGCCACGGCCGTCGAGCGCCCCTCCCGCCTGCGCCTCTTCACCAGCGCATTCCTCGCCGTTCCCTCGGCCGCAATCGCGCTCTTCGTGTTCGTTCTCATGGCGGGGCTGGCACTTCTGGCGCCGTGGATCGCCCCGCAAGACCCGTACGACCTCGCGTCGGTCTCGATCCTCGACAACCTTCTTCGACCGGGCGAGCAGGCCTTCTCGGGCATGACGCACTGGCTCGGGACGGACGGGCAGGGGCGCGACATGCTCTCGGCGATGCTCTACGGGCTGCGCATCTCGCTGTTGGTGGGTCTCGCCTCGGGGCTGATCGCGCTGACCGTCGGCACATTGGTGGGCCTCGTCGCGGCGTTCCGGGGCGGCTGGGTCGACGCGCTCCTGATGCGGATTGTGGACCTGCAGCTCAGCTTTCCGACCATCCTCGTGGCACTCGTCCTGCTCGTCATCCTCGGGCGCGGGGTCGACAAGATCATCTTCGCCCTCGTCGTGGTCCAATGGGCCTATTTCGCCCGAACGGTGCGGGGTGTCGCACTGGTCGAGAACGCCCGCGACTATGTCGAGGCGGCGCGCGGCCTGCGGCTTGGACCGTGGCGCATTCTGTTCCTCCACGTTCTGCCCAACTGCCTGCCGACGATCCTCGTGGTCGCCACGATCCAGATGGCGCAGGCGATCTCGCTCGAGGCGACGCTCTCCTTTCTCGGGCTCGGCCTGCCGCCGACGCGGCCCTCGCTCGGCCTGCTGATCGCCAACGGCTTCGACTATCTGCAATCGGGCCGCTGGTGGATCAGCGTCCTGCCGGGCCTTGTGCTCCTCGTCCTCATCGTCAGCGTCAATGTCCTCGGCGACCGGATGCGCGACGTCCTCAACCCACATCTGGACCGCTGAATGGAGACCGTCCTCGATGTCCGCGGCCTCTCGACCTCGTTCTTCTTCGGGGGTGAGGAGGTGCGCGCGCTCCGCGAGATCGACCTCGCCGTCGCGCGCGGCGAGATCCTCGCGCTGGTCGGCGAAAGCGGTTCCGGCAAGTCCATCACCGGCTTCTCGATCACGGGGCTCCTCTCGCCGCCCGGTCGCGTCGTCGGCGGGAGTGTGGACCTGACCGGCACCGATCTCACCGCGCTCTCGCCCGAGGGGCTGCGCGCGATGCGGGGCAAGCGGATCGCGATGATTTTCCAGGACCCGATGATGACGCTCAACCCGGTTCTTCGGATCGAGACGCAGATGATCGACGCGCTCCGCGCCCACGAGACCATCGGTCGCCGCGCGGCCCGCGCCCGCTGCCTCGCCGCGTTGCAGGAGGTCGGGATCGCCGCGCCCGAGGCCCGGCTGCGCGCCTATCCCCACCAGCTTTCGGGCGGGATGCGGCAGCGCGTGGCCATCGCGACGGCACTCCTCCACGACCCCGAGGTCATCATCGCGGATGAGCCGACCACCGCGCTCGACGTCACGATCCAGGGCCAGATCCTGTCGGTCGTCCAGAAGCTTTGCACCGATCGCGGCACGGCGCTGATCTGGATCACCCACGACCTCGCCGTCATCGCGGGCATCGCCGACCGGATCGCCGTGATGTATGCGGGCCGCATCGTCGAGAGCGGGCCGGTCGACGACCTGATCGACGCGCCCGCCCATCCCTACACGCGCGGCCTGATCGATAGCGTGCCGGCCTCGCATCCCAAGGGCGTGCGCCTGCCGCAGATCCCCGGCCGAATGCCGTCGCTGACCGAACTTCCCGAGGGCTGCGCCTTTGCGCCCCGCTGTGCCCGCGCCACCGCCGCCTGTGCCGCGCCACCCCCGGCCGTCGAGATCGCGCCAGGCCGGATGGTGCGCTGCGTCCATCCGCTGACGGAGGGCACGACGTGACCGACGCGCCCATTCTCGAGGTTCGCGATCTGACCAAGGTCTTCGACGGCGGCACGGGCCTGATCGGTCGCGTGCTTGCGCGGTTGGGGCTGGCCAGGCGCCGGGCCGGGGTGCGCGCCGTGGACGGCGTAACCTTTGCCATGCGCCGGGGCGAGGTTGTCGGCGTCGTCGGGGAGAGCGGATGCGGCAAGTCCACGCTGGGGCGCATGGTGGCCGGGCTCATCCAGCCCACGACCGGCGAGATCATCCACGACGGCCACCCGGATCGCGGCGCCGGGCTCGACCGGCAGATGATCTTCCAGGACCCGTTCTCGTCGCTCAACCCCCGCAAGCGGCTGGGCGAGCTGATCGCGGAAGCGCCCCGCGTCCACCGCGTCGTCGGCCCCGATGAGCTGACCTCCTATGTCGAGGCCCTGATGGAGCGCTGCGGCGTCGACCCCGCGTTCCGTGAACGCTTCGCGCACCAGTTCTCGGGCGGTCAGCGCCAGCGCGTCGGCATCGCCCGCGCGTTGGCCGTCAAGCCCGATCTCATCGTCTGCGACGAGGCGGTCTCCGCGCTCGACGTCTCGATCCAGGCACAGATCGTCAACCTTTTCATGGACCTGCGCGACGAACTTGATCTGACTTATCTGTTCATCAGCCACGATCTCGGGGTCGTGCGATATGTCTCGGACCGCGTCATCGTCATGTATCTGGGCCGCATCGTCGAAAGCGGCCCGGCCGAGGCGCTGTTCGACGCGCCGAACCATCCCTATACCCGCGCGCTGATCGAGGGCGTGCCCCGGCTCGACCGCCGCCGCATGACCTACGCCCCGATCGAGGGCGACATCCCGTCGCCCATGGACCCGCCGTCGGGTTGCCATTTCCACCCGCGCTGTCCCTTCGCGATGGACCGCTGCCGGGTCGAGGCGCCCGCGCTGCGCGATCTGGAGGGCGACCGACGGTCGGCCTGCCACCTCAACGACGAACCCACTCAGCTTTTGAAGGAGGCCTGACATGGCGAGCTATCAGGAACGCATGGCGAAATACCGCGAGATCATTGCGGGCAAGGCGGATCTCGTCTTCGTGCCGATCGGCACCGATCTCGACTATCTGACCGGGCTTCACCGCGACATCCCGAATTACGGCCGCAACCTGCATCCCGGCATGTGGTTGGAAGGCGCGTGGCTGTCGCCCGATCACGACCCCATTTTGACTCTGCCGCGCATGACGGTCGAGTTCGGTTCGGCGTGCGGCATCGAGGGCCATGACGTTCGCGTCCTCGGCGACTGGGACGACCCGGTCGACATGGTGCGCGGCATCCTCAAGGAGCTTGGGATCAAGGACGACGCGACCATCGCGACCTCCGACGATGCCGAGGCCGAGAGCCTGATGGAGCTGCAGAAGCTGGTGCCCGGCGCGCGCTTCGTGTCGGCGACCGACATGCTCCGCAAGCTCCGCGTCATCAAGGATGCCGACGAGATCGAGAAGATGCGCCAGGCCGGCGCCATGACCGAGGCGGCCTTCGCCGAGGTGGTCAAGAACCTCAAGATCGGAATGACCGAGCTCGATGTGTCCTCCGAGGTGGATTACCAGCTCAAAAAGCAGGGCTCGCTCGGGCCGTCCTTCACGACGTCGCTCTACAACACCGGGCCGAACCATCCGATCCTCTTCGGGCGCAAGCTGCAAAGCTGGCCGCGCGTGCTGACGGCGCCGGTATCGGTTCTCTTCGACTTCGGCGCGATCCATGACGGGATGTGCTACGATTTCGGGCGCACGGTGTCCTTCGGCGCGCCCAATGCCGAGCAGATCAAGGTCCACAAGCTCATCATGGAGAGCCAGCACGCGGGCATCGCCGCATTGAAGGCGGGGGCCACCACCTGCGAGGCGGTCGACAAGGTCGCCCGCGACGTGATCGCGGATGCGGGCTACGGCGACAGGTTCCGCCACCGCCTGGGCCACGCGATCGGCTGGGACGTCCACGAGCCGCCCTTCCTGACGGCGGGCGACGAGACTCCGGTCGAAGAGGGCATGATCTTCACCATCGAGCCCTCGATCTTCCAGGAGGGTAACTTCTCGGCCCGCGTCGAGGATTGCATCGTGGCTCGTCCCGGCGGCGGCGAGGCGCTGACGAGCGGCTGGCAGGACCTGACCGTCGTGGAGTGACGCGCGGCGATTGAACAGCGAGGGGCGGTCGCGGTGGCCGCTCCCTGGGCGTCGTGGTGCGGTGCCCAGTCCGGCCCGATCCGAGCGATGTCGCCCTCAGCTATCCGCATCCGTGGCCAGCCGGCTGGCCAGCACGAGGATCAGCATCACCGCAACGATCAGGAACGCCGCACCGACCATCCACGCGATGGGCGTCGAGTAGATCTCGGCGACGGCTCCGGCCAGAAGCAGGCCGAGCGCGGCCCCCAACTGCTGTATCAGCGATCGCAGGGATAGCATGGTTGATCGCTGACGGTCTTCCACGCAGCGGTGCAGAATGCTGCTGGCGGGCGTCTCGCTGACACCAAGGATCACGGAGTATAGGACGAAGACCGCCACAAATCCGACGATACCGCCTTGCAGCGCCAAGGCGATCTGAGCCGCCGCCAGGCACGCAAAGGTCGCGGCCAGCGTCACGGCGTGCCGCCGTCTGAAGATCCGGCTGATATGCGGAGACAGAAACGCGCCGAACGCGATCGAGAAGAAATAGGTCGCGGTCACGACGCCGATGACGGTGTTGGCAAGCCCCCCGTCCAGCATCGGCTTTGCATGGGTCGGCCAGATCACCTCGACCGGGTTGGTCGCCATCAGGAAGAAGGCCAACGCCGCCAGAAGCAGCGACAGGGCGGGGTGCTTCAGCGCAAGGAGGCTCGCGTCGCGTATCACCGTCGGGACATTGGCGAAGCCGCGCACCAGAGCCGTGGCGTTCATCGGACTCGGGGCTTCGACGATGGCCCACATCGTGAAGACGAACACGCCGAGCATGACGCAGAAGCTCGCCACGTAGGACACATCGTAGATGCTGAACCCAAGGTCTGTCGCGACCTCGCCCAGAATGTCGGGCAGGAGCCCGCCCAGGACGGCACCGATGGCCAAACCTATGGCATTGGCCCATTGCGCCTTGGCCAGTGCGGGCTGGACGTCCACATCGGGCGCGTCGGCCTTGAAGGTCTCGACGAACCAGGCATCCAGCGTCCCCGACCTGAGCGCCCGTCCGAACCCGATGAAAGCGAACGACAGCGCGAGAACATGGAAGTCGCTCGTAGAGAGGAACAGGGCGAGCGAGATCAGGCTGGCGACGACCGCCGTCAGGAAGACCGGCTTGCGCCCGATGCTGTCGGCAAGGCCGCCGAACGGCAGTTCCATCGCCATCGTGGTGAGCGAGTAGATACCGAAGAGAAGTGAGATCTGAAAAAGGTCCATGCCCCGGTCGGTCAAGGCCAGGGCGACGACGGCGACGGTCAGTCCCATCGCCAGACGGTCTAGGAACTGGTGGAGCTGAAACACGCGAATGTGCCGTCGCGCCGTCGCGTTCAGTGCCGCGGAAGAAAACTCGATCTCGGTGGCCATCTATGCTGCATCGCCGTTGGCGCCGACTTGCACAACAGGTTTAGCGGGCTGGACCCGCGGGTGCGCTGCATCGCGAATGCTCGCGGACGCGGTGCGAAGCTCCGGTCAGTCCCTCAGATCCGGCGTCCGCGCCCTGTGGTGGCCGAAGTCGTTTACGGCCGGATACGTCGGCACGCCCACGAGACCACGGCCGGACATAGGAAAGGGCGGCCACCGGGGCCGCCCTTCGCAGTTTCATGTCGAGGAGATCAGTTCTTCTCGACCAGCCGGTAGAACACGAAGTCCGAGGTGGCACCATTGACGTAGCCCGACACGTTCTCGGCCATGCCGACCTGGTAGGACGCCTGGAACATGATCATGATCGGTGATGTCTCCTGGATGCGGAGCTGCAGGTCGGTGTACATCGCCTCGCGCTTGGCGGGGTCACTCTCCTCCAGCGCGGCGCGCGTCATCTCGTTGAGCTCCTCGGGCACGGCCCAGGAGTTCCGCCACGTGGTCGTCGCGGCATAGGCGTCCTGATCGTTGTTGGAGTTGTACGAGAACGCCTTGGCGTTGGAATGCGGGTCCATGAAGTCCGGACCCCAGTAGAGCATCGCCGCCTGGTGCTTGCGCTCGCGGTACTTGGTGATCATCTGCGCGGTCGTCGCACTGGTGATCTCGAAGTTGATCCCGACCTCGGCGAAGGTGTTCTGGATCGCCTGCGCCATGTCCGTGAAGGGCTGCGCCGCGATGGTGTCCAGCGTCACGTTGATCGGCAGCTCGACGCCGCCGTCCTCGAGTATCTGACGCGCCTTCTCGGGGTCGTAGCTGTAGGGCGTGTCGGTCACCGCACCCGGAAAGCCCTTGGGCCACCAGGACTGGTGGATCTCCATCTGGCCCTTGAGGAAAGTGTCGGTCATGCCCTCGTAGTCGATCAGGTAGCGCGACGCCTCCCAGAGCGCCTCGCTCGTCAGTTCCGGGACATTCTGGTTGAAGACGAGGAAGTGGATCGCGGCCTGCGGGAAGACCTCGACCCGTGCGCCGTCGCCGCTCATGGAATTCACCTGGTCGGGCGTCAGGTTGCGGGCCATGTCCACGTCACCCTGCTCCAGCAGGAGTTGCTGGGTCGCGGGCTCGACCGTGTGGCGGATCACCACCTGCTCGATCTTGGGGCCTTCCTTGAAGTAGTTGTCATAGGCCGTCATCCGAACCAGTTCGGACGGCCGATACCCGGCCAGCATGAACGGCCCGGTCCCGGCGGAGTTCTGGTTCAGCCAGGCGTTCCCCTGATCGCCGTCCACCTCGTTGGCCATCACGAGGGCCTTGTCGACGATGGAGGCGGGGCGGGCGGCCAGCACGTTCAGGACGAAGGCGGGTGAATAGTCCCCGGCATATTGCACGGTCACCGTGTTGCCGTCGGCGGCGACCATCTCCTCGACATTCTCGGGCGTCCAGCCGAGCTGGGTCAGGATGAAGGCCGGGTTCAGGTTCAGGTCGACCACGCGCTTGAACGAGAACACCACGTCCTCGCCGCGCACCGGGTTGCCGGAATGGAAGGTCGCGTCGCGCAGTTGGAACGTGATCGTCTTGTTCTCGGGATCCGTCTCCCAGCTTTCGGCCAGACCGGCGGCGAGGACCGTCGGGTCTTCGGCATCGTACTGCACGAGGCGGTCATAGATGTTGGTCAGAAGCTCGCCCGCGGTGAACTCATAGGCCTGCGCGGGGTCGAGCGCGACGATGTCGTCAATGTTCTGCGCGACCACCAGCATGTTGTCCGGCGTCTCGGCCAGCAGGGCCGGCGTACCCATCGGCAAGACCAGCGCACTGGCCAGAATGGTTGATCGGATGAAACGCATGGGGTTCTCTCTCCTGTCAGGGGGATGCCGGAGACGCGGCCGGGCGGGCGATCCGCCCCTCGCGTATCCGGTCCGACTTAATTCGTCCGACTAAACCAAAAGCGCTTGCGCAATCCAAGAATTATCTGAACTTTCGTTCTTATAGCGAACAAGAGGACCGTCATGAGCGCCGAGACCGCCGTCACGAGCTCGCCATCCGCGCGGATGGGCACGTCGCGATCCCGCGGCGCCGACCGTGCGATGCGGGCGGGGGCGATGACGCTGGTGATCGTGTTGACCTTCCTCGGGCTGATGGCGATCACGTTCTTCATCGGGCGCGTCATGCCGATCGACCCGGTGCTGGCCGTGGTGGGCGAGCGTGCGACGATCGAGACCTACAACCAGGTCCGGGCCGAGATGGGGCTCGACGATCCGCTGCTGGTGCAGTTCGCGACCTATGTGGGCGACGTGTTGCGCGGCGACCTGGGCATGTCGATCACCACGGGCCGCCCGGTGATCGAGGATCTGGGCCGTGTCGTGCCGGCGACCTTCGAGCTGGCGACGATCGGCCTGATCGTGGGCGTGGCGCTCGGGCTGCCGATGGGGGTGCTGGCGGCCTACCGGCAGGGCTCGTGGGTCGATCAGGTGATCCGCGTCCTCGGCCTCGTGGGCTACGCGGTTCCGGCGTTCTGGCTGGGGCTGGTGGCGCTTGCGGTGTTCTACGCAGGGCTCGGCTGGGCGGCGCCGCCGGGGCGGCTCTCGATCTTCTTCGAGGGGCTCGTGCCGACGGTGACGGGCGTGATGCTGATCGACGCAGCCTTCGACGGCCAGTGGGACGTGTTCCGCAACGCGGCGCATCACATGGTGCTGCCCGCGCTGATCCTCGGCTTCTACAGCCTTGCCTACATCTCGCGGATGACGCGGTCGCTGATGCTGGACCAGCTGGGGCAAGAGTACCTGACCACCGCCCGCGTCAAGGGCATGAGCGAGTGGCGCGTCATCTGGGTTCACGCCTTCCGCCCGATCCGCATCCCGATCATCACGGTCGTAGGGCTCAGCTACGCGTCGCTGCTCGAAGGCTCGGTCCTGATCGAGATCGTGTTTTCCTGGCCGGGCATCGGCAACTACCTGACGAACGCGCTCCTCAATGCCGACATGGCCGCCGTCCTCGGCGCGACGCTGGTGATCGGGACCGTGTTCATCGTCATCAACAAGGGGTCGGACATGCTCTACCGCGTGCTCGACGCCCGAAGCCGCTAGGGACGCGTCATGGCCTTCTCCGCTGCCCGATGGCTGACCGACACGACGCCCGCCTCGCGGCTGCAGGCGAATGCCGGGCGCGCCTATGCGCTGACGCGGGCGCTGCTCCGCAACCCTTTGGCGGCCCTTGGCCTCTTCATCATCATCGCGCTCGTCCTGACGGCGCTCTTCGCGCCGTGGGTCGCGCATTACCCGCCCAACGCGCAGGAGCTGGGCGACCGCCTCCTGCCGCCCTCGGGCGCGCACTGGATGGGCACGGACGAACTCGGGCGCGACATCTACAGCCGCGTCGTCTACGGCGCGCGCATCACGCTCCTGATCGTGGTCCTCGTGGCGGTCATCACCGCGCCGCTGGGCCTGATCATCGGCGCCGTCTCGGGTTATTTCGGCGGCTGGATCGACCGGGTGCTGATGGGGATCACCGACATGTTCCTGTCGATGCCGAAGCTGATCCTGGCACTCGCCTTCGTCGCGGCACTCGGGCCGGGGATCGAAAACGCCGTCATCGCCATCGCCATCACCGCCTGGCCGCCCTATGCCCGCATCGCCCGATCCGAGGTCCTGACCTTCCGGGGGGCCGAGTTCATCTCGGCCGTCCAGATTCAGGGCGCGTCCTCGGCGCGGGTAATCTTCAACCACGTCCTGCCGCTCTGCTATTCGTCGATGATCATCCGCGTCACGCTCGACATGGCGGGCATCATCCTGATCGCGGCGGGGCTCGGCTTCCTGGGGCTCGGGGCGCAGCCGCCGCTGCCGGAATGGGGGGCGATGATCTCGCGCGGGCGCAGCTACATCCTCGACCAGTGGTGGGTCGCGACCATGCCTGGCTTCGCGATCATCATCGTCTCGCTGGGCTTCTGCTTTCTCGGCGACGGGCTGCGCGACGTGCTCGACCCCAAGCACAGCACCGACCGATGACCGGCCCGCTCCTCAAGGTCGACAACCTCCGTGTGTCCTTTCCGTCGCCCGACGGCCCGGCCGAGGTCGTCAAGGGCGTGTCCTTCGCCATGGGTCGCGAACGCCTCGGGATCGTGGGCGAAAGCGGGTCGGGCAAGTCCCTGACCGGGCGCGCGATCCTGCGCCTGATCCGGCCGCCGGGCCGCGTGACGGCGGATCGCATCGCCTTCGACGGGACGGAACTGACCGGTCTTTCGGGCCGAAAGATGCGCGCGATCCGGGGCGCGCGCATCTCGATGGTGATGCAGGACCCGAAGTTCTCGCTCAACCCCGTGATGACCATGGGCGACCAGATCGCCGAGGCGCTGACCGTCCACGGCGCGCGCATGAGCCGCGCGCAGCTGCGCGCCCGCGTCCTCGAGATGCTCGAGAAGGTGCGCATCAATGACCCCGAGCGGGTGATGCAGATGTATCCCCACGAGGTGTCGGGCGGCATGGGCCAGCGCGTGATGATCGCGATGATGCTGATCCCCGAGCCGGACCTGCTGATCGCGGACGAGCCGACCTCGGCGCTCGATGTCTCGGTCGAAGCGCAGGTGATGGACCTTATCAACGACCTGATCGTGCAGAACGGGATGGGCCTTATCCTCATCAGCCACGACCTCGACCTCGTGGCGCGTTATTGCGACCACGTGCTGGTGATGAACGCGGGCGAGGTGGTCGAGAGCTTCGATGCGGTCAACATGGCCGCGGCGCAGCATCCCTACACCAAGGGTCTGCTCGCCGCCGCACCCCGGATGAACGAGACGCGCGAGTTCCTGCCCGTGCTCGACCGCAGCGCGTGGGAGGGAACATGACCGCGATCGAACTCCGCGACCTGACCATCGGCTATGGCGGCGTGCCCGTTGTGCACGACGTGTCGCTCACCATCCCCGAGGGGGAAAGCTTCGCGCTGGTTGGCGAGTCCGGGTCGGGAAAGTCGACCATCCTGAAGGCCATTGCGGGCATCGCGCCCGAATGGGAGGGCGGCATCGACGTGCTGGGCAAACCCCGCAGCCATGGCCCGGACCGGGCGTTTTCGCGTGTCTGTCAGATGGTGTTCCAGGATCCCTATGCCTCGCTCCACCCGCGCAAGACCATCGACGCGACGCTGGCCGAACCCTTGGTGATCCACGGCGCCCCGGGGGGCGGCGCGCGGGTGGTGGAGGTGCTGGAATCCGTCGGCCTCGACGCGCGCTTTCGGTTCCGCTTCCCGCACCAGCTTTCGGGCGGGCAGCGCCAGCGCGTGGCCATCGCCCGCGCCCTGATGCTGGAGCCGAAGGTGCTGCTGCTGGACGAGCCGACCTCGGCGCTGGACGTCTCAGTCCAGGCGGAAATCCTGAACCTTCTGAAGCGGTTGCGGCGCGAACGTAACCTGACCTACCTGATGGTGACGCATAACCTGCACGTGGTGGGGTTCATGTGCGACCGGCTGGCCGTGATGCGCCATGGCCGCGTGGTCGAGGTGGCGCTGTCATCGGCCCTGCACGACGGCGCCTTCACCGATCCCTATGCCCGTGAGCTCTATTCCGCGTCCGGCGGAGCGGAGGGGTTCGATGCAGCCTGACGCCTTCGACACCGCCTTGTCCAAGGCGACCACGCCCGACGACGCCTATGCCGCGCTGATGGCCTTGACCCGCGCCCGCGTGCCGGCCCGGCTCTTCACGATCATGACGGTGGACCTCGATGCGATGGAGGCGCGACGCGCCTTCACCAGCCATCCGGAGGCCTATCCGACCTCGGGGACCAAGCCGATTGAGATGAATGACTGGTTCGCCCGCGTCGTGACCGATGGCGAAGTCTTCGTGGCGCAGACATTGGCGGAGATCGCGCAAGTCTTTCCCGACCACGCGCTGATCGGGTCGCTGGGCTGCGGCGCGGTGGTCAACCTGCCGGTCGTCCGGGGCGGGACGGTCGGAGCGACGGTGAACATCCTCGATGCCGAGGGCAGCTACCCGCCGGAGGTCGTGGCCGAGGCCGAGGCCCTGATCTCCTTCGCCGCGCGTGCCCTCGACCGGATCGCGGCGCTTCAGGCGTAGGCGGCGTCCGACGTGACCCAGGCGGCCAGCTCCGCATGGGTCGGGAACCAGACCGCGCCGCGCGATTTCGCGTGGGCAATCAACTCGTCGAGGATCCAGATCCTCGAGCGGTAGCCGATCACGAAGGGATGCATGACAAGCTGGCAGAGCCCGCCCTCGTCGAAGGCCGCGTCGAATTCGCGGCGGAAGATGTCGAAGACGGCCTCGGGCGGCGTCCAGGGCCGGGTCGGCGGGTCGCGGTTGAACAGAAGGTAAACTGCATCGTCGCGCACCCAGTCGACGGGGATCTCAACCACGCCGGTGGGCGTGCCGTCGGACAGCAGCTCGTAGCAGGTGTCGTCGGCCATGAGCGAGCTGTCATAGGCAAATCCCAGCTCCGCCACCAACTCCACCGTGTTCGCGCTCAGGTCCCAATTCGCGGCGCGGTGGCCGACCGGCTCCGTCCCCGTCATCTCGCGCAGGGCATCGCGGGCGCGGATCATCAGCTCGCGTTCGGTGTCGCGATCGAGCTTCGAATTGTTCTCGTGGATCCAGCCGTGGACGCCGACCTCGTGGCCGGGACCGGTCAGCGCGGCGACGGCGCCCGGGTCGATCAGGCCGGCGACGGCGGGCAGGAACATCGTCGCGCGCACGTCGTGGCGGGTAAGAGTGGCCAGCACACGAGGCAGGCCCGCCCGTCGCCCGAACTCGCCCCAGGCCAGTCGCCCGATGGCCGCGCGCCCGGCGCCCAGCTCGAACGTCTCGTGATCGCAATCGAAGGACAGCGCAAAGGCGCAGCGCGCGCCGTCGGGCCAGCGATCCGGGGCCAACCGCCGACCCGCGCGGACGCGCTCGACATCGCGGCGCCACTCGGCTTCGGGCGTGGTCCAGGGCGCGTCGGGGTTCAGGGCAGCACCTCCCACAAGGCCGCCCGCAGCGTGTCCGCGATGATGTCGATCTCCTCGCGCGTGACCGAGAGGGGTGGTGAGAAGCCAAGAATGTCCGATTGCGGCATCGCCCGCCCGATCACACCGCGCGACAGCATCGCCGCCGAGACCTTCGGGGCCACGCTGGCGGTCGGGAACCAAGTCCGCGCGCCCACGTCCTCCATCAACTCGACCGCGACCAGCAGGCCGTCGCCGCGCACTTCGGCCACGTTCGGATGGTCCGCCGCGGCCTCGGTCAGCCGCTCCAGGAGGTAAGGGCCCATCCGTCCCGCGTTGGCCACGAGGTCCATCTCGTCCACCAGCTCCAGCGTGGCGATGCCCGCCGCCGCCGAGACCGGGTGCGCCGAATAGGTCCAGCCATGATAGAGCGGCCCGAATTCGTCGCTGCCATCCATCAGCACCTTGAAGACGCGATCCCCGATGATCGATCCCGAAAGCGGCGCATAGGCGGAGGTCAGGCCCTTGGCGATCGTCATGAAATCGGGCTTCAGGCCGTAGTGGTCCGAGCCGAACATCGTTCCCATGCGACCGAAGCCCGTGACCACCTCGTCGGCGATCAGCAGAATGTCGTGGCGCGCCAGCACCTCCTGCACGCGCGCCCAGTAGCCCTCGGGCGGCGGAATGATCCCGCCCGTGCCCATGATCGGCTCACCGACGAAGGCCGCGATGGTGTCGGGCCCCTCGCGCGCGATCAGCGCCTCCAGCTCGCCGATCAGCCAGTCGACGTGATCCGCCGCGTTCATGTCCGCATCGGGACGGCGCAGGTAATGCGGCGTCTCGGTGTGCAGGAATCCTTGGAGCGGCAGGTTGAACCGCTCGTGATAGCCCTTCAGCCCCGTCAGCGAGCCCGAGACCAGACCCGAGCCGTGATAGCCCCGCCAGCGGCTGATGATCTTGGTCTTCTCGGGCTTGCCGCGCAGGATCTGGTAATGCCAGGCGAGCTTGATGTTCGTCTCGTTCGCATCCGACCCAGACAGGCCGAAATAGACCCGGGCCATGTGGTCGGGCGCGCGGTCCATCACCATCTTCGCCAGCCGGATCGCGGGCTCGGACGCGGTGCCGGCATAGGCGTGGTAATAGGCCATCTCGTGGGCCTGCTTGGCGATGGCGTCGGCGATCTTCGTACGCCCATAGCCGACATTGACGCAGTAGAGACCTGCGAAGGCGTCCAGCATCCGGTTGCCGTCGCGATCCTCGATCCAGGACCCTTCGCCGCGCGTGACGATCCGCGTCGGGCTCTCGCCGCGCGCATGCATCGCGGTGTGGGTCGCCGGGTGCAGCAGGTTGTCGCGATCCCAAGCGGCCAGCTCGTCGTTGATGCGCGGATCGTCGGTCATATGACGGTCTCCAGTCGGGTGTTGGAAATGAACTCCGGCACGCTCGCCTGATTGGGCAGCGACAGGATGAACGCCACCATCGACGCCACCGTCTCGGGCTGCAAGCGGTCGGGCTTCGGCGTGGTGCCGGGCAGGTCGGCAACCATCTCGGTGTCGATGGCACCGGGGCAGATCGCGGTCGCGCGTACGCCGTCGTCCCAGCCGGCATGACGCACGGCCTGCGTCATCGCGAGCAGCGCGTGCTTGGTCATCGCGTATCCGACCGAGGTGCCGCCGCGGTAGCGCTTGGCGTCGGTCGAGGCGATGTTGATCACGCGGCCTTCGCCCGAGGCCCGCAAATGGGGCAGGGCGGCGCGGATCAGGCGGAAGGGGGCCTTGGCGTTGACGTCCCACATGGCGTCGAGATCGTCTTCGGAGCCGGTCTCGAAATCGACCATCCGCATGATGCCGACATTGTTGACCAACGCGTCGATCCGGCCGAACCGCGCATGGGCGTCATCGACCCAGGGGGCAACGCTCGTGGTATCCGTGGCATCGAAGCGCGCGACGTGGAGGCGGTGGGGGTCCGCGCCGAACTGCGCGGCCTGTCCTTCGTCCCGCAGGCCTAGCGACAGCGACCAGCCCGCGTCGAGCAGGGCGCGCGTAATCGCCGCCCCGAGTCCGCGCCCGCCCCCCGACACGAGCGCGACCTTCGCCATCAGAAAAGGCCCTGGTAGACGCCGCCGTCGTTGACGATGTTCTGGCCCGACATGAAGCCCGCCTGCGCCGAGCAGAGATAGGCGATCAGGTCGCCGCATTCGGACGGATCGGCGAAGCGGCCGGCGGGGCAGGTGTCCTTGCGGTCCTGCACGATCGCCTCGTAGGTCGTGTTGCCCCGTTTGGCATGGCCATGCAGGTTGGTGTGCAGCGCGTCGGTGTCGAAGAGACCGGGGCAGACGGTGTTGATCGTGACGTTGTGCCCGATCAGGTCGCGCGTCATCGCCGCCGTCGCACCCGACAGCGCCAGCCGCGCCGCGTGGCTGTGGGCGAAGCCGACCTGCGGGAACTTGATGAAGCTGACCGACATGTTGACGATCCGCCCGAACTTGCGAGCCTTCATGCCGGGCGCCACGGCCTGGATCATCTGCATCGACGACAGGAAGTGGACTTCCAGCCAGTAGCGCCAGTCGTCGGGCGTGATTTCCTCCCACGGGGTGGGGACCTGGCGAACACCGGGGTTGTTCACGAGGATGTCGACCTCGCCTGCCGCGTCCAACAGGGCCGCGCGGCCCTCGTCGGTGTTGAAATCAGCGGCGACCGGGATCGCGTCGGTCCCGAAGGTATCGCGGATCTCGGCGGCGGCCTCGGTCAGCGCCTCCTCGCCGCGCGCGTTCATCACGACGTCGACGCCCTCGGCGGCGAGCGAGCGGGCCGTGGCCAGGCCCAGCCCCCGGCTCGCGGCGGTCACGACGGCGCGCTTGCCCTTCAATCCCAGATCCATCTCGGTCCTCTCCTCGTGCGGTGGTTCAGGCGCTCTTGGCGCGCGGCAACGACAGCGTCGTGACATCGTCGATCAGCCGATCGAGCAGCGCACCCGAAAGATCGCGGTAGGGTGGTCGCATATGGCCGCCGCCGGGGACGCCCATATGGTTCATGATCGCCTTCGTCGCCGGGTAGAGCGTCAGCCCTTCGGAGGTGAAGACATCCGTCATCCGCTCGCCATGGCGTTGCAATGCCCAGGCCTCGTCCAGCCGCCCGGCTTTGGTGGCGTGCCAGAGATCGAGGCATCCCGGCGCCCAGACGTTCGGGAAGCAGTCGATCAGCCCGTCCGCCCCGGCCAGCGTCGCGGGCACACCGAAGACCGAGGACGGGCCGCAGAACACACGGATGCGGTCGCGCACACGGGTCAGCGTGGCGTGGAAATTGTTCCAGTCGCCGCTCGACTCCTTGATCGCCACCACGTTGTCGAGGTCGGCGGCGCGGTCCGCCACCTCGGGCGTGATCGCGTTCACGGCGCAGGCCGGGATGTTGTAGAGCACGATCGGCAGCACGGATTGCGCGTCGACGGCGGCGAAATGGGCGACGATCTCGTCATCGGTGACCATCGCGAAATAGGGCGGCAGCACGAGGACGCCGTCCGCGCCGACGGCCTTGGCGGCGTGGATCTGGTCGATCACCTCGTCTTCGCGCACCGCGCCCGTCCCGAGAATGACGGGCCCCCGCCCGGCGCTGGCGGCGACAGCCAGCTTGGCCAGATGCGCGCGCTCCTCGAAGCTCAGCGCCCAGAACTCGCCGGTACAGCCCGCGACGACCATGCCGGTGGCGCCCGCGTCGTAAAGCCGTTCGATATTGGCGATGAAACCGGCCTCATCGATGCTCAGATCGGCCTTGAAGGGCGTCGTGACGGCCGGCATCGGGCCGGCCCAGTCGATGGAGTCGCGGTTCACGATGTCATCTCTTTCAGCATGGGGGCGAAGGCCGCCGCCGGGTCGACGCGCGGCGGAAGGGGGGCATTAAGGCGGGCGCCGGTCGGACCGGCGGCGAAGAAATGGGTCATGCCGGGATCGATGGCCATGCCGACTCGGTCGCCGGGGGACCAGACCTTATGCGGCTGGGTGCGTCCTGTCAGTCGGATCTCGCCCACGCGGACGATCACGATGTTCTCGTGGCCGGTCTGCTCGACCAGCTGGATCTCGGCGGCGATGTCGCCCGTCCCGATGGTCAGCGCCTCGGGGCGCAGGCCCATCGCGGCGGGACCGGGTTCGGCCAGGTCGCCCAGCCCGAGTGCGGGCACCGAGATACCAGGCGCATCGAAGCGCCAGTCGGCGCCGCTGCGGGACAGCTCGCCGTCGATCAGCGTCATGCCCGGCGTCCCGATGAAGCCCGCGACGAAGCGGTTCGCCGGCTCGCGGTAGACATCCTGCGGCGGCGCGAATTGCTGGAGCTTGCCGCCCTCCATCACCGCGATCCGGTCGGACATTGTCATCGCTTCCAGTTGGTCGTGGGTGACGTAGACCATGGTCCGCCCGAGCCGCTGGTGCAGCTCGATCAGCTCGCCACGCATGTAGCCGCGCAGCTTCGCGTCGAGGTTCGACAGGGGTTCGTCGAGAAGGAACACCTTCGGGTCGCGCACCAGTGCCCGGCCGAGCGCCACGCGCTGCTGCTGGCCACCCGACAGCTCCTTGGGCTTGCGCCCCAGCAGCGGCGTAATCTGCAGCATCTCGGCGGTGCGCGCGACCATCTCGCGGCGCTCGGCCTTGGCCACGCCGCGCTTCTTCAGGGGGTAGGCGATGTTCTCGGCCACGGTCATGTGGGGATAAAGCGCGTAGGACTGGAAGACCATCGCGATGTCGCGCTGGCCGGGTGCCACGTCATTGACGACGCGGTCCCCGATCCGGATCTCGCCCGAGGTCGGAAACTCGAGCCCCGCCAGCATCCTCAACGTCGTCGTCTTGCCGCAGCCCGACGGCCCCAGCAGCGAGACGAACTCGCCCTGCCGGATGTCGAGGTCGAGGCCGGGGACGGCGGTGAAGGTTCCGAATTTCTTCTGGACCTTCGTGAAGGTGACGTCGGCCATGGCTTATCCCTTGACCCCGCCCGCGCCGAAGCCGCGGGTCAGGTAACTCTGGAGGAAGGCGAAGACGATGATGAGCGGCACGCTCATCATCACGGATGCCGCCATGAGCAGCGACCATTCGATGTTGAAGGACGAGATGAGCATGTTCATCACGCCGGTCGTGAGCGGCCGCGCCTCGTCGGAGTTCACCAGCACCAGCGCGTAGAGATACTCGTTCCACGACAGGATGAAGGTGAAGAGCGCGGTCGAGATGATCCCCGGCAGGAGCTGCGGCAGGATCACGTCCCGGAAAGCGCCCATACGGGTCGCGCCGTCGACGAGGGCGGCGGATTCCAGGTCCTCGGGGATGCCCGCCATGAAGGACCGCAAGAGCCAGAGCGCGTAGGGCAGGGCGAAGGTCGTATAGGCGATCACGAGGGACGTGATCGTGTTCGACAGCCCCAGCTTCACGAGCATCAGGTAGAGCGGCAGGATCAGCACGACCGACGGCAACAGGTAGGTGAAGAGCACGAGGAACGCGAGCGTCTCGCGTCCCCGGTAGCGGAACCGCACGAGGCTGTAGGCGCCGACGGTCGCGATGGCCACGACGACAAAGGTCGTCATCGTCGACAGGATCACCGAATTCCAGAAGTAGTTCAGGAAGCGCGTCTCGGTCAGTAGGTTGACGTAATGCTCGAAGGTCCATGTCTCGGGCAGGATCGTCGGCGGACGACGGAAGAGCTCGAACTGGGGCTTCACCGACGTGACCAGCATCCAGAAGAGCGGGAAGGCCACGGCCAGCACGATCGACCATGCGAAGAGGTTGAAGGCGACCCGGCGGATCATGCCGCGTCCTCCGACCGGGTGCGCCGGATGTAGACGATCATGAAGACCAGCATGATCATCATCATGACGACCGCGTAGGCCGAGGCCATACCCATCTGGTTGAGCGCAAACGCCTCCTTGTAGACGAGGAGCGGCAGCGTCTCGGTCGAGGTGACGGGACCGCCGCCGGTCAGCAGGAAGATCAGGTCGAATTCCTTGAAGTCCCAGATCGCACGCAGCATCACGATGACGACCAGCACCTCGCGCAGCTGCGGCAGCGTGACGTCGAAGAACCGCGCGATCGGCCCCGCGCCGTCAATCCGCGCCGCTTCATAGAGCGCGTCGGGAATGCTCTGGAGCCGGGCGAGCACGGCGATCACGACGAAGGGGAAGTATTTCCACGCGCCGACCAGGATCACCGAGACCAGCGCATTGGGCATCGTGCCGAGGTAGTCGATCGGAAAGTCGATCAGCCCCGCGGTCATCATCAGGTGGTTGAGAATGCCGTAGAGGTCGTTGAAGAGCCATTTCCACACGAGCACGGCGACGACCGTCGAGATGAAATAGGGAAAGAGGATCAGCGACCGCGCGAGGCTGCGGAACCAGATGTTCTGATGCAGGATCAGGGCCATGCCCACGCCCGCTACGATCTGGAGCGTCAGCGTGCCGACCGTCCAGATCAGGTTGACCCGCAGTGCGGACCAGAACTCACCGCCCGCCAGAAGCGCGCGGTAGTTGTCCAGCCCGACCCACGCCCCTTCGAGCGTCGGCGTAAAGATCGAGAAGAGCGACAGATAGACTGCCGAGATCAGCGGGTAGACGATGACCGCGCAGAACACGAGCACCGTCGGCGCGATGAGCGCGAGACCGAGAAGCGCGTAGCGCCGCTCGAGCAGGGTCTGTTGGGTGCGTGCCATGGAATTCCAGCGCGGGCTTGCGGGGCCGCCCGCGATTGGGCGGCCCCGACGTGAGCGTATCAGCCGTTCATGATGGCTTCGATGGCTTGCGCCGTCTCGCCGATGACCTGATCGGCGTTCTCGTCGTTGAGCACGACCCGCTGGACCATCTGCGCGATGACGCCCGAGCCGACCACTTCGCCGGCCTTGTCGTTCGACGGATGTGCGGGCGATTCGTAACCCAGGTTGAACCCGCCCGCGGCGGCCTGCGACATCAGATCGACCTCTTCGGGGTACTTCTGAATGATCTCGTTGGCCTGATATTGCGGGTTCTCGTTGATGGACTTCAGGACCGGCAGGACGTGGCCCGGCGCGGCGTGAAGCTGCTGGATATAGCCGTCGGGATTGAACAGCGACGCCGCGAACTGCTTGGCGAGGTCGATATTGGCCGACTGCGCCGGGATGAAGACCGACGGGAAGTCGTTGAACGTCCAGGGCGCGATATCGGCCGACTTGGTCGGGTAGCGCACGCAGGTGATGTGATCCGCGATCGGCGGGTTCTGCGCGTTGACGTTGCCGAGGACGCGGCCGGTATAGATGCCCGTCGCCGTGGCGCCCGACACGAAGGCGGTGATCGCCTCGCCCCAGGAATAGTTCGTCGCACCCGGCGGGCAGAGTTCGCGCATGGAGGCGTACCATTCCAGCGCGTCGCGCGTGGCCTGGCTGTCGATGGCGACGTTGAGGTCGGTGTCGAAGATCTGGCCGCCCGCCTGGTGGATGACGCCCGAGAAGATCAGCGTCGTCATCGAATTCGCGCCGTAGGGCAGGGGGGCGCCGTAGATGCCGTTCTTCTGCATCGCCTGGCAGGCTGCGCGCAGCTCGTCCCAGGTCTCGGGCGCGCCGTCGACACCCGCCTCTTCCATCAGGTCGGTGCGCAGCCACAGCATGTTGGCCGCCGAATTGCCGATGCCCGTGCCGACATAGTTGCCGTCGGCGGCTTTGAAGACCTCGTTGGCACCGTCGTAATAGTCGTCGGGTCCGATCATCTCGATCACGTCGTTGAAGGGCGCGACGAGGCCGTTGGAGTAGTAGGACTGCACCGCGAAGGACGGCAGGTGCGTGACGATGTCCGGCACCTCGCCCGACGAGAAGGCGGCGGCGAGCTGCGGCGCGTAGCCTTCGTCCGAAGTCGTCTCGAACAGCACCTTCACACCCGGATTGGCCGCCTCGAAGGCCGCGATCTGGGATTCGTAGGCCGCGACCTGCGCGGGTGCCGATTGCGGCGACCACCACCGCAGCGTGGTGTCCTGCGCCATCGCCGCACGCGGCAAGGCCGTCATCGCGGTCGTTGCCGCCAGTCCCTTCAGCGCCGTACGGCGACCGATCATCATGTTCTTCATTCGTTTGCTCCCTGGATCAAAGTTCACATAGCGCACCGATGTTCGATATAACACCTGCAGAGCGGCGTCTGGCAAGGAGGATTTTCGGGCGGCGAACCCGGCTCCGATCTGGTAGGGACGCCCACGCATCGCTATGAGACCGCTAAATCTTCGGGACGGGAAGAATTTTATGGGACAGGAATTCGGGAAGGACGATGTCGCGCAGGACGTTGGCGAGAAGACGTTCCCCTCCGCGGGGCTGATGTCCGGCGGGCGCAGCGACGCGACCGAGGACGACCCGTCGGTCAATCCGCGCGACTACGTCAACTCGCTGGCCCGTGGGCTCGAGGTGCTGCGCGCGTTCAACCGGACCGGCCGCAAGATGACGCTGAGCCAGGTCGCAACCGAGACCGGCAACACCCGCGCAGGCGCGCGCCGCATCCTTCTGACGCTGGTCCACGAGGGCTATGCCGTCACCGACGGCAAGCTCTTCGACCTGACGCCGCAGGTGCTGGAGCTGGGCTATTCGATCCTGTCGTCGAAGGGCGTCTGGGATATCGCGCGCCCCTTCATCGCCCACCTCTCCGACGACATCCAGGAAAGCGTCTCGGCCGCGATCCTCGACAAGTTCGACGTCGTCTATGTCGGCGGCACCCAGTATCACCGCATCATCTCCGTCGGCATCTCGGTCGGTGCGCGCTTCCCGGCGCATTGCACGGCGAACGGCCGCGTGCTGCTGGCCAACACGGCGCCGGAGCACTGGGACGCGATGATCGAGGAGATCGAGCTCAAGAAGATGACCGAGCATACGATCACCCAGAAATCCAGGTTCCGCCGCGTCCTCAAAGAAGTGCGCCAGAAGGGTTGGTCGCTCGTCGACCAGGAACTGGAGCTCGGCCTCATCTCGATCTCGGTGCCCGTCCGGATGAGCTCGGGCGAACTCGTCGGTGCGATCAATGTCGGCGTCCCCAGCATGCGGATGCCGGTCGAGCAGATGATCGAGACGATCCTGCCGAAGCTCTTCGCGACGACGCAGAACATCAGCGACGCGCTCAAGACCGGCCACTAGGCCGCGAAGCGCGCCGGCGTGTAGGGCCCGGGATCGACCGGCGGCGCGGCCCCGGTGACGAAGCTTGCCGCCATGCGCGCCACCAACGGCCCCAGCGTATAGCCCGCATCCCCCGGTACCGCGACGACGACGCGCGGGTGACCGGGCACCGGGCCTGCCGTCGAGATCCCGTCGATCGTCGTGTTCATGCCCGCCCAGGTCCGCAGGATCCGCATGTGCCCGATGGCAGGGACCAGCCGGCCGGCCAATGCCACGTTGGCCAGCATCGACGCGGGATCGACCTGCGGGGGATCGGCACGCCCGCGGCCCCGCGCGGGCCAGCCGCCCCCGATGACGATCTGGCCCGACGCCATTTGCTTGAGGGTGATCATCCGCTCGGCATGCTGCACGAGATGGGCGACCGCGACGGCGCAGGGCTCGGTGATGTTCATGTGCAAAGGCTCGGCCACGGTCGGCATCGCAAGCCCCAGCGACGCCAGAAGCGGCCCGCTGCCCCAGCTCGCGGCGACGACCACGCGGTCGGCGGCATAGGTCTCGCGGCCCCCCCGGACGGTGACCCGCGGCCCCGGCTCGAGCGCCGCGATATCGTCGGCCACGATGCGAACCCCCAGCCGACGCGCCTCGGCCCGGAGCGCGAGGTTGGCGGCCAGCGGGTCGAGCTTGCCCTCGTCGCGACACAGCTCGGCACCCACCACATGCGGCCCCAGCCACGGCGCAATCCGGTCGAGCGCGTCCCGATCGAGGATGTCGACGTCGAGACCCTGCCGCGCCTCGCGCTCCGCCTTGCCTTCGAGAAACGCCAGTTGCTCCGCGCTCTCGGCCACCATCAGCCCGCCCTTGCGCACCAACCCGAAGGGCCCGTGCGCGCGGTCCAACCGCTCCCATTCGGCGACCGCCGCGCGGTAGAGCGGCAACGACGCCTCGATCGCGGGCACCTGTTCGGGGTTGAGCCGCATGATCCGGCTCTGCATCTGGACGTGCAGGCTCCCGGCATTGGCGGTCGAGCCCGCGTTCGTCCCGGCGTCGATCAGCGTGACGGACGCCCCCGTGGCCGCGATCTCGATCGCCGCGACCTGGCCCACGATACCGCCGCCGATGACGATGACGTCAGGCGTCTCCATCCAGCGCCTCTTGGGCCGCGAGGATGGCCGAGATGGCCACCGGCTTCACCGGCACGCGCGGTGCATAGAAGCTGCGGTCGTCCAGCGGGGTGCCGTTCGCCTCGGCCACCAGGCGGGCGGCCACGGGGCCGCAATACCGCCCCTGGCAGCGGCCCATCCCGATCCGCGTCGCGCGCTTCAGGGTGCCGGCGTGGCCCGCATCCGTCCCGATCGAGGCGCGTGCCCGGTCGAGCGTGATCTCCTCGCAGCGGCAGATGATCGTCTCGCCGGGCATGTCGTCCAGCGCCTGCGGCCCCGGATCGTAGAGCCGCCAGAGCGCGTCCTGAAAGCGGCGGTGCTTCGCCAGTTCGGCGGTCTCGGACGCGCCCGTGGTGTCTGCCCCGCCATGTCCCGCGAAGCGCGCGGCCGCCCGTCCCGCGATCCGGCCCTCGACCCGCGCGGCGGGGGCACCGCCCAGACCGGCGCAATCCCCGGCAGCGAAGATGCCCGCCACGCTGGTGGCCATGTCCGGCCCGCGCGCGCAGCGCAGATGTCCGTACGCCGCATCGAAGCGCATCTCGGCCCCGAGAAGGCGCAGGACTTCGTTTTGCGGCAGGAAGCCGTCATTCATGCAGATGGCGTCGACCTCGACCTGATGCGTCCCGCCGCCTTTCTCGGCCAGCGTGGCGCGCAGCCCGCCATCCACCGCGTCGACCCGCGTCAGCCGCGTGCCGTATCGCACCGCTGCGCCAGCCTTCCGCAGCCGGGCCATCAGGCCCAGCCCCTTGCGCGCCAGTGCCGGGTCCGCACGCATCATGGCCAGCGCCGCGCCGGGGCGCGCCCAGGGCGCGGGCGCCGTCTCGGCCACGGCCGCGATATCGGCGCCCCCCTCGGCCAGTTCGACCGCCACCTGCACGTTGAGCGGCCCCGAGCCGCAGACCAGCACGCGGGCGCCGGGCAGGGCGCGGTAGCTGCGCCAGAGCGTCTGTGCGGCGCCCGTCGTCATCACGCCCGGATGCGTCCAGCCCGGCACCATGATCGGCCGTTCATAGGCGCCGGTCGCCATGATCACGGCCTTCGGGCGGAGGATCACGGCGCGCCCGTCCGCCTGCGCCATCAGAACGGGGCCATCGAAGGCGCCCCAGGTCTCGACACCGGTGAGGATACGCGCACCCGATTGCGACGCCGCACGCAGAAGGGCCGCGCCCTCGGCCTGCTGGGCATCAAGCATCGGCTGCTCGGCGGGTTGCTTGTAATACTGCCCGCCGCCGACCTTCCGCTCGTCCAGAAGGACCACGTCCGCCCCGGCTTCGGCGGCGGCGATCGCGGCCGAGAGGCCCGCCGCCCCGCCACCGAGGATCGCCACGTCGGGCGCGAGGATGAGCGCATCGGGCGGGGTCGCAACCTCCGCCTTCGGGTCCAGCGCGGGATGGGCGGGTTGGCGCGCGACCACGGCCCCCGCCGTCGCCGGCGTCATGCAGGCCCGATGGTTCGGCGCGCCGTCGACGCTCAGCAGGCAATCCTGGCAGACGCCCATTCCGCAGAAGACGCCCCGTGTGCCGCCGCTCGCCGTCTCGCGGAATGCCCGCGCGCCCGCCGCCGTGAGCGCGGCGGCCAGCGTCTGGCCGGGGCGGAAGGGCACGGATCGGCCCTCGAAGACGAACTCACCCTCCATCGGGATCGTCCATCAGCGCGTCGCGGGCCGCGACCAACCGTGCGACGGCGCGGGTGCGCCAGGCGCGACGCGCGCCCCGCGACTGTCCAGCGCGGAGGGCGGTGCGCTCGGCCGCGACGCGCGCCACGAGGTCAGGGTGCCAGTCCACCGTCTCGCCCCGCGCGGCCCCGATCCGCGCATAGGCCGGACCCATCCGCGCGGCATGGGCGGCGATCCCGCCGGGCGTGTTCAGCTCGGCGGTCTCGAACGGTCCCGACAGCGCCCAGCGGGGCCCCAGCCCCAGCCGCATCACGGTGTCGAGCGCGTCCACATCCGCCACGCCTTCGTCCACCAGCCGATAGGCCTCGCGGAGCACGGCGCTTTGCAGGCGGTTGAGGAGGAAGCCCTCGACCTCGCGTTGCATCGCGACCGGCACGAACCGGACAGCCGTCAGCAGGTCGGTCGCGCGGGTCATCGTGGCGGGATCGGTGCCGGGCGCGGGGCAGAGTTCGACCACCCGGAGTACGGCGGGCGGATTGACCGGATGCGCCACGAGGCACCGGCGCTGATCGGCCGTGTCGGGCACGATCCGCGACATCGGGATCGCCGAGGAGGCGGTCGCGAGCACGGCATCCGCGCGCGCCCCGTCCAGCATCTTGCGAAAGACCACTTGCTTGAACGCAAGGTCTTCGGGCCCGCATTCGAGGACCAGATCGGCGGCGGCCAACCCCTCCGCCATGTCGGACTGAAGATGCACGGCACCTGCGCCGCCTCTCGACTGCCCCGACAGCGAGATCGCCTCGGCGTGGGCGGCGATCCGGCCCAGGGCCACATCCCGCGCGCCTGCATCGGGGTCCACCAGGTGGACCGTCGCGCCCGCGTCCCGGAACACCGCGGCAAACGACGTGCCGATGCCGCCGGCCCCGAGGATAAGCGTGGTGATCGTCGGGGCCACGGCTGTTTTCCTTGCAATGGTTCGCATGTCGCACAAAAGTACGAAAGAATTCCGAGCGCAAGAAGGATCGCCCCAGTTTGGACGTAGCACAAGACATGGACGGACGCCGGGCCATCGTGACCGGCGGGGCGGCGGGCCTCGGGCGGGCCATCGCGGACCGGCTGGCTGCGGCAGGGGCCAAGGTCACGATCGTCGATCTGGCCGAGGCGCTGGAGCGGGCGGACGGGCGGTATCCGGGCCATGCGCTCGACCTCTCGGGCGAGGATGCGCGCATCGGGATGGCCCGGATCGCCGACGGGCTGGGCGGGCTCGACATCCTCGTGGCGAATGCGGGCGTCGTTCCGCCCTGGCGCGGCCTGCGCGAGATCGATGGCGCGGAATGGCGGCATGTCATGGCCGTGAACACCTGGGGCGTCGCGGCTGCGATCGGGGGATGCGCCGACGCGCTGGCCCGCTCGGAGCATGCGTCCGTTGTCGCCATGGCCTCGATCAACGGCTACCGCGCGCACCCCGCGCAGACGCTTTATACGGCGTCGAAGCACGCGGTCATCGGCATCGTCCGGTCCGCCGCGCTCGACCTCGGGCCATCGGGCATCCGGGTGAATGCCGTCGCACCCGGACCGATCGCCACCGACGCGCTGATCGCCCGGATCGCCGCGCGCCACGAGACGGGCGGCCCGACCTTGGACGAGGCGCTGGCCGCGCTCGATGCCGAGACCGCGCTCGGGCGGATGGCGACCGAAGGGGACGTCGCGCGGGTGGCGCATTTCCTCGCATCGGACGCCTCGGTCGGGATGACAGGCTGCGTCCTGCCGGTCGAGGCGGGGCTGGTCTAGCGCGCGGCCAGCGGCTCCCACCCGGCCTCGGCCAGGATCGCGTGGGACGCCTTGATGTCGCCGTCGGGATCGGCGCCGGGCTGGTTCGCGTCGGTGATGATCTCCATCACGGTCACACCGGTATAGCCGATATCGCGGAGCGCCTCGGCCGCGGGGCCGGGCTCGACGATGCCGGTGCCCAGCCGGTCGTGCTTGAACTCGGTCGGGCCGCTGTCGGAAATGTGCACGTTCTTGACCATGTCGCCCATCATGCGGATGGCGGCGGCGGGGTCCTCGTTGATGAAGGCCCCGTTGCAGACGTCGTAGTTGATGCCGACCTCGGGGCCGATCAGCTTGGCGGTGTCGACCATGTCCTGCGCCGAGGGCAGGTAGGTAAACGGCACGTTCTCCAGCAGAAGTTCGACACCCGTGCCCTTCATATGGCCCAACAGCTCCTGCATGGCCTCGACATACCAGTTCAGCATCCACTCCTTCGGCGGGTTGATCAGCGTGCCGACCGGGCCGGGGATCGAGATGACATAGGGGCAGGACAGCTCGGCCGCGAAATCCACGGCCTCCTTGTAGCGGTCGAGCGTGTAGTCCCGCATCAGCTTGTCGGTGGAGTTCGGATTGTTGTCGAGCAGCGGGTAGCAGAAGGACGACAGCCGCACGCCCTCACCGTCGAGCCAGGTCTTGTAGGCGCGGCGCTGCTCGGCGCTCAACTCGCCCGGCCAGCAATGCGGCGGAAAGATCATCAGCTCGAAGATGTCGTAGCCGAGGCCGTGCAGATGCTTCAGTGCATCGAGGCCGTCATGGGAATACAAGAAGGGAAAGGTGCTGGCCGCGACGTCGAGCTTGGTCATGGAGGGTCTTCCTTTTCCGCTTGTCCAAATCTAGCATGCGTGTTCATTTTACGCACAAAAGTTACTATACCGCACGGGTGCCGCCGGGCAACGTCAATCGTATCCATCGGAGGTCATCCTTGCCCCCACACCTCTTCGCGCCGATCCAGCTGCGCGCCCTGACCGTTCCCAACCGGATCGCGGTCGCCCCGATGTGCCAGTATTCCGCGACGGATGGCGTCCCCGAGGACTGGCATCTCGTCAATCTCGGTCGCTTCGCCACGGCGGGACCGGGTCTCATCTTCACCGAGGCCACGGGGGTCGAGCCCGACGGGCGCATCACGCCGGGTTGCACGGGCATGTATGACGACACGACCGAGGCGGCCTGGGCCCGGATCGTCGGCTTCATCAAGTCGGTGGGCGACAGCCGGGTGGGCATGCAGCTCGGGCATTCGGGCCGGAAGGGGAATACGGTGCCCCCGTGGGAGGGCGGCGGCCTTCTGGAGGGCGAGGGCGCATGGCAGCCGCAATCGGCCTCGGCGGTCGCGTACCTGCCCGGCTGGCCGGAGCCCGAAGCGATGGGCCCGGACGATCTGGACCGCGTGCGGAACGCCTTCGCCGACGCCGCGCGGCGGGCGGATCGCGCGGGCTTCGATACCGTGCAGCTTCACGCCGCCCACGGATACCTGCTGCACCAGTTCCTCTCGCCCGTGACCAACCGCCGGGACGACGCCTATGGCGGCGCGCTGGAGAACCGGATGCGCTTTCCGCTCGAGGTGTTCGACGCGGTGCGCGACGCCTTTCCCGACGACAAGCCCGTGATGGTGCGCCTTTCGGCCTCGGACTGGATCGAGGGCGGCTGGGACATCGACGGGTCCGTGGCCTTCTGCCGGGAGCTGAAGGCGCGCGGCTGCGACATGATCGACGTGACCTCGGGCGGCATCGACCAGTCGCAGAAGATCGAGACCGGCCCCGGCTACCAGCTCGACTTCTCGGCCCAGATCCGGGCCGAGGCGGACATCCCCACCATGGCAGTGGGCCAGATCACCGACCCGGTTCAGGCCGAGACGATCGTGCGGACCGGGCAGGCGGATATGGTAGCGCTGGCGCGGGGCATGCTCTGGGACCCGAACTGGACCTGGAAGGCGGCCGAGACGCTGGGCGCCGAAATTGCGATGCCGGCGCCTTATGCGCGCTGCAACCCCAAGCTCGCATCGACACCCTTCGTGAAGCGGGACGCGCGATGAGCCATCTGGCCGGCAGATCGGTCCTCGTGACCGGCGCGTCGAAGGGGATCGGCGCGGCCATCGCGACGGCGATGGTCGCCGCGGGCGCGCGGGTCGTGGCGCATTATGGTGGCGACCGCGCCGGGGCCGAGGCGGCCGTCGCGGATGCGGCGGAGGGGCAGGCGGTGCTCGTGCAGGCGGACCTGTCGGACCGCGACGCCGTGGCACGGCTCTGGCAGGAGGCGTGCGAGGCCGCCGGCGGGCCGGTTGACGTGCTGGTCAACAACGCCGGTATCATGGCGCAGGCGGGCGGGATCGAGGACGACGCGGCGGCTTGGGACACGGCGTGGTCGCGTTCGATGGCGATCAATGTCGAGGCGCCCGCGATGCTGATGCGGCTGGCGGTGCGCGACTGGCTGGCGGCGGAGCGGACGGGGGCCGTGATCGCCATCGGAAGCTGGGTCACGACGCGGGGCACGTCGAACCCCGGCGCCATCGCCTATGCCGCGTCGAAGGCGGCGATCGCGGCCGCCACCAAGACCGTCGCGCGCAACTATGCGGGTCGCGGCATCCTCGCCTATGTCATCGCGCCCGGCGTGGTCGACACGCAGATGTCGGTCGCGAGCGCCGATAAGACCGGCGGGGCGGCCGCGGTGACGGCGGGCCTGCCGATGGGGGAATGGGTGCCGCCCTCGGATATCGCCGAGCTGGCCGTGTTCCTTGCCGGTGGTCGCGCGCGCCACCTGACGGGCGCGACGATCGACCTCAACGGCGCGGCCTATATCCGATGAGCCTACTCGGCCGCGGCCGCCGCCGGACGGGCCTCGATCTCGTCCACGATGCGGTCGAGCTCGGCCATCAGCGGCACCATCTTCGCGACCCGCGCGCGTCCCTCGTCCCCGAGGCTCTCGTAGGTGGTCAGCGGTGCGCGCACGTCGCCCACGGAATGCCCTGCCGCCGCCGCCAGCGCCTTGGAGTAGCATTGGTGCCCATAGAGCGGGTGCCCCTCGACGATGATCGTGTCGAATTGCGAGATGACGTCCTGCACGCGCTGCACATCGTCCCAGCGGCCTTGTTCGGCCCATTCGACGAACTTCACGGACGCGCGTGGGATGTAGTTGCCATAAGGGTTCACGTAGCCCTCGGCCCCCATCTTGTAGCTTTCGAGCACGCGCTGACCGGCCCAGGGGTGCATGTGGCCCTCGCTCTCGACGATGATATCGTAAATGCGTTCAATGCGTTGGCTGGCTTCCTTGATGTAACGGATCTGCTCGAAGTTCTTGGCCAGGCGTCCGACCAGCTTGGCCGACATGTCCACGTTCGAGGTGAACGGGTTGTTGTAGAGCATGATCTGGAGGTCCTGCGCCTCACAGATGGCGCGGTAGTACCCGAAGATTTCGTCGTCGGTCGGCGTGATGTAATAGGGCGGGATGATCATCAGGCCGTCGGCTCCGAGATCCTCCGCCTCCCTGGAATAGCGTACGGCGTTGGGGGTGTAGGCGTCCATGGTGCCGACCCAGACCACCATGCGCCCGTTCACGTAGTTCACCGTGTGGCGCACGAAGGCGGTGCGCTCGGCGTCGCTGATCGTCAGGAACTCACCCGTCGTCCCGAGGATGATGACCCCCGGCACGCCGCATTCGACCTGCCACTCGAGGAATCCTTCCCACGCCTCGTAGTCGATCTCGGCCCCGCCGGGTGTGAAGGGCGTGACGGTGACGGTATGGCTGCCGGAATATTGGGGTCTCATGGCACGGTCCTTCTGGGAGTGATGGCGGCGTGACGGCCGCGTATGATGTGGCGGTGGTGGGCGGCGGCCTCGTCGGGCTGACGGCGGCCTGGCATCTGGCGCGGGACGGCGCGTCGGTCGTCCTGCTCGAGGCGGGCGATCTGGGGGCCGAGGCATCGGGGGCCAATGCCGGGTCTCTGCACCTTCAAATCCAGTACCCGGAATTCGTGAAGTACGGCGAGGCCTGGGCGCGGGCCTATGCGCCGACGCTGCGATTCCTCGCGGCGTCGATCGACCTCTGGCAGGAGATGTCGGAGGCCGTGGGCGAAGACCTGAACGTCCGCGTCAAGGGCGGGGTCGTGGTCGCGCGCACGGACGCGCAGATGCGCGCCATCGCGGCCAAGGCGCGGATCGAGGCGTCCGTCGGCATCGTGACCGAAGTGCTGGGCCGCGACGAGCTGCGCGCGGTCGCACCATACCTGTCGGATGCGGCCATCGGCGGCGGCTTCTGCGCGGGCGAGGGCAAGGCCGATCCGCTGCGCGCGACCCCGGCGCTGGCCCGCGCGGCCGTGGCGGCGGGTGTCGACATTCGCACCCGCACCACGGTCACGGGGATCGCACGGGACGCACAGGGCTTCGCGCTGGCCACGCCGGGCGGCGCGGTCCGTGCGGCGCGCGTCGTCGATGCCGCCGGGGCGCGGGCGGCGGACTGCGCGGCCATGGTCGGGGTCCCGATCGATCTGGGCGGCTTCCCCTTGCAGGTCACGGTGACCGAGCCGGTGGCACCCCTGATCCCGCATCTCGTCTATTCCGCGGCCGGAAAGCTGTCGCTGAAGCAGGCCCCGAACGGCGGCTGCGTGATCGGGGGCGGCTGGGCGGCGCGAGTGCACGGCGATGGCGGCCTCGCCACCGATCCGGCGAATTTCGCGGCGAACATGGGCATCGCGGCCGACGTGGTGCCCGTCCTCGGGCAGGCCCGCGCGCTGCGGAGCTGGACGGCTTGGGTCAACGGCACGCCGGACTGGCGCCCCATCATCGGCGAAGCGCCGGGCGTGCCCGGCTTCTTCCTCGCGATCTTTCCTTGGGTCGGGTTCAGCGCGGCCCCGATGACGGGGCGCGTGGTGGCCGATCTCGTGCTGGGGCGCGCACCGACTGTCCCCCTCGACGGGATCTCGGTCCTTTACGACTGAGCGCGCATGCGCCACGGCCGTCAGGCGACGCCGCGCGCGGCATCGTCGCCCGCGATCTTGCGCTTGTAGGCGCGCCACGTCATCGCCCATTTTGCCGGATCCTCGAACACGTCGCCGCGGACCTGCGCGACCGGCTGCTTGTGGGGCGCGGTCTTGACCAGTTCGGGCTCGCTCCGCGCCTCCTCGGCGATCTTCGCGATGACCGCGATCCAGGTGTCGATATCCTCCTTGGACCAGAGCTCGCCCGCCTCCGGTGTGAAGGGCTCGGCCACGATCCACGGCTCGTGGCTCATCCAGTAGGGGTCGATCCCGTAATCGGCCATCCGGTTGGCGAAATCGACCGTCGTGACACCCGTCTCCTCGGTCAGCGGCCCTAGCGACCAGCGCGTCATCTCCATCCGCCACGCGTCGATGTCCGGATTGGAGATCGCCAGTCCCGGGATCTCACCCAGCTTCTTGTCCATGTAATTGTTCGCGACGACCGAGATGTCCGAGGCGAGGTCGATGCCTTCGGCCCCCATCGCGCGGCTCCAGGCATAGGCCTTCACCACCTGCGGGACGTTCCCCCAGTATTCGCGGACCTTGCCCGTGGATTTCGGGCGGTCCTCGTCGAGGCGGTAGCGGTCGCCCTCCTTCACGACGACGGGGCCGGGGACGTAGGGCGCGAGGTCGTCGGTGCATCCGAAGGCGCCCACAGCGGGGCCGCCGCCGGCCTTGGGCGCGCCGAAGGTCTTGTGGAGCATGAACATGCAGGCGTCGAAGCCCAGCTCGCGCGCCGAGAGCTTGCCCATCACCCCGTTGAAATTCGCGTGGTCGTAGAAGCAGAGCGCGCCCGCCTCGCGCGCGACCCGCGTCCATTCCTTTATCTCGGGATTGTAGATGCCCATGTCGTCGGGGTTGTTGATCATGATGAGCGCGGTCTTCTCGCTGATCGCGGCCTTCAGCGCGTCGAGCGAAGGATAGCCGTTCTCCTCGAGCGGCAGGTTCACGACGTCGAACCCCGCTGCCGCCGCCGTCGCCGGGTTGCAGGGATGGGCCTGGACGCTGGTCACCATCTCGGTCCGCTGTCCCAGCATCCCCTTGTCAGCCCAGTAGGCGCGCGCGACCGTCGCCATCGTGTAGGCCGCATCGGCCCCGCCGCCGGCCTGGAAGATGAACTGGTCCATGCCCGACAGGCTCTGCAGGATACCGTCGAAATCGTGGATGATCTCGAGCACGCCTTGCAGCGTGTCGGGATGCTGGAAGGGATGCACCTCGGCCAGCTCGGGCCGGAGCGTGGCGTATTCGGCCGCCTTGGAGTTGTACTTCATCGTGCAGGTGCCGAAGAGGCTGATCCCCATCATGCCCAGCGTCATCTGGCTGAGATGGAGGAAATGGCGCTGCGCCTCGAACTCGGTGATCTCGGGCAGGGCGGGTGCGTCGCTGCGGGCCATCGCCGCGGGGATCAGGTCGGTTCCGACGGCCTCGGTCACCCGCGCGTCGGGCGCGTCGAAGATCTGTCCGCGCGCACCGGGGCGGCCGATCTCGTAGATGACGGGCTCGTCCCATTTGGCGGCGTGAAAGTCGGGAATGCGGGTCATGCGAGCACCTCCGTGAGGGTATCGGCCAAGTGGTGAATGTCGCCCGCCGTGTGCACCTCGGTCACGCAGTAGAGCGCCGACTGCCCCAGCGCGCCGTCCTCGCCCGAGACATCCTTGCCGCCGAAGATGCCCCGTGCGCGCAGCGCGTCGTTGATCTCGGCCACCGTCTTGCCGGTGTCGTCGAAATTGACGACGAATTCCTTGAAGGTCGTGTCGGGCCAGACGACCCGGACACCCGGCACGCGGTCCAGCATCTTGGCCGCATACCGCGCGTTCGACACGATCAGGGTGCCCACCTCGCGGAAGCCCTGCGGCCCCAGCAGGCTCATGTAGACCGCGCCCGCGATGGCCCAGAGATAGGTCGAGTTGCCGGTCCAGTCCTTGCCGTGCTCGCGCGAGCCGTAGGAGTTCTGGTGCGGGCAGGCGAGGCCGAAGGCATGCTGCCCCGGCTCGACCGTCTCGGCGATGGAGACGAGGAAGCCGTTGTATTCGAGGACGTATGTCTCCTCATCGCGCGAGGCGATGAAGCCGCCCGCGCCGCCGCCGCATTGCATGTGAACGCCCAGTGGCTGCACCGGCCCGGTCACGAGGTCGGCGCCGTAATCCCCCGGCGCGGTCATCACTCCGAGGCTGATGGGATCGACGCCGACGATGGTCTCGGCGCCCGCAGCACGGGTCAGTCGCGCGATCTCGGCCGCCTCGGTCTCGATCGTGCCCAAATAGGCGGGGTTCTCGAAATAGACGGCGGCCACGTCGGGCCCGAGCTTGGACTTGAGGTCGCCGAGGTCCAGCCGTCCGCTGGTCGGATCGGCATCGACCAGCACGATCTCGATATGGCCATCCATCTGGGTCGGCTTGCAATAGGTGCCGATCACCGACAGGCGCTCGGGGTCGCTCAGGCGCGGCATCAGGACCTTCGTGCGTCCATTGATGCGCGCGGCCATCCGGATCGCGTGCCCCGTCGCACAGCCCCAGGAATAGACCGGGAGCTGCACCACATCGAGGTTCAAAAGCGCACCGAGCTGCGACGAGAATTCGAACCACGCCTGGTTGCGGCCGTGATCGGACTGGTAGCTGCCCCAGACATTGGTCGCGAACTCGGTCCGGCCGACGATTTCGTCGACGACGGCGGGGACATGGTGCTGCCAGACGCCGGCACCCAGAAAGCTGAGATTGGCCTCGCAATCGGCATTCTTCTTCAGCTTGCCCACGAGGTCGCGCTTGAGCGCCAGCTCGGACGTCAGCGCGGGCGGCAGGTCGAGCGGGGTCGTGCGAAAATGATCCTCGGGGATCTGCGCGAATACCTCGCGCGCGTCGCGGGCTCCGATCTCGTCCAGCATCGCCTGCAATGCGCCCGGAGCGGAGTTCGCCATCCACGGATGGGACTGGGTGTCTTGGCTCATGGGTCACTCCTCGGATCAGGGCGCGGGGGCAGTCGCATCAACTTAAACAAGAGTTCGCATATCGCACAACGGAATTCAGGCCGTCCCGATCCGCATCATCGTCGCACGTCCCGCACCGGTCCTCACACGGTGAAATCCCGAAAGCGCGTCGTCGAGCGCCGCGTCGCCGGTATCCACCAGAAGGCGCGGCGCGGCGAGCGTCGCGAGCTTTTCGGGCGATGCGATCACGATCATCCCCTCGCGCCCGGCCTTGTGGATCAGGTCCGTCCCGATCTGCTGGTTGCCGCGCCCGAGAAGGAAGCCCTGCTGTCCCGTCACGCCCAGGACGATCCGCACGGGGCGGTCGCGGGCGAGGGCGGAAAGCTCGGCCCCGGTGGCGTCGCGCGCGACGCGCTTGCCGTCGAGGAGGGCGTCGACGCCCAGCACGGTCGGCTCGAACCCCGCGGCGCGCGTCACGGCCCCGGCGCTGGTGCCGGGCCCCACGACATAAAGGATGCCGGGCGCCATCGTCGCGGCGATCGCGGCGGCGGCGGCGCGCACGGCGCCTTCGCCGTCCCCGGGCGGGCCGCCCTTCGCGGCCTGCATCAGGCTGCGCGCACCGGGCGTCGTGGCCAGCCCGTAGAGCCGGGGGGCGAGGACGCCCGCGCGGAGCGCGACCTCGTCGATATCCATGATCTCTACCTCGCCGCGCCAGGTCACGCGCGCCGGATCGGTCACGAGGTCCGCCAGAAGCGCCCCCGCAGCGCCGGGCGAGACCGCGAAGACGCCCGAATGCATCTTCACGCCCGACGGGATCCCCAGCATCGGCGTGCCCTCCGCCAACGTCGCCGCGACATCGCGCGCGGTGCCGTCGCCGCCCGCAAAGACCATCTGGTCGCAGGGCCCGATGGCGCGGATCACGGCCTTGGTGTCGCGCGCGGTGCCGGTCGCGTCGGGGATCATGACCGCTTCGATTTCGAGGTCGAGCCCTTCGGCCCAGTCGGCCCCGAGCGGACCGGGCCCCGCGACCAGCCGCGTTCCGGGCGCGCGATCGGCCAGCCGCGCCAGCGCCGTGCGCGTCCGCGGGCCTGCCCGGTCCTCGGCGCCGCGCGCGCGGGCCTCGGCAACGATGCCCGGCCCGTCCGTGCCCTTGAGGCCCACGGCCCCGCCCAGCCCCGCCACGGGATTGACCACCAGACCGATACGCAAGGCGCCTCTCCAGAACTTCGCGGTTGAGACCAAGGCCATATTGCGCACAGATGTTCGCAACTGCAAAGGAGGTCGCGATGCGCGAGCCGGAACGGACGACACTGGGCCGCGACGTCCCCATTCGGCGGCTGATCACCGGGCTCTGGCAGATGGCAGACCAGGAGCGGGACGGGAAGACGCTGGATCTCGACCGGGCCGCCGAGGCGCTTGTGGACTACGCCCGCGCCGGGTTCGACACGTTCGACATGGCCGACCATTACGGTAGCGCCGAGATCGTGGCGGGGATGGCCGCGCGGGCGATGCGCGACGCGGGCGAGACGCCGCCGACGATCCTGACCAAGTGGTGTCCCGCACCGGGGCCGATGGATCTCGGGGTCGTGCGGCGGGGCGTCGAGACGGCGCTGGACCGGCTGGGGCTGGAGGCGGTCGACGTCATGCAGTTCCATTGGTGGCGCTACGAGATGCCGGAATATCTCGACGCGATGGAGGGCCTGATGCGCCTACGCGAGGAGGGGCTGATCCGCGAGATTGGGCTGACGAATTTCGACGCCGCGCACCTGCACCTCCTGCTCACGCATGGGATCGAGGTGGCGTCCAATCAGGTCTGCTTCTCCATGCTCGACCGGCGCGCGGCGGGCGAGCTGTCGCGGGTCGCCCGCGCGAACGACGTGACGCTTCTGGCCTTCGGGACGCTGGGGGGCGGGTTCCTGTCGAATCGCTGGCGCGGCGCGCCCGAGCCCGAGGACATCGCCGATTGGAGCCGCATGAAATACCGCCGCTTCATCGATGCGGCCGGGGGCTGGGGCCCGTACCAGCGCCTGCTCGACGCGGCGGGCACGGTCGCCGAGAAACACGGCGTGTCGATCTCGAACGTGGCGACGGCCTGGGTGCTGTCGCACGCGGCGGTCGGGGCCACCATCATCGGCGCGCGCCTCGGCGAGAACGAGCACCGTGCCGACAATCTCAATGCCGAGGCGTTGCGCTTCGACGATGCCGACCGGGTGCTTCTGGCGGGTGCGCTGGCCGGGCTCGACGATATTCCCGGCGATTGCGGCGACGAATACCGCAAGCCGCCCTTCCTGACGGCCTCCGGCGATCTCAGCCACCATCTCGACGCGCTGCCGCCGGTCTTCGCCGCGCGCGAAGTGCGTCCCGGTCGCCGGCTGGCCGATAGCGGCTCGATCTGGGAGGAGGCGGCGGGCTTCGCGCGGGCCGTGCGCGACGGCAACCGCATCCTCGTCAGCGGAACGACCGCGACCGCACCGGGTGGCGACGCCGTCTGCAAGGGCGATGCGGCGGGGCAGGCGACGTACGTGTTCGACAAGATCATCGCGGCCATCGAGGCGCTGGGCGGCACGGTCGACGACATCGTACGGACCCGCGTCTACCTGCGCCACGCAGACGATTGGGAGGCCGTCTCGGCGGTCCATGCGCGTTATCTGGGGCATGTCCGGCCCGCCAACACGCTTCTGGGCGGGATCGATCTGATCGGACCCTATGACGTGGAGATCGAGGTCGAAGCGATCCACGCCCCCGCACGAGATCATTGACAGACGCCCGCATCTGGCCGACGCTTTCACTCGCACAAACGTTCGTTTTGCGCACAAATCGGGGAGAACACCCGGTTCCCCACGGCTCGGGGGATGGGCCGATCGACATGGGAGATCTTGAAGCATGATGAAGAGAACGTTCCTTTCCGCGCTGACCGGCCTAGCGCTGGCTGCGACGGCGGTGACCGGGGTTCACGCCAAGAGCCTCGATGACATCCTGTCCGACGGTGTGATCCGCATCGGCATCAATCCGAACTTCCCGAACATGAGCACGCGCAACGATGCGGGCGAATGGGAAGGCTTCGACATCGACGTGGGCCAGGCGCTGGCCGACGCGATCGGCGTCGAGGTCGAATGGGTGCCGACCGAGACGCCGCAGCGCGTCCCGTTCCTCGTGTCCGACCGCATCGACATCTCGCTGGGCGCGCTGACGCGCAACACCGAGCGCGCCAAGCTGATCGACTACACCGTTCCGCTCCATACCGAGGTGCTGGCCGTCCTCGCCACCGACCAGATCGAGGGTGACAGCTGGGAGGATTTCAACACCGAGGGCGTCACGCTCGCCAACATGCGCGGCAACTGGACCGTCGACTGGATCGGTGAGAACATGCCGAATGTCGAGCTTGAGCTGGTCGACACGCTGGCCGATACCGTGCGCCTCGTGGGGCAGGGACGGGCCGACGCCATCGTCGAGAACATCGACTTCTTCATGGCCTTCACCGAGAACTACCCGGACGTGAACTGGCGCGTGGTCGAGAACCCGATCTTCGTGGCCTACTGTGCGATCGGCGTGGCGCAGGGCAACGACAACCTCACCGAGGTCCTGAACATCGCGCTCTACAACATGCATTCGGGCGGCATGATCAACGAGACCTGGGAGAAGTACTACGGCGCGCCGATGCTCCGCGCGGTCGAACCCGTCCCGTTCTTCTGATTTGAGACGCGCGCGCCCCGGCCCATCGCGGCCGGGGCGCGCGGCCCTGACCCCATGAATTACCGGTTTCAGTTCGGCGTCGTCTGGGAGAACATGCCCCAGCTTCTGGAAGGGGCGTGGCTCACCTTCCAGCTGGGCGTCTTCGCCTTCGCGGGCGGCGCGGTGATCGGACTTCTGGGGGCCGCGATCAAGACCTACGGGCCGTGGCCGCTGCGGATGCTGGTCGATGGCTACGTGGTCTTCATCACCAACACGCCCGCCCTGATCCAGATCTATTTCCTCTACTTCGGCCTGCCCGAGGTCGGCGTTCGCTGGTCGAACGAGGCCTGCCTGCTGATCGGTCTGACCATGAACGCGGGCGCCTACCTGACGCTGATCCTGCGCGCGGGCTTCCTGTCGGTCCGCCTCCCCGAGATCGAGGCGGGCCAGACGCTCGGCATGTCGCTGATCCAGCAGGTCCGCTACATTATCGTCCCGCATATCGCCAAGTCGATCTACCCGGCGCTGGCCAACTTCTTCATCGTCGTCCTGGTGATGGGGACCTCGGTCGGGGCGCTGATCGGCGTCGACGAGTTGACGGGGCAGGCGATCAACCTCTCGACCGTCAACTACCGCTGGCTGGAATACTTCACGGTCGTCGCCGGCATGTATGTCGTGCTGACCTTCATCGCCTCGATCGGGCTGGCGCTGCTGGGGCGGTGGGCGTTCCGCGTCAAGGCGCGGATCTTCTGATGGACCGGATCATCGAACAGATCCCGCGCTTCTTCTCGGGGCCCAACATGGCGCTCCTGCTGGAGTCGGCGATGCTGACCCTCGGCATGACAGTCGCCGGTTGCCTGATCGGGTTCGGCTTCGCCTTCGTGCTGGTATTCCTGCGCCAGACGCCGGGCCTCTGGGCGTTGCCGCTGCGCGTGATCTGCATCGCCTATGTCGAGGTGTTCCGCCGCATCCCGTTCATCGTCGTCATCTACCTTGTGCTGTTCTTCATCCAGGCGGTGACGCCCGACGCCTCGCTCTTCACGATCGCGGTGATCGCGATCTGCCTCTATGCCATCGCCTACACCGCCGACATCATCCGCGGCGGTCTCGAAAGCGTCCCGAGGACGCAGGTCGAGGCGGCCGAGGCGATGAACCTCTCGCGGCTCCAGACCAACCTTCGGATCGTGCTGCCGCAGGCCTGGCCGGTGATCGTGCCGCCCGCCATCGCCTTCGCCGTCGCCTTCATCAAGGACACGGCGCTGGTCAGCCAGGTCGGCGTATTCGAGCTGACCTTCCGGGGCAAGGAGCTGAACAACCAGGGCTATTCCGGTATCCTCGTCTTCGGCACCATCGCGCTGTGCTATTTCCTTCTATCCTTTCCCCTGAGCCTTCTGGGCCAATACCTGGAGAAACGCCTTGCCACACCTCGCGGTCAGCGACGTTCGCGCAAAATACGGCGCCCTTGAGGTCCTGAAAGGGATCAGCTTCTCGATCGAGAAGGGCGAGATCGCGGCACTTGTCGGCCCCTCGGGGTCGGGCAAGTCGACGGTCCTGCGCGCGCTGATGGGGCTGACCCCGATCACCGGGGGCGAGGTCGAGATCACGGGCGAGCGGATGAACTATTCGTCGGCCCGCGAGGTCCGGGCCGCGCGCGACCGCATGGCCATCGTCTTCCAGGCCTACAACCTGTTCCAGAACATGACCGTGATGCAGAACCTCACGCTCGCCCCGCTCAAGATCAAGAAATGGGACAAGCGCGAGGTGGAGGCCGAGGCGCGGCGGCTTCTGGGGCTGGTGGGTCTGTCGGACAAGGCGGATGCCTATTCGGACCAGCTTTCGGGCGGCCAACAGCAGCGGGTCGCGCTGGCGCGGGGCCTCGCGCTCAAACCTCAGATCCTGCTTCTCGACGAGGTGACCTCGGCGCTCGATCCCGAACTGGTCAACGAGGTGCTCGACGCGATCCGCAAGCTCGCCGACGAGGGGATGACCATGATCATCGTCAGCCACGAGATGGCGTTCGTCCGAGAGGTGGCCGACAAGGTCGTCTTCATGGATGCGGGCCAGATAATCGAGGCGGGCACCCCGGCCGAGCTGTTCGACACGCCCAAGACCGAGCGCGCCCGCGATTTCTTCTCCAAGATCCTGAGGCACTGATGATCGAGTTCTTCTTCAACGCCGCGCCGAACCCCCTGAAGGTCAGCCTGTTTCTCGAGGAAAGCGGGGTCGAATACCGGGCCGTGCCCATCGACACCAAGCGCGGAGACCAGCACACCGACGGCTATCTCGCGATCAATCCGAACGCCAAGGTGCCCGCAATCCGGGACGGCGACGTCACCGTTTTCGACAGCAACGCGATCCTGCTCTACCTTGCGGAGAAGACGGGGCAATTCCTGCCCGCGGATACGCCCGCGCTGCGGGGCGAGATGCTATCCTGGCTGATGTTCATCGCCACCGGCGTCGGGCCCTACTCGGGGCAGGCCTTCCATTTTCGGAACATGGCGCCCGATCGTCTGCCCTATGCGATCAAGCGCTACCATTACGAGGCGAACCGGCACTGGCAGATCATCGATGATCGGCTGGAGGGGCGGCGCTTCATGCTGGGCGACACCTATACCATCGTGGACATGGCCGTCTGGGGCTGGGCCCCGCGCATTCCCTTCGTCCTGGAGGAGCCGGATGCGTTCGAGCGTTTCGCCAATATCCGCCGCCTGATGGACGAGATCGATGCGCGACCGGCCGCCGCCCGCGCCCATGCGCTGTCGGCCTCGCATGCCTTCGCGACCGAGATGGACGAGGCCGCGATGCGCAATCTCTATCCGCAGATCTTCGCGCCCGACCCGGCGTGAGAACCGCGATCGTCACCGGTGCCGCCTCCGGGATCGGGCGCGCGACGGCAGAGCGCTTCGGTGCCGAGGGCTGCGCGGTGCTTTGCGCGGATATCGAGGGGTGCGAGGCCACGATGGAGGCGCTGCACCGGCAGGGGGTCGAGGCGCGCGCGGCCCGCGTCGACGTCGCGGACGAGGCGTCCTGTGCGGCGATGGTGGACGCCGCGATGGGCTGGACCGGCCGGATCGACGTGGCCGCGGCCAATGCGGGGATCATGGTCGAAGGCGACGTGCTGTCGGTCTCCATCGAAGACTGGCATCGCGTGATGGCGGTCAACGCGACGGGCGCGTTCCTGACCGCGCGCGCGACGCTGCCCCATCTGATCGAGACCGAGGGCGCGCTGGTCTTCACGGCGTCGACGGTGGGCCTGTCGGGGATGAAGGGCGTCGCGGCCTATTCCGCCTCGAAGGGCGCCGTCGTCGCGCTGACGCGGCAGTTGGCGGCGGATTTCGCGGACCGTCGCGTGCGGGTCAACGAGGTCGCCCCCGGCGCCGTCCGCACGCCGCTCTCCGAAGATCAGTTCCGCGCCCGCGCCCGCGACGACGCGCATTTTGACGAACTGCTCGATGGCGTGATCGCGCGCTATCCCCTGTCGCGATGGGGCACGACGCGGGAGATCGCCGAGACGATCGCCTTTCTCGCCTCGGACCGCGCGGGCTGGATCACGGGGCAGGTGATCCCCGTCGATGGCGGCCTCTTGGAGACGCGATGATGCCCGACGTCCCGAACCCGCGCGCCGCCCATGCGCAGTAGCCGGTCGATCCAGATCGTCGGCTGCCATGCCGAGGGAGAGGTGGGCGACGTCATTGTCGGCGGCGTGGCGCCTCCGAAGGGCGACACGCTCTGGGACCAGTCGCGCTGGATCGCCGCGGACGGCGCGCTGCGGGATTTTGTCCTGAACGAGCCGCGGGGCGGCGTCTTCCGGCATGTGAACCTGCTGGTGCCGCCGAAGCACCCCGACGCTGTGGCCGGGTTCATCATCATGGAGCCGTCGCATACGCCGCCGATGTCCGGCTCGAACGCGATCTGCGTGGCGACCGTCCTTCTGGAGACGGGCCTCGTGCAGATGACCGAGCCCGAAACGACCTTCGCGATCGAGGCGCCCGGCGGTCTGGTCGAGGTCGTGGCCACCTGCCGGGACGGCCGCGCCGAGGCAATCCGCATCACCAATGTCCCGAGCTTCGTGGGCCGGCGGGACGCGAAGCTCGACATGCCCGGCCTCGGGTCCCTGCGGGTCGATACGGCTTGGGGCGGCGACAGCTTCGTGCTGGTCGAGGCGGGGGATCTGGGCTTGAAGCTGGTGCCCGAAGCCGCCGCCGAACTCGTGGCGCACGGCATCGCGATCGCGCGCGCGGCGACCGAACAGCTGGGGTTCCGCCATCCGACCCTGCCGGACTGGTCCCATATCTCGTTCTGCCAGTTCACCGATCCCGTTCGGCGCGAGCGCGGCACGGTCACCGGACGGAACACGGTCGTCATAGACCCCGGCAAACTGGACCGGTCGCCGACCGGGACAGGGTGTTCGGCTCGGATGGCACTCCTCCACGCCCAGGGGATGCTCCGCGTGGGGGACCGGTTCGAGGGCGTGTCGATCCTCGGGACGCGGTTCGACTGCGGCATCGCGGCCGAGTGCGACCTCGACGGCATCCCGGCCATTCGCCCGACCATCCAGGGGCGCGCATGGATCACCGACACGCGCCAGCTTCTGCTCGATCCGGACGACCCGTTCCCGCGCGGCTACCGGCTGGGCGACACCTGGCCCGTGCGGGGCGGGACATGAGCGATTTGCGGGCGCTGGCCGACCGGGCCGCGATCGCCGACGTGCTGGCAGACTATTGTCGCGCGCTGGACCGGATGGACCTTGCCGCGCTGGCCGCGCTCTTCACTTCGGATTGCGAGGTGGCGTTCGGCCCGGACCCACGGCTGACGGCACGGGGGCGCGACGATCTCGAACGTTCGATGGCCCGGATGTGGCGCTGGCGGCGGACGGCGCATCACCTGGGCCAGGTGCGCGTCTGGTTCGACGGACCGGATTATGCGCGGGCTGAGAGCTATGTCCTGGCGTGGCACGAGGCGTCGAACGGGCGTCCGGCCGTTCTGCACGGCCTTTACCACGACCGTTTGCGCCGCACGGATGAGGGCTGGCGGCTGTCCCATCGCGCGATGGAGATGAACGGGGCAGGGGGTGCATTTCACGTGCCGATCCCCCCGGTGGAGCGCGCCCCGCCGCCAGAGGGCTGGCGCGCTCCCGACGGGCTGGATGGATAGGAGGACGAGATGGATGCGAGCGACGACCTGAGGACCCTGATCGACAAGGCGGCGATCACGGATGTCATCCACGCCTATTGCTACCATTTCGACCGGGCCGAGGCGGATGCGGTGCTGACGCTCTTCACCGGGGACGCCGTGGTCGATTACGGCCCCGACGTGCCGACGATGACCGGCACCGCCGAGATCGACGCGGTGGTTCGACGGGGACTGGCCACGTTCTTCGCCGCCACCAGCCACCACGTCTCGAACATCGTGATCGACTTTGACGGGCCGAACGCGGCCACGAGCGTCGCGTATCTCTATGCGTGGCACCGGTATCGCGACATGCGACCCAACAGCGAACTCTGGGGGCAGTATCATCATGAATTCCGACGCACGGATGCGGGCTGGAAGATCGCGCGCCTGACGTTGCGGGCGGCGGGCTCCAAGGACTTCCACCGGGACGCCATGCACCCGATCGGACGCGTCGGGGACGACGCCTAGCGGCCGCGCGCCCGACGCGGGGCGCGTTGTCGGACGCCGCTCCGTGTGCGATGAGCCATCGCGGCCCGCCCGTTCCGGTGGTATCGGGGCGCCCAGACCGACCGCCCGAACAAGCTCGCCGAAGGATCCATGCCCGTCACCGACCACGCCAGATTGTCCGTCGCGCCGATGATGGACTGGACCGACCGGCATTGCCGGGCGTTTCACCGCGTGCTTTCGCGGCAGGTGCTGCTCTACACCGAGATGGTGACGTCGGCCGCGCTGGTGCGGGGCGGGGCGGTGGAACTGCTGGAGTTCGATGCGGCCGAGCATCCGGTCGCGCTGCAGCTGGGCGGCAGCGACCCGGCGGAGCTGGCCGAGGCGACCGCGATGGCCGTCGCGCGCGGCTATGCCGAGGTGAACCTCAACGTGGGCTGTCCGTCCGACCGGGTGCAATCGGGCTGCTTCGGGGCGATCCTGATGGAACGGCCCGGCCTCGTGGCCGACTGCGTCGCCGCGATGATCGCGGCGGCGGGCGACGTGCCGGTCACGGTGAAGTGCCGCATCGGCGTGGACGATCAGGACCCAGCGACGGTCCTGCCCGACTTCCTGTCGCGCATCCGCGATGCGGGTGTCTCGCGCGCCACGATCCATGCCCGCAAGGCGTGGCTGCAGGGGCTCAGCCCCAAGGAGAACCGCGAAGTGCCGCCGCTCGACTACGCGCTGGTCCACGCCATGGCGGAGCGCTTCGACGACATGCACCTGTCGATCAATGGCGGGATCGCGTCGCTGGACGACGTGGGCGCGCAGCTCGAGCCGATGGATGGCGTCATGGTGGGTCGCGCGGCCTATCACGACCCCGCCGCGATCCTGCTCGAGGCCGACAGCCGCATCTTCGGCACAGCCGACCCCTGTCCCGACCGGGCCACGGCGGCGCTGCGGATGCTGCCCCATCTCGAGCGGCATATCGACGGCGGCGGCAAGCCCGGCCACGTCACGCGGCACATGCTCGGCCTCTTCGCGGGCCTGCCGGGCGCGCGGGCATGGCGGCGCACGCTTTCGGAAGGGGCGGCCCGGCCCGGCGCGGGTGCCGAGATCCTGACCGAAGCGCTGGCCCACGTCACGGCGCAGGCCGCCTGAAGGAGCACCGATGCCCGACCTCGCGACCCTCGCGCCGTTGATCGGCTTTCTTCTGGCCGTCGGCGCCTTCGCGGGCGTTCTGGCGGGGCTTCTGGGCGTGGGCGGCGGCATCGTGCTCGTCCCGGCCTTCTACTACGTTTTCCAGGTGCTCGGATATGACGGCGCCAACATCATGCAGGTTTGCGTCGCCACCTCGCTGGCGACGATCGTGGTGACCTCGTGGCGCTCGGTGAAGGCGCATGCCGCCAAGGGCGCCGTCGACTGGGACGTGCTGCGCGGCTGGGGGCCGGGGATCGCCATCGGCGCAGCCGTGGGCGTCGTCGTCGCGACCCGTCTGCGCTCGGAAACACTGACCGCGATCTTCGCGGTGCTGGCGCTGATCGTGGCGACCTACATGGCGCTCTCCAAGCCGCATTGGCGGATCGCGCCCGAAATGCCGCGCGGCGGCCGGCGCTATGCCTATTCGCCCGCCGTCGGCTTCGCGTCGGTCCTGATGGGGATCGGCGGAGGCAGCTTCGGCGTCCCTCTGATGACGCTCCACGGCGTCCCGATCCACCGCGCCGTCGCGACGGCGGCGGGGTTCGGCATGCTGATCGCGGTGCCGGCGGTGATCCTGTTCCTGATCCTGCCGGCGGATGGCCTCCTGCCGCCCTACACGGTGGGGCTGGTGAACCTGCCGGCCTTCGTGGTGATCGTCGCCATGACCGTGCTGACCGCGCCGCTGGGCGCGAAGCTGGCGCATGCAATGGACCCGGCCCCGCTCAAGCGGGCCTTTGCGGTGTTCCTGTTCCTCGTGGCGCTGAACATGCTGCGCAAGGCGCTGTTCTGACGGCGACCGAGTAGGGCGCGGATGTCGCGCCCTGACGCGCCGCGGTGTCCCGGTGGCTCAGTCCTGCGTGCCCGTCCCGCGGCGCGCGGCGCGTCCACCCCGGCGACGGGTCGGCGCGGCCTCGCGGGAGGGCAACTCGGCCATGATAGCGGCGCGGGCGTCCGGCGTCAGGCGCGACCATGCGCCTATTTCGTCGATGGAGCGCGCGCAGCCGACGCAGAGCCGCGTCTCGGGGTGGACGACGCAGACGCGGATGCACGGGCTCTCGATCTCGGCGCGCGCCCAGATGCGGTCGGAGGTCGGGTCGTCGGTCATGGCGTCGGTCCGAGATGGCGCAGGCGGTCGAGCGCCCCTTGCAGGATATAGCCCGCCGCGACGTGATCGATGACCTCGGCGCGACGTTTGCGTGTCGTATCCGCCTCGAGCAACGCGCGCTCGGCGGCCACGGTCGACAGTCGTTCGTCCCAGAAGGCGATGGGCAGGTCGATGCGACGGTCGAGATTGCGGGCGAAGGCGCGGGTCGACTGGATGCGGGGGCCTTCGCTGCCATCCATGTTGAGCGGCAGGCCGAGGACGAGGCCGACGATGGCCCGTTCGGTCAGCAGCGCTTCGAGCGCGATGGCGTCGGCGGTGAACTTGGCGCGGCGGATCGTGGTGATGGGACTCGCGACCGACCGCATCGTGTCCGAGGCCGCGACGCCGATGGTTTTGGTGCCGAGGTCGAGCCCGACCAGCGCACCCAGGGGCGGCAGGGCGGCGGCGAACGCGTCGATGCTGTCGTGGATCACGGGGTCAGGCCCGCCCGTTCGGCGGCGCGGGCCAGCGTGTCGAGGGCAGGATCGTCGGCGGCGAAGACCAGCCTCGCCTCGCCATAGACCGCGGCGGCGGCATCGGTCCGGCCCAGCACGCCGTAGGCCGAGATCAATCGCGCCCAATCCTCGGGCGGGCCGCCGTCTTCGGACAGACGGATCGCGAGGCCCTCGACCATGCCGCGGATCATCTCCATCCGCTCGTCGAGGGTCATCTCGCCCGCCGCCTCGATGTCGCCCGCGCTCGGGCCACGGGGGCGCGGCAACTGGTCGAGCGGGGTGGGGTCACCGGCCAGTGCCGAGATCTCCTCGATGCGCAGGTAGATCGGGTCGAGCCAGGGATCGCCCGGCTCGCTATCGGCCACGAGGCGGCGCCAGATCGGCCAGGCGCGGTCGGGACGCCCGCCTTGGGCGTACATCGACCCGACATAGTAGCGCGCGGCCCCGTTCTCGGGATCGAGCCGCAACGCCTCGGCCAGCGCGGACTCGGCCTCGGGCGAGACGTAGCCGCCCGCCGCCTGGATCATGAGGTCGGCGAGGGCGGTGTGGTCCGTGGCCTCGGCCCGGTCGCCGAGGATGGCGATGACCCGCTCCTGCGCGCGCCACGCGGCCTCGAGGTCGCCCAAGCCGCCGTAGGTCTGCACCGCCAGCGTCCAGCCACGCAGGTCATCGGGCCGGTCGGCGAGCACCTCGCGAAGCTGTTCGGCCATCCGGGTGATCTCGGGGCGGCTATCATCGATCCGGTTGGGCACCTCGGCCTCGGCCAAGGCCTGATCGGGGCGGGCGGCGCGCCCGGCTTCCACGGCCGCGACGCGGTCGGCCAGCGGCAGGTCGGGATAGCCCGGCGCACCGATCAGCCAGTAGGTCAGCCCCGCGATTGCGATGACGGGCACGGCCACCAGCATGGCGCCCAGCGTGGTGTTGCCACACCGACGGACGTGACCGGCGGCAGCGGTGCGGTCGGCGGCCAAGAGGCGGCGCGCGACCTCGGTCCGGGCGGCCTCGACCTCCTCGAGCGGCAGCGTGCCGCGTGCGGCGTCGCGGTCGAGCTCGGCCAGCTGGTCGCGATAGACCGCCACGTCGGGCGCATCCGCGTCGGCCGCGGCGCGCACGCGCAGCGCCGCGAGGATGATGCCCACGCAGGCGATGGTCAGGATGGTTGCGGCGAGTGCGAAGAGGATCATGGCCCTCACCTAGCCGCCCCCAACCCGAGACAAAAGGCCCCGATCGCGCCCCCTTGCGGGGATGTGATGGCCGGGTCTAATCGGGGCCGGTCCGCGCGCCTGTCGCAAACGGATGCCCACACGCCGCCCGAAGGCCGTGGATCGGCCGGGGGTCGGGGCATGCAGGGCGAAACGACACGGCCTGCGACGGGGCCCGGAGGGGGGACGACCATGAGACGCCATTCCGCTTTCGCGATCGCCCGCGAAGCCCTGCGCGACCACGAGGGCTGGGGCCGAACCTGGGCCAAGCGACCGCCGCGCGCACGATACGACGTGGTGATCGTCGGCGCGGGCGGGCACGGGCTGGCGACGGCGTATTACCTCGGCAAGAACCACGGCATCACCAATGTCGCGATCCTCGAGAAAGGCTGGCTCGGTGGCGGCAATACCGGCCGGAACACCACGATCATCCGCTCGAACTACCTGCAGGACCCGTCGGCCGCGATCTACGAGAAGGCCCGAAGCCTCTACGAGACGCTGAGCCAGGACCTCAATTACAACGTCATGTTCAGCCCGCGCGGCGTGATGATGCTGGCCCAGACCCATCACGAAGTGCGCGGCTATAAGCGCACGGCCCATGCCAATTCGCTGCAGGGCGTCAGCACGCGGTGGATCGAGCCGGCCGAGGTCAAGGACCTCTGCCCGATCATGAATATCGACGGCCCGCGCTATCCTGTTCTGGGCGCGCTCTGGCAGTCGCGGGGCGGCACGGCGCGACACGATGCGGTCGCCTGGGGCTATGCGCGCGCCTGCACCGACATGGGCATGGACATCATCCAGAAATGCGAGGTCACCGGCGTTCGAACCGAGGGCGGACGCGTGACCGGCGTGGACACGACCCAGGGTCAGATCGCCTGCGGCAAGCTCGGCGGCGTGGTCGCGGGGCATTCGGGCGTGCTGGCGGGGATGGCGGGCTTCCGCCTCCCGCTCGAGTCGGTGGCGCTCCAGGCGCTGGTCTCCGAGCCGATCAAGCCCTGCATGGACGTGGTCGTCATGGCCAACACCGTCCACGGCTATCTCAGCCAGTCCGACAAGGGCGAGATGGTGATCGGCGGCGGCACCGACGGGTTCAACAACTACACCCAGCGGGGCAGCTTCCACCATATCGAGGAGACGGTGCGCGCGCTGGTCGAGACCTTCCCGATGCTGTCGCGGCTCAAGATGCTGCGCCAGTGGGGCGGGATCGTCGACGTTACGGGCGACCGCTCGCCGATCCTGTCGAAAACCCCGGTCGAGGGCATGTTCATGAATTGCGGCTGGGGCACGGGCGGGTTCAAGGCGATCCCCGGATCTGGGTGGGGCATGGCCGAGCTGATCGCCACGGGGCATTCGCCCCTGACGGAAGCCTTTGGAATGGAACGGTTTCGCGAAGGTCGGTTCATCGACGAGAGCGTGGCCGCGGGAGTGGCGCATTAATGGAAACGATCACTTTCCTGCAACGGTCTGTCTTCGCGCAAGACGGGAACCGTCACGATGTGCTATCGGTTACGGAGGGGAAGCGTAACTTAATTGGTCAACTGCCATGGCCTTTAGTGCCAAACGCCGCACGCGCGGCATCAACTTCATCCTCGGCGGTACCCTCGTCGCAGCAGCGTTCACGGCTTTCCTCGCCGCGGGCGGATCGCTCGACGTGGGATTGGGTGCGCCGGACGTTCGGATCGACACCGCGAAGATCGGGTCTCGATGACCTGACCGCGGGACGGGAGGGCCTCGTATGCTCCTCCTGACCTGTCCGAATTGCGGCCTTTCGGTCGAGGAAACCGAACTTGCGCCCGGTGGCGACGCACATCTCGTGCGCCGCGGGCCCGAGGCCTCGGACGACGCGTTCGAGGAATATCTCTTCATGCGCGAGAACACGAAGGGCGTTCACTTCGAGCGCTGGCGCCACGCCTATGGCTGCGGCAAGTGGTTCCTCGCCGCGCGCGACACCGCGACGCTCGAGGTGTTCGGGACCTATTCCGCCCAGACCAAGGCCCCGCCGCCCGAGATCCTGGCCGCCATCGAAAAGGCCCGGACATGAGCGCGCGTCTGAAGTCCGGCGGGCGCCTGATCGACCGCAACCGGCCCGTCACCTTCACCTTCGACGGGCGAAGTCTGCGTGGCTATGCGGGCGACACGCTGGCCTCGGCGTTGCTGGCGAACGGGCAGCTCGTCCAGGGCCGCAGCTTCAAGTACCACCGCCCCCGCTCGGTCGTGGCCTCGGGCCCCGAGGAGCCGAATGCCCTGATGGGTGTCGGAGAGGGGGCCCGGTTCGAGCCGAACCAGCGGGCCACCGAACAGCCGCTGGTCGAGGGTCTGGTCGCGCGAAGCCAGAACGCCTTTCCATCGCTTGCCTTCGATATCGGCCGGGTCAACGACTGGGCGTCAAAGTTCCTGCCTGCGGGCTTCTACTACAAGACGTTCATCCATCCGCGGCCCTTCTGGAAGCACATCTTCGAGCCGGTGATCCGGAAGGCCGCGGGCCTCGGGGCCGCGCCGACCGAAGGCGACGCCGACCGCTACGAGCATCGCTATGCCTTTTGCGACGTGCTGATCGCCGGTGGGGGGATCGCGGGCCTGACGGCGGCGCTCGGGGCCGCGGCTGCGGGCCATCGTGTCATGCTGGTCGAGCGCGGCCGCCACTGGGGCGGTCGGGCTCCGGTCGACGGGGATGAGATCGACGGCATGGACGCCGCCGATTGGATCGCGGAGACGGTCGCCCGGCTGGACGGCATGGAGAACGTGACGTTGCAGCTGCGGACGGAGGCGTCCGGGGTCTACGATCACGGCTACGTCCTCCTGAACGAGCACCTGGACGGCCCCGGTCCGCGCGAGCGGGTCTGGCGTGTCCGCACCGGGCAGGTCGTCGCCGCCACCGGCGCGATCGAACGCCCGCTGAGCTTCGCGGGCAACGACGTGCCGGGCGTGATCCTCGCCGGGGCGCTGCGCGATTACGTGGTGAACCACGGCGTCAGCCTCGGGGATCGGACGGTCATCGTCACCAATAACGATGACGCCTACCGCACGGCGAAGGTTCTGCTGGCCGCGGGGCTTCAGGTGCCCGCAATCATCGACGCGCGCGCGGCACCCGACAGCCCGATCATCCGCGAGATCAAGGGCTTGGGCGTCAATGTTCATGTCGGACGCGGGATTGCGAAGGTCATGGGCAACGACCGGGTCACCGGCGTCGCGGTCTGCCTTCAGGCTGGCGAAGGCGCCGTGCTCCAGGAGATCGCGTGCGACGCGGTCGCGATGTCCGGTGGCTGGTCGCCGGTCGTGCATCTCTTCTCGCATTGCGGCGGCAAGCTCTGGTGGGACGACGCGCGGGCGATGTTCCGGCCCGATCCCGACCGCCCGCCCACCGATCAGGATGGGCGGGGCTTCGTGTCCTGCGTGGGGGCCGCCTCGGGCGCGCTGACCACGGCGGAGGTGCTGTCCGACGCGGCAGACGCGTTCGACCTCGACCCGCCCGAGGCGCTGCCGCAGACGGAGGCCCCGATCGAGGCGATCTGGATGATGCCACAGGGCGCCGGCCCGAAGCTTCGCGAAAAGATGTGGCTCGACTACCAGAACGACGTGAAAGTCTCGGATGTCCGCCTCGCCGCGCAGGAGGGGTTCGAGAGCGTCGAGCACGCCAAGCGCTACACGACGCTCGGGATGGCAACGGATCAGGGGAAGCTGAGCAACATCAACGGTCTGGCGGTCCTCGCCGACCGGCTGGACGAGGCGATCCCTCAGGTCGGCACCACGACCTTCCGCCCGCCCTATACGCCCGTGACGCTGGGCGCGCTGGCGGGCGAGGCGCGGGGTGATCTGTTCCAGCCGCTGCGCCGCACGCCGCTCCATGAGTGGCACGAGGCGCACGGCGCCTACTGGGAGCCGGTGGGCCAGTGGCGGCGGCCGTATTGCTACCCGAAGGGCCGCGAGAGTCATGCCGAGGCCGTCCACCGCGAGGTGCGCGCCACGCGCGAGGGGCTCGGGCTGCTGGACGCGTCCACGCTGGGCAAGATCCTGGTGCGCGGGCCGGATGCGGGCCGCTTCCTCGACATGCTCTACACCAACATGATGAGCAGCCTGAAGCCGGGCCGCTGCCGCTACGGGCTGATGTGCGACGAGAACGGCTTCCTGATCGACGACGGCGTGGTGGCGCGGATCGATGACCAGACCTTCCTCTGCCACACGACCACCGGCGGGGCCGACCGCATCCACGGCTGGATGGAGGACTGGCTGCAATGCGAATGGTGGGACTGGGCGGTCCACACGGTCAACCTGACCGAGCAGTTCGCACAGATCGCCGTGGTCGGGCCGAAGGCGCGCGCGGTGCTGGAAACGCTAGGCGGCATGGATGTCTCGGCCGAGGCGCTGCCCTTCATGGGCTGGGCCGACGGCACGCTGGGCGGGTTCGACGTGCGCGCCTACCGGATCAGCTTCTCGGGCGAGCTCAGCTACGAGATCGCGGTGCCCGCGACGCAAGGACTGGCGCTCTGGGAGGCGTTGCACAAGGCGGGCGCGGAGTTCGGTGCGACGCCCTACGGGACCGAGGCGCTCCATGTCATGCGGGCCGAAAAGGGGTTCATCATGATCGGGGACGAGACCGACGGGACGGTGATCCCCCAGGACCTCGGCCTCGACTGGGCCATCTCCAAGAAGAAGGACGACTATTTGGGCAAGCGCGGTCAGGCGCGGTCGGAGTTCCAGAAGCCCGACCGCTGGAAGCTTGTGGGCCTTCGGACCGAAGACGGCAGCGTGCTGGAGGACGGCGCCTATGCCATCGCCGAGGGCGAGAACGCCAATGGCCAGCGCAACACCGAAGGCCGCGTAACTTCGACCTACCATTCGCCGACGCTGGGCCACGGCATCGCAATGGGCCTCGTCGCGTATGGGCCAGACCGGATGGGCGAGGTCCTGCACTTCACGCGCATCGGGCAGGAGCCGGTCGCCGCCCGCATCGTCGACCCGGTCTTCTTCGACCGCGAGGGGGAGAAGCAGAATGTCTGACGTTACCGTCGAAGCGCTGCCGCCCGTGGGCATGATCACCCTGCGCGGCGATCTCGATACGCTCGGGGCCGCCGTGGCGGATGTGACCGGCTGCGACCGCCCGGATCAGCGGTTGCGGACGGAGGCGGGTGACCACGGCTGTCTCTGGATGTCGCCGGACGAGCTTCTGGTGACGTGCGGATACGACGCGGCGCCTGAGATAGCGGCGCGTCTGACCGACGCACTCGGCGACGCCTTCGCGACCGTCGCCGTCGTCAGCGATGCGCGCGCGGTCTTCGCGATGACGGGGCAGGGGGCCGAGGCCGTGCTGGCCCGCCTGATGCCCGTCGATTTCGACCGCATGGCGCCGACGGAGGTGCGCCGCACCCGCATGGCCCAGATCCCCGCCGCCCTCTGGCGCGAGGGCGAATGCTGGCGGGTCGTGTGCTTCCGCTCCGTGGCCGGCTATGCGGAGGGACTTCTGCGGAACGCGGTGCCGATCGGGGCTTGACCCGGCGCCATACCGGCCGACATGTCCTGTGACGCATCAACCCCGAGGAGAGACCCCATGGCCTTCGAGCTTCCCGATCTGCCCTATGCCCATGACGCGCTGGCCGATGGCGGCATGTCAAAGGAGACGCTGGAGTATCACCACGACCTCCACCACAAGGCCTATGTCGATAACGGCAACAAGCTGATCGAAGGCACCGAATGGGAGGGCAAGTCCCTCGAAGAGATCATCACCGGCACCTACGACGCGAACGCCGTCGCCCAGTCGGGGATCTTCAACAACATCAGCCAGCTCTGGAACCACAACCAGTTCTGGGAAATGATGGGCCCCAAAGGCCGCGACATGCCCTCCGAGCTGTCGGATGCCCTGAATGAGAGCTTCGGCTCGATCGCCAAGTTCACCGACGAGTTCAAGGCCGCCGGCGCGGGCCAGTTCGGTTCGGGCTGGTGCTGGCTTGTCAAGGACAAGGACGGCTCGCTCAAGGTCACCAAGACCGAGAACGGCGTGAACCCGCTCTGCTTCGGGCAGACGGCGCTTTTGGGCTGCGACGTGTGGGAGCATTCCTACTACATCGATTTCCGCAACAAGCGGCCCGCCTATCTCCAGAACTTCATGGAGAATCTCGTCGATTGGGAGAACGTCGCCTCGCGCATGTGAGCCGCGTCCGATCCGAACCTCTGCGGGGCGTCCCATCGGGGCGCCCCGTTGCGTTTCAGGAACCCGCGCCTGCGCTTCGCGTTGAGGGAGCGAACCTGCCAACGGAGGACATCATGGCCGAGCGACACCGCTCCAGCGACGGCACCCGCGAGACGGACCAGTTCATCGAAGACATGCCCCCGACCCCGAGCCACCAGGGCCGGTCGGGTGGCGACATCGCCCGCGACGTCGGCACGGAAGACGCGCTCCTGCGCGCGACGACCCAGGGCGCGCGCGGCACGACCCGCGTGACCAAGAAGCACGACGAGGACATCCGCGACGTCAACGACGCCGGGGGACCGAAGCGATGACCAAGCTGACCAACGGCACGCTGGTGGTGGTGACCGACAGCGAGAAGGCGCTGTTCATGATCAACCGCACCGATGACGAGAACCCCAACCTCGAGATCGTCCGGAAGGAAGAGGAGGACAATCCGCCTGACCGCGAGCAGACGGCCAACCGGCGCGGCCGCGTGCAGGAAAGCCATGGCTCGGGCGTGTCGGCCTACGACGAGACGGATTTCCACGAGCTTCAGAAGGAACGCTTCGCGGCCGACCTCGCCGACAAGCTCTACAAGATGGCCCATGCGGGCAAGTTCGAGCGGCTGGTGCTCGTGGCATCGCCCATGGTCCTCGGCGTGATGCGCGACGAGATGCACCAGGCCGTGACGTCGAAGATCGTGGCCGAGATCGACAAGACGCTGACCAACCACCCGCTCAACGAGATCGAGAAGATTGTCTCGGATGAGCTTGCGGGCATGTCGGACGCGGCCTGATCCGTCATTCGAGATATTCCAGCGCGGTCCCGGCATCCGGGGCCGCGCGCAACAGGTCGAGCAAGCTCGCATCCGCGAAGCCCCGTGCGACGATCCCCTCCAGCATCGCCAGAAGCCCGTCCCAATAGCCGTCGACATTGACGAGGATCAGCGGTTTCGCGTGCAGTCCCAGCTGCGCCCAGGTCAGGGCCTCGAAAAACTCGTCCATCGTGCCCGCACCGCCCGGCAGGACGACCACGGCGTCGGCATTCATGAACATCACCTTCTTGCGCTCGTGCATCGTCTCGGTGACGACGAAGCGGGTCAGGTCGCGCTTGCCGACCTCGAGTTCCATCAGGTGCGTCGGGATGACACCGAAGGTCTCGCCGCCTGCGTCCTGCACGGCGCGCGCGACGCGGCCCATCAGCCCCACATCGCCCGCCCCATAGACCAGCCGCCAGCCCCGTGCGGCGATGCCCGCGCCCAGGGCTTCGGCCGCGGTGGCGAAGGCGGGCGCATCGCCGTCCCGTGCGCCGCAATAGACACAGATGGATTTCGCCATGACATGACACTCCCGCGTGATTTGCCCCTGCCTATCCGCGTTGATACCGTCCCGCAAAGCCGGGGGTATGGATGAGGCGATGGCGGTGAGCAATTCGGTCAAGGGCGGGATCGCCGTGGTCGCCATCGTGGGCGGTCTGATAGGCGGGTTTGTCCTCTGGCAAGGCCGCGTGCCGTCGGTCGAAACACCCGCGCCGACGGCCGGGAATGGGGTGGATGCCGCGACGGAGACCGCGCGCGCCGCCTCGGAGACGGCGGCACCCGTCGAAGACCCGGCCGCAGAAGTTGCGACAACCTCCGAGCCCGACGTGACGGTCGCCGCTAAATCCGCCGCCGACGCCACGACCGGCGCTGCGCTCGAGACCGTGGCGGATGCCGTGGGCCCCGCTGCGTCTTCCACGGAAGGCGTGGCCAGCGTCGATGTGGTGCGGATCGAGCCCGACGGCTCCGCGCTCGTGGCCGGGCGGGGCGAGGCGGACAGCGATGTCGTGCTGAACATCGACGGGGCCGGTGTCGCGACTGCACGCACGGATGCCGAAGGGAATTTCGTCACCTTCCTCGAACTGCCCCCGTCGGACGTCCCGCGCGTCCTGTCGCTCGAGACCGAGGGTGTCACGGGCCAGCGCGTCGGCGGTCAGACCTCGATCATCGTGGCCCCCACGGTGCCGTCCGCGCCTGCGGTGGCCACGACGCCCGACGTGACCCGCGTGCCCTCCTGGCCGCGCACCGCCATCCGGTCCGACGACGGCGCCGTGTCGGTCGGCGCGACGCGCTTCCCGCCGGGCACCGAGATCGACGGCGCGGGGCGGATCACCGTGGACGGCGTCCCGCTCTTCCCGGAGGGCACGGCGGTCGATGCCGACGGCGCGATCCGCATCGACGGCGTTCCGCGTTTTCCGGCGGGCACCGTGTTCGGCGCGGACGGCGCGGTCACGGTCGCGGGCGTGCCGACCTTCCCGGCGGGCACACGGATTACGGCTGACGGAATCGAGGTCGCAGGCGAGATCGTCCTGCCGCTGACCACCCGCATCGGCCCGGACGGCGCTATCGAGATCGATGGCGTCCCGGCGTTCCCGGCTGGCACGGTGGTTGCCGCCGATGGCCGCATGATGCGCGACGGCGCGCCCGTCGCGCGCGACACCGCGCGGCTCGAGGCCGTCGAGGTGGCGAGCGATCAGGCGGAGGCTGCTGCGAGCGACGTGGCCGCACGGGACAGCGCCGAAGTCGCCTCGGTGGACGCGTCAGACGCGCAGGTGCCGCCGATCGCCGCAGCCGAACCCGCCACGCCGGAGGGCGAGGCCGTAAACGTCGAGACCGCCGCGCGGGCCCCCGAGTTCGCCGAAGCACCCGATGCGGGAGCCGTCATCCCGTCCGACACCGCCACCACCGAGATCGCGACCGGTGACACCGCCGACCCGGCCGCACCGCGACTTTTCCGGGTCAGCCCGGATGGCGTCGCCGTGCTGCCTGCGGCCGAGGCGCCGGATGCGACCACATCGCTCGGGATCGACGTCATCCGCTACGACGCGTTGGGCGACGTGCAGTTGGCCGGCACGGGCGCGCCTTCGGGCGAGCTTCGCATCTATCTCGACAACCGGCCCGTCCGCACCGTGCCGATTGGCGATCCCGGAAGCTGGGCCTCGCCGCTTCCGGATGTCGACGAGGGCATCTACACGCTCCGAATCGACGCTCTGGACGCGGCGGGCGCGGTCGCGAGCCGCATCGAGACCCCGTTCGAGCGGATCGCCCCCGACATCGCCGCCGCTGCCGCGAACCGCGGCGAGGGCACGACCGCGGTGACCGTGCAGCCGGGCTTCACCCTCTGGGCCATCTCGGAAGGGTATTTCGGGGACGGCATCCAGTACGTGCAGATCTTCGAGGCGAACCGCGACCTGATCCGCGACCCCGACCTGATCTATCCCGGCCAGATCTTCATCTTGCCGGACACGCAGTAGGCGGGTGGCCTTCCGGGGGGCGCACCCCTAGGTTCATCCGAATGCGATTTGACCGGATCCCCCCATGCGCCGCACGACCCTGACGACGACCGAGGCCCCCGCGGATTCCATGGGCATCGTTCGCCGGGTCGCCCCCTATCTCTGGCCGGACGGGCAGGGCTGGGTCAAACGGCGCGTGGTGATCGCGCTGGCGATGCTGGTCGTAGCCAAGATCGTCGCGGTTACGACGCCGTTTTTCTACAAGGCCGCCGTCGACGCGCTGGCCCCCGAGACGATCACGCCCGCCTGGGCGCTTGGGGCGGGGGCGGTCGGCCTCACGGTGATCTACGGCCTCGCGCGGCTGATGAACGTGGGCTTCCAGCAGTTGCGCGACGCCATCTTCGCGCGGGTGGGTCAGCGCGCGTTGCGGCAGCTCGCGTCCGAGACCTTCACCCACATGCATCGTCTCTCGATGCGGTATCACATCACCCGCAAGACCGGCGGCCTCAGCCGGATCATCGAGCGGGGCGTGAAGGGCGTCGATTTCCTGCTGCGGTTCCTGCTCTTCTCCATCGGGCCGCTGGTCCTCGAACTCCTCCTGATCTCGGCCATCCTCTTCTTCGTCTTCGACGTCTGGTACCTCGCCATCGTGGTCGTGACGATCGGCCTCTATATCTGGTTCACCTTCGCCGTGACCGAGTGGCGCGTGAAGATCCGCAAGGAGATGAACGACCAGGACACGGACGCGAACCAGAAGGCGATCGACAGCCTTCTGAACTTCGAGACGGTCAAGTATTTCGGCGCCGAGACGCGCGAGGCGGATCGCTACGACGGCGCGATGCAGCTTTACGAAAAGGCCGCGCTCAAGACTTCCTATTCGCTGGCTTTCCTGAATTTCGGCCAGTCGCTCCTGATCACCGCGGGCCTCGTCGGCGTCATGGTGCTGGCGGCGATGGGGGTCCAGCGCGGCGACCTGACCGTGGGCGATTTCGTGATGGTGAACGCCTACATGATCCAGATCACCATGCCGCTGAACTTCCTCGGGACGGTCTACCGCGAGATCCGGCAGGCGCTGGTCGACATGGGCGAGATGTTCGGCCTGCTGGAGCAGCCGCCCGAGGTGCGCGACGCGCCGGATGCCGCGCCTCTGAAGATCGAAGGCGGGCGCATCGAATTCCGCGACGTCTGGTTCGGCTACGATGCCGAGCGGCCCATCCTGCAGGGCGTGACGCTGACCGTCGGCGCGGGCGAGACCGTCGCCGTGGTCGGCCCCTCGGGATCGGGGAAGTCGACCATCGGACGGCTGCTCTTCCGGTTCTACGACGTGACCGATGGCGCGGTCGTCATCGACGGCCAGGATGTCCGGTCCGTCACGCAGGACAGCCTGCACGCGCAGATCGGGGTGGTGCCGCAGGACACCGTCCTCTTCAACGACGACCTGCGCTACAACGTGGCCTATGGGCGCCCCGAGGCGAGCCATTCCGAAATCGAGGAGGCCGCGCGCGCCGCCTCCATCGACACGTTCATCGCAGCACTTCCGGATGGCTACGAGACGACCGTGGGCGAGCGGGGCCTGAAGCTTTCGGGCGGCGAGAAGCAGCGGGTTGGCATCGCCCGGACGCTTCTCAAGAACCCGCCGATCCTGCTGCTCGACGAGGCGACGAGTGCCCTCGACACCGAGACGGAGCGCGACATCCAGCACGAGCTGCGCGCCATGTCCGAAGGCCGCTCGGTCATCATGATCGCGCATCGGTTGTCGACGGTGGTGGATGCCGACCGCATCGTGGTGCTGGAGGCCGGGACCATCACCGAGGAGGGCACCCACGACGAGCTTCTGGCCCGCGACGGACGCTATGCTCGCATGTGGCACCGCCAGCAGGCCGAGGAGGCGGACGCGGCCTGAGCCACGTCGTTGGGGTTCAGGTGGCGCGTTCGGTCAGATGCGCGGCGCAGCCCGTGAGCGCCGCGAAGTCGTCGGTCACAAGCGTCACGGGGAAGTTGCCCATGAAACCCGCGAAGCGACCCTTGTCGCGGAACGCCTCGGCAAAGCCCATCCGCGCCAGGTGCGGCCCCATCGCGCGGCTGACCCCGCCGACGAGGTAGACGCCGCCCAGCGGCAGGTGAATGAGCGCGAGATTCCCCGCGACGGTCCCGAGGATGCGGATGAACTGGCGCACCGCGGCCTCGGCGCGCGGATCGCTATCGATCCGCGCCATGATCTCGGCGGCGAGATATTCCTCGTCCGACCCCGCTTCGGTGGCGAGCCAGCGATAGACCTGCTCCAGTCCGCGACCCGAGAGCACGTCCTCGACCGCAGGGAACCCATGCGCGGTGGACACGAAGGTGCAGAGCCGCAGCTCGGCCTCGGTGCGGATCGGCAGGTTCGCGTGGCCGGCCTCGCAGGGGGGCACCAGCCGTCCGGTCGGAGTGACGTGGACCGGGGCCGCGTTGAACCCGGTGCCGACCCCGATCACCAGCCGCGCAGCGCCGTCGAGGCCGGGCAGGTCGATTACCGCCTCCTGCGCGTCGGGCGCCATGTGGCCCAACGCGTGGCCCTGCGCCTGCAGGTCGTTCAGGATGGCCGCGCCCTGCGCGCCGGTGCATTGGATCAGCCGGGTCGTGTCGATCGACCAGTCGAGATTGGTCAGCTCGGCCACGCCGTCGGCCACGGGTCCCGCGACCGCGACGCACGCCCCGACCGGGGCCGGACCGCCCTGATCTTCGCGGTAGCGGCGAAGGACGGGGGCGAGATTTGCGAACTCGGTGTTGCGATATTTGCGGATCGTCTCGGGCAGGACCGTGCGGCCGTGCGCCATCGCGACGCGCGTGTTGGTTCCGCCGACATCGGCCACGAGGAACAGGGGATCAGACATGCCGGGCGACTATCAACGCGACAGCATCCGGGCAAGCGCGTGATAGCTGGCCTTGGGCGTGCGCGCCTGGGTGTCGAAGTCGATATGGACGAGGCCGAAGCGCTTGGCATAGCCGAGCGTCCATTCGTAATTGTCGAGCAGCGACCAGACGGTGAAGCCCTCGAGCGGCACACCCGCCGCGATGGCGCGAAGCGCGGCCTGGAAATGCGCCTCGAGATAGGCGACGCGCTCGCGGTCGGGGCGGTCGGGCGTGTCGGCATTCGCCAGCCCGTTCTCGGTGATGAAGAGAGGCAGGTCCCCGGTATAGGTCTCGGCCACCCATTTGAGCAGGTGCTCCAGCCCCTCGGGGCAGATCTCCCACCCCATGTCCGTCTTGGGCAGCGGCCCTTCGACGGTGGCGATGGAGGGCCACGGGCCGCTACCTCGCGTCAGGCGGCGGCAGGTGTAGTAGTTGATCCCGAACCAGTCGAGCGGCTGCGAGATCAGTGCCATGTCGTCCTGCCAGCGCTCGGGCATGTGGGGCGCGAATCCGTCGAGGATGTCGTCGGGATAGGCGCCGTGCATCATGCCGCCGAGGAACCAGCGATTGTAGATCCCGTCATAGAGCCGGGCGGCGGTGCGGTCGGCCTCGGTCTCGCTGGCGGGCAGGGCGTATTCGAGGTTGCAGGCCGCGCCGACGCCGCGGACGCCCCGGTCCCGCAGCACCTCGACGGCGAGGCCGTGGGCGAGGGCGACATGATGCATCGCCTTGGCCGCGGCATCGAGCGAGGCGAGGCCCGGCGCGTGGTACCCCTCGAAATGCGACAGCCACGCAACGCACCATGGCTCGTTCACGGGCGCCACCGAATGGAGCCGGTCGCCGATGCGGTCCGCGACCACTTCGGCGAAGCGGGCGAAGGCCTCGGGGGTGTCGCGGACGGTCCAGCCGCCCCGCTGCGAGAGGGGTTCGGGCAGTTCCCAGTGATAGAGTGTCGCCATCGGCTTGATGCCGCGCGCGAGCATCCCGTCGACCAGCCTGTCATAGAAATCAAAGCCTTCCGGGTTGACGTTCACACCATCCGGCATGACCCGCGCCCAGGAGGTCGAGAAGCGGTAGGCGTCGAGACCGGCGGCGGCGATCAGGTCCAGATCCTCGGCCCAGCGGTGGTAGTGGTCGCAAGCCACGGCCCCAGTCTCGCCCCGGTCGACCTTGCCCGGGATCTCGGCGAAGACGTCCCAATGGGTGCGACCGGCGCCTCCGAAGGCGTGGCCCTCGATCTGATAGGCGCTGGTGGCGGTCGAGAAGGTGAAGCCCTCGGGAAAATCGCTACGGGCAGTCGTGAACGCGGCGGCGTCCGGACGGGAATCGGTCATCGCGGGCATCTCCGGATGTCTTGCGACACGACGCCCACGGATCGCGTCTTGCGGGGCAGGGCGGTCATGGCGGCGGCGCGGTCGAGCCGCCTGTCACCAGCTCGCAGTCCCACACTTCCTGTGCCGGGGCCAGCGCCGGATCGGCGATGCGCTCGATCAGGAGTTCGGCGCAGCGCCGCCCCGCCGCCCGCACCGATGAGCGGGTCGCTGTGAAGACGGGCGTCTCGCCGCCATTGCCGAGATAGCCAAGCATGTCGTCATGGATCGCGACGGAGACGTCTTTCGGCATCTCGAGGCCCGCCTCGTGGATGGCGCGCCGGACGCCGATGGCCATGATGATCGAGGAGACGAGGAACGCGGTCGGCGCGTCGGCGCGGGCCAGAAGGGCGACCGCCGCGGCATGTCCGGCCTGTTCGGACATCTCGGCATTGACCTCCATGTCGGTCGTGACCGGGAGGCCGCGCGCCGCGAGGGCTTCGGCCCAGCCGGATCGGCGGCGGCGGGCGAAGTCCATCTCGGCCCGCCCGTTGATGAGCGCGATCCGCCGGTGCCCGAGATCGAGCAGGAGATCGGTCGCGCGGCGAAAGGCGCGCGCGTTCTCGATATCTACGAAGCTGTAATCGGAATGATCGAGCGGGGCGCGGCCATGCACGACGAAGGGCAGGCCGAGGTCACGCAGCACGTCGATTCGGACGTCGCCACGGCGCGGGCCGTGGACGATGATTCCGTCGACGCTGCCGGTCTCGGCCATGTTGCGATAGGCCGCGACCTCCTGCCCGTCGGCCACGACCGACATCACCATGTCGTAGCCCCGCGCGGCATAGACCTCGCCCGCGCCGGCGACGAAATCGGAGAAGACGGGGTTCACCATTTCATGGGAATGCGAGGTGGCGATGACGTGGCCCACGGCCATCGCACGACCCGTCGCGAGCGATGCGGCGCGGCGGTTCGGACGGTAGCCATGGGCGTCGGCCGCGGCGCGGACCCGGCGCCGCGTCGCCTCGCTCACCTCGGGATAGCCGCCGAGCGCACGGCTGACCGTCGTGGGCGAAAGCCCGAGCAGATCGGATAACTGCCGGAGATTCACGGCATTCCCCCCAAACCGGTTTGGCCCGCATCCCCGCACGCCTCCGTCCGGGTCCGCTTTTGCCGTCGAATTGCGGCGCTGCGGCGTTGACTTTGTCCCGAACGTGGTGTCGAGGTTTGCATGTCAAAGCGGTTTGGACAACAGGCCGCGCGCAGACCGCACCGGGAGATGGGTGCATTAACGACATGCGGGGACGCCCCGCATAGGGAGGATAAATGAACAAGTTTTTGACCGGCACGGCCATCGCGCTGCTGACCACCGGGGCCGCCATGGCCGACGGCCACACCGCCGCCTTCGCGCCGGGCGAGGGTCCGTTCGACTGGGACGGCTACAACGCGTTTGCCGAAGCCAATGACCTGAGCGGCGAGACCGTCACCGTGACGGGCCCCTGGACCGGCGACGAGAAGGCCAAGTTCGACATCATCATGGCGTTCTTCGCTGACGCGACGGGTGCATCGGTCAACTATTCCGGCTCGGACAGCTTCGAGCAGGACATCGTGATCTCGGCGCGCGCGGGTTCGGCGCCGAACCTCGCCGTCTTCCCGCAGCCGGGTCTCGCGGCCGACATGGCCAGCCAGGGCCTGCTGACGCCGCTGCCCGAGGGCACCGCCGACTGGGTCGCCGAGAACTTCGCCGCCGGCCAGTCCTGGGTCGATCTGGGCACCTATGCCAACGAGAATGGTGAGGACGAGCTCTTCGGCATGTTCTACCGCGTCGACCTGAAGTCGCTCGTCTGGTACTCGCCCGCCGCCTTCGACGAGGCCGGCTACGACATCCCCGAGACGATGGAAGACCTCAAGGCGCTCACCGACCAGATCGTCGAGGATGGCGGCACGCCCTGGTGCATTGGCCTCGGTTCGGGTGCGGCGACCGGCTGGCCGGCGACCGACTGGGTCGAGGAGATGATGCTCCGCACCCAGCCGCCCGAGGTCTACGACGCCTGGGTCTCCAACGAGATGCCGTTCGACGCCCCCGAGGTGATCGCCGCCATCGAGGAGTTCGGGGCCTTCGCCAAGAACGACGAGTATGTCAGCGGCGGCGCGCAGGCCGTGGCCTCGACCGACTTCCGGGACAGCCCCGCCGGTCTCTTCGAGATCCCGCCGTCCTGCTACATGCACCGTCAGGCCTCGTTCATCCCGGCCTTCTTCCCCGAAGGCACCGAGCAGGGCGAGGACGTGGATTTCTTCTACTTCCCGGCCTACGCGGAGAAGGATCTCGGCTCGCCGGTTCTGGGCGCAGGCACGCTCTTCTCGATCACCAACCCGTCGGATGGCGCCAACGCGCTGGTCGAGTTCATGAAGCTTCCGATCGCCCATGAGCTCTGGATGGCGCAGGGCGGCTTCCTGACGGCCCATGGTGGCGTCAACCTCGACGCCTACGAGAGCGATGCGCTGCGCGCCCAGGGCCAGATCCTGCGTGACGCGACGACCTTCCGCTTCGACGCATCCGACCTGATGCCGGGCGAGATCGGCGCGGGCGCCTTCTGGACCGGCATGGTCGATTACGTCACCGGCGCATCCGCCGAAGACGTGGCCGCGGGCATCCAGTCCCGCTGGAACGACCTCAACTGAGGCCCGCTCTCGATGACAACAGCCCGTCCCCCTGAGCGGGGGCGGGTACCACGACGGGGCGCGCGGGGAGGCGCGGTCCGACATTCCAAGGGCAGGGGGGAACCGGTCACATGTCACCGCTCATTCAGGGCATCCTGACGATCATTATCGGCGTCGGCGGCTGCATCGGATATTTCTGGGCGTCCAACTTCGTCCTCGACCGCTACATCTTCCCGCCCAGGGGCGACGACGCGGGGCGCAACATCAACCGCGCCAACGCCGTCCGTCCCTGGCTCTTCCTGCTGCCGGCGCTGGCGGCGCTCGGGCTCTACCTCGTCTATCCCGTTTTCGGCAGCTTCTGGCGCTCGCTCTTCAATCGCTCGGGCGACGAATTCATCGGCCTGGGCAACTACGTCCTGATGTTCGGTGACGGCGAATTCCGAACGGCGCTCTTCAACAACTTCCTCTGGGTTCTCGTGGTGCCCGCGGCAGCCACGTTCCTTGGGCTGCTGGTTGCACAGCTGACCGACCGGCTGTCATGGGGGAACATCGCGAAATCCCTGATCTTCATGCCGATGGCGATCTCGTTCGTGGGCGCGTCGCTGATCTGGAAGTTCGTCTACGCCGTCGATCCCGAGATCGGGATCATCAACGCGATCCGCGACTCGATGGGTTTTGCGCCGCTCGACCCGCTGCAGGTCGGGTTCTGGAACAACTTCTTCCTGATGGTCATCCTCGTCTGGATCCAGACCGGCTTCGCGATGGTGATCCTCTCGGCCGCGCTGCGCGGCATCCCCGAGGAGACGATCGAGGCGGCCATCATCGACGGCGCGTCGCCGACCCAGATCTTCTTCAAGATCAAGATCCCGCAGATCATGGGAACCATCGTCGTCGTCTGGACGACCATCACGATCCTCGTGCTGAAGGTCTTCGACATCGTCTACACGATGACCGGGGGCAATTTCGGCACCCAGATCCTGCCCAGCTACATGATGGAATACATGTTCCGGGACGACGGGCGCGCGACCGCGGTCGCCTTCGTCATCATGATTATCGTCCTGCCGGTGATGATCTGGAACATCGCCCAAGCCCGCAAGGAGGTGCGCTGACATGGCCGCCGCAACCGACGACGGAATCGCCGGCGCCAAGTCCGGTCTCTCGCTGGTCACCAATCTATCGGTGATCTTCCTCGTGGTGCTCTGGCTGATCCCGACGATCGGCCTCCTTGTGTCGTCCTTCCGCGACCGGGACGCGATCACCGGATCGGGGTGGTGGAAGTCACCCTTCCCGGTGGCCCAGAACTTCGCCGTCGGAGCCGAGGGCGAGTTCACGCAGACGCCCGAGGGCTGGATGCTCGAGGGCAACGTCTTCGGCGAAGACGGCTCGGGCGAGGTCACGGCCTTCGGTGGCCGCCGCGCCGAACCCAACGCCTTCGCGCCCGGCGAGACCGGGGAGCTGGTCCGCGGCCGCACCCTGACGGTCGAGGCCAATGGCGACTACGTCTATCTCGACCCCGGCGAGGAGGCGCCAAGGCGAAACCCGACGCTCTATTTCGCGTCCGAGGTGCCACCGAACTTCTCGACCGAAAACTACGACACGATCCTCTTTTCGAACGGGATGGACGTGGCCTTCATCAACACGCTGACGGTCACCATCCCGGCGACGATCATTCCCATCCTCATCGCGGCCTTCGCGGCCTACGCGCTGGCGTGGATGGACTTCCCGTTCCGAGGGACAATCATCGCGATCATCGTCGGTCTGCTCGTCGTTCCACTTCAGCTCGCCCTCGTGCCGATGCTGACCTTCCACAATCAGATCGGGATCGGGCAGTCCTTCTACGGGATATGGTTCGCCCATACGGGGTTCGGCCTACCACTCGCGATCTACCTGCTCAGGAACTACATGGTCGGCCTGCCGCGCGACATCATCGAGAGCGCGAAGGTCGATGGTGCGACCGACTTCCAGGTGTTCACCAAGATCGTCCTGCCGCTCAGTTTCCCGGCACTCGCGAGTTTCGCCATCTTCCAGTTCCTGTGGACTTGGAACGACCTGCTGGTGGCGAAAGTATTCCTGCCGTCGAACTCGGAAAGCTGGGTGATGACGGTCAAGATCGCCGACGATCTCCTGGGATCGCGCGGGGGCGACTGGGGCATCCTCGCGGCTGCGGCCTTCGTGTCGATCGCCGTCCCGCTGATCGTGTTCTTCACGATGCAACGCTACCTGGTGCGCGGCCTCTTGGCCGGCTCCGTCAAGTAAGGGTCCTCGCATGATCGCGACCGCCGAACAGATCTCGCCCGCCACCGATACCGACTGGTGGCGCGGCGGGGTGATCTATCAGATCTACCCGCGCTCCTATCAGGACACGACCGGTGACGGCGTGGGCGATCTGAACGGCATCACGGCGCGACTGCCCTACGTGGCGTCGCTCGGGGTGGACGCGATCTGGATCTCGCCCTTCTTCACCTCGCCGATGAAGGATTTCGGCTACGACGTCAGCGATTATCGCGACGTCGACCCGATGTTCGGCACGCTGGCCGATTTCGACCGGCTGGTGGACACGGCGCACCGCCTGGGGGTGCGGGTGATGATCGACCTCGTGCTCAGCCATTCCTCGGACGAGCATCCGTGGTTCCAGGAAAGCCGCGCCTCGCGCGACAACCCGAAATCCGACTGGTATGTCTGGGCCGACCCCAAGCCCGACGGCACGCCGCCGAACAACTGGCTGTCGATCTTCGGCGGCGGCGGCTGGCAATGGGACGTGCGGCGGCAGCAGTATTTCTACCACTGCTTCCTCGAGAGCCAGCCGGACCTCAACTTCCACAATCCCGAGGTGCAGGACGCGCTTCTGGACGTGACGCGGTTCTGGCTTGACCGGGGCGTCGACGGCTTCCGCCTCGACACGATCAACTTCTACTTCGCCGACAAGGATCTGCGCGACAATCCGGCCCTCCCGCCCGAGCGGCGGAATGCCAAGATCGCGCCCTCGGTGAACCCCTACAATCACCAGGAACATCTCTATTCCAAGAACCGCCCCGAAAATCTCGGCTTCCTCAAGCGGTTCCGCGAGCTTCTGGACGAGTATCCCGGCACCGCCGCCGTGGGCGAGGTCGGGGACGCGCAGTTCGGAATGGAGCTGATCGGGCAGTACACCAAGGACGGGCAGGGCGTGCACATGTGCTACGCCTTCGACTTCCTCGCCTGGGAGCCGCTGACCGCCGCACGCATCGTCGAGGTGTTCGACAACCTCGAGGAGAAGGCGCCCGACGGCTGGGCCTGCTGGGCCTTCTCGAACCATGACGTGACGCGCCATGTGACCCGCTGGAACCTCGATGACCAGGGCGCGCGCTGCTACGCGACGCTGATCCACGCGCTGCGCGGCTCGGTCTGTCTCTACCAGGGCGAGGAGCTGGGCCTGACCGAGGCGCGCGTCGCCTACGAGGACCTGCAGGACCCCTACGGCATCGAGTTCTGGCCCGAGTTCGTCGGTCGCGACGGCTGCCGCACGCCGATGGTCTGGGAGCCGTCGAACCAGAATGGCGGCTTCTCCGACGCGAAGCCGTGGCTGCCCGTCGCACACGAGCATCTGGGCAATTCAGTCGGCAGCCAGGAGGGGCGTCCTGACGCGCTTTTACACCATTACCGCGCGATCATCGGCCTGCGCGGCCGCTCGGACATCCTGCGCAAGGGCATCCAGCGCAGCACCGAGGCCCATGGCGACATGCTGACCTTCTGCCGCGTCCACGAGGGACGGCGCATCTTCTGCGCGTTCAACCTCGGGGGCGAGCCCTGCACGACCCATACGCCTGACGGCGAATGGCGCTTCATCGACGGGATCGGCGGCAAGGACCCGCAGGTCGGCAATGGCGGCATCCATCTTGGCCCCTGGCAGTACACGCTGCTCGAGGAGGCCTGACGATCAACGCGGCGCCCCGATCGGGACGCCGCACCACAACGACAAGGACCGCCGGGGGAGGGGGTCCGACGAGGGAGGAGAAGACGATGGCAAACCTGAAGTTGACCGATGTATCGAAGGTCTATGGCGGCGAGGTCGAGGTCCTGAAGGATATCGATCTCGACATCACGACCGGCGAGCTGATCGTCTTCGTGGGACCGTCCGGTTGCGGCAAGTCCACGCTTCTGCGGATGATCGCGGGACTGGAGAAGATCTCGGGCGGCACGCTCGAGATCGACGGGCAGGTGGTCAATGATGTCCCCCCCTCCGAGCGGGGCATCGCGATGGTGTTCCAGTCCTACGCGCTCTACCCGCACATGACCGTGCGCGAGAACATGCAGTTCGCCCTCAAGATCGCCAAGATGCCGCAGGCCGAGATCGACAAGGCCGTCGAATCCGCCGCGACCAAGCTGCAACTGACCGAATATCTCGACCGGCTGCCCAAGGCCCTGTCCGGCGGTCAGCGCCAGCGTGTCGCCATCGGCCGCTCCATCGTACGCGACCCGAAGGTCTATCTCTTCGACGAGCCGCTCTCGAACCTCGACGCGGCGCTCCGCGTCGCCACACGGATCGAGATCGCGCAGCTCAAGGAGCAGATGCCCGACTCCACCATGATCTACGTCACCCACGACCAGGTCGAGGCGATGACGCTGGCCAGCCGCATCGTGGTGCTCGATGCGCTCAAGGACAACGGGCACAAGTACTCGATCGCGCAGGTCGGCTCGCCGCTGGAGCTCTACGAGACGCCCAACAGCGAATTCGTCGCCCGCTTCATCGGCTCGCCCGCCATGAACCTTCTGGAGGGCGAGATCGTGGGCACCGGCCCCGTCACCACCATCAAGCCAATGCAGGGCGGCGGCACGATCACGTCGAACGTGCCGACCGAGCCGTCGGACATGGGCGCCCATGTGCGCTTCGGCATCCGTCCCGAGGACGCGATTGCGACCGACGCCGAGGACCACGCCTTCGCGGGCCGCGTCGAGGTCGAGGAACGGCTGGGGGAGGTGACGCTTCTCTATTTCGAGCGCGCCACCCCCGAGGCCGATCCGGTCATCGCCAAGCTTCAGGGCATCCACCCGAACCTGCGCGGCCAGACCATCAAACTGGCCGCCGATCCGGCAAAGGTACACGTGTTCCGGAACGGAGTGTCGCTGCTTTACCGCTGATCGGTCACGTTTTGGCCGCAAGAGTCCGGTTCCTTGTCCGACAGTTTTGGACGGGACCGGACCCATGGCGAAGAAGACCTACTCCCTCAATGAATGGCACCAAGGTGCCCTGACCGCCGTCGGCGTGAGCTATGCGTTATCGGCGGCGATCACCTTCTATTCCGTCGCGCAAGCCCTCGGGCTGCTGGCCGATCCCGCCGCGCATCTGACGACGCTCCTTGCCATGGCCGCGACGCTGCCGCTGCCGTTGCTGCTGGCGGTCCCGCGCCTTCTTCCCAAGGCGATCAGCGAGCCGTCACGGTGGTATCACGTCCCGTTCGTGATCATCGCGCTTCTGGTCCTGAGCGCGATCGGCGCCTATCCCCTCTACCTTCGCGCCCTCGCAGCGGGAATTCCGACGGAGGTCATCAATCGCTATGATCCCTCGTTCCTGGCCGTTATCGGTATCGTCTCGGTCATCGCCGCCATCGTGACGTCGATCCGCCTCGTGCGACGCGGGCCCCTCGGGGGCTCGGGCGTCCAGAGCATTCCGGTCGATGATCTTGCGCCCGCCCTGCGACAGGCGCCGGTCCGGTCAACGAAGCTCGAATCCACGCACATTTTCTTCCTGCGCCTGACCGGCCTCGCGATGTTCGGATCGGTTGCCTACGGCGCCGCGACCCAGCCGAACCCGATGATCTGGGGCATCGTCGCTGCCGCACTCGGCCTCGTGGCGGCGGTCATGCACCTGTCGCCTCGCTGGACGCCGCGCGTCCTCGCGCGGCCGTCGCGCTGGTATCACTTCTTCGGCTGGAACCTGCTCGAATCGCTTCTCTTCTGTCTGGCACTCATGCCCTTTGTCGCGGGCGCATATGGCCCGATCTTCGCCCAGGCCATGGAGGATGCGGCGGCTGGAATCGAGCGCAACCAAGCCGAGATCGGCGAGCTTGTTATGACCTCGTTGATGGCCAGCCCCGGCGTCCTGGCCTACGTCGCGATCTCGATCCCCATGACCCTCGCGTGGTTCACCATGATCGGCCTCCTGTTCCAAAAACCGTCCGCCCGGCCCGTTGCCGCCACGACCGAGCGCACATCCGACATCCCCGCCGTCGCCAAGGAACTCCCCCCCATCCCGAAACGCGTCGCCAAGCGCGCCCAGCTGCCCGCCATCGGGGCGGCGATGAAGCTCTACCTCGTGGCCGACTGGCTCGTACTGCGCCTCGTCGGGCTGGGCCTTCTCGGGACGGCCTACATGCTCTGGCTGATGATCGAGGCCGAGCGCACCTCCCGCGCGGCCCAGCTTTCCTACGGGCAGGAGCCAATGCACGCGCTCTATGCCTATGCCGGCCTCGGCACGCTTCTGGCGCTGCCCTTCCTGTTGCCCGGTTTCCTGTCGCGGCCGAACAACGTGGCGGGCGGCCTCGCCAAGGCGGTGCTGCTGGTCGTCTCGGCCTTCCTGCTGCTGCCGGCGCTGCATCTGGCGATCGATCTCTTCACGCCCGACATCTACCACGCCACGCTGCACCTCACCGTGCCTAATGTCTTCAAGGCCGTGGCCGGCATTGCGGTGACCTCGGCGCTCCTGATCTCGTTCTTCCGCCAGCTGGGCGGCCTGCCCAAGGTGGACGGCATGGGCAATCCCAAGATCGAGATGTCGGCCGCCGAGATGCGAGAGATGCGCATCGCGCGGATGGCGCTTCAGTCGCACCAGCTCTCCTAGTCGGGCAGGCGGACCTCGCCGATATAGGGCAGGTTCCGGTTCCGCTGGGCGTAGTCGATGCCGTAACCCACGACGAAGGCATCCGGAATCTCGAACCCCGTCCATGTGGCGCGGATATCGACCTCCCGGCGGCTGGGCTTGTCGAGCAGCGCGATCGTCTCGAGCCGCGCCGGCTCGCGCGAGGAGAGGAGCTTGACCACGGCGCTCAGCGTATGGCCGGTGTCGACGATATCCTCGACCACAAGCACGTCGCGCCCGGCGATCTCGCCCCGCAAATCCTTGAGGATGCGCACCTCGCGCGAGGATTCCATCGCGTCGCCGTAGCTCGACGCCTCGAGGAAATCGACCTCCACCGGCAGGTCCAGCTCGCGCACCAGATCGGCGATGAACACGAAGGACCCGCGCAGAAGGCCGACCACCACCAGCTTGTCGGTCCCCCCGAAGCGGCCCTCGATCTCGCGGGCGAGGGCCTCGATCCGCGCGGCGATCGACTTGGCCGAGATCATCTGGTCGATGCTGTAGTCCTGGCCCATATTGCCCTCCGCGAACCCAATCGGCATCAAGGGCGTTAACACGCCGACCGCACCGGACCCAAGGCCCGACCGAAGGACGCCCATGCCCCGCCATTCCGAGACCCGCGACCTGCCGTACACGGCGCAACAGATGTATGACCTCGTGGCGGATGTCGAACGCTACCCGGACTTCCTGCCATGGACCGCCGCCGCACGCATCCGCTCGCGCGAGGACACGCCCGACGGCGAGGTGATGCTCGCGGACCTCGTGATCAGCTTCAAGGTCTTCCGCGAACGGTTCGGCAGTCGTGTCGTCTTGCATCCCGAGACCCGCGTGATCGAGACGGAGTATCTCGACGGGCCGTTCAAACACCTGCAATCCGAGTGGCGCTTCGAGGAGATCGAGGGCGGGTGCCGCATCCATTTCTGGGTCGATTTCGAGTTCAAGAACGCCCTGATCGGCCGCGTTGTGGGTGTCGTGTTCAACGAAGCGATGCAGCGGGTCGTGCGCGCCTTCGAGAACCGCGCCCGCGCGCTCTATGGTTCCGCGGCGGCCTGACCCTCAGGTCGGGTGCGTGGGTCTCCGCGCCGTCACGACGCCGCCGCCCCGAGCAGAGCCAGCGCATGATCCCGCGCCGCCTGCCGGACCCGGTCGCGCCCGAGCGCGCCGAACTCCACCGTCTCGACCCGCGTCGCGTCGCTCGTGGCCAGCCCGAAGCAGACGCGACCCTCGGGCTTGAATTCCGACGCGCCCGGTCCCGCGATCCCGGTCACCGACACGGCGAGATCCGCACCCGCGCGCGCCCGCGCGCCCTCGGCCATCTCGCGGGCGACCTCCTCCGAGACGGCACCCTTCGTGTCCAGCGTCGCCTCCGAGACACCCAGAAGATCGACCTTCGCCGCGTTGGAGTAGGTCACGACACCCCAGAGCATCACGTCGGATGCGCCCGCCGGATCGGTCAGCGCGGCCGCGACCAGTCCGCCCGTGCAACTTTCGGCTGTCGCCACGGTCAGGCCTGCCGCACGACACGCCGCCAGAACCTCCGCGCCGGTCACAGCGCGTGCGCCAGACCGGCCAGCAGGATCACCCCAACCGCCGCCATGACACCCGCGACGGCGTCGTCGAGCATCACGCCCCACGCGTCCGAGCGGCGGTCCATCCAGCCGACGGGCCCCGGCTTCCAGATGTCGAACAGGCGGAAGAGCACGAAGGCCGCGATCCAGCCCGGCCAGAGCCGCTCGACCTCGACGCCCGCGCGTGCGGCGCCCCAGACCACCGGCAAAAGCGCGATCCAGACGCCCAGAAGCTCGTCGATCACCACTTCGCCCGGATCGTGATCCGCGGCACCTTTCGTGACCTCGACCGTTGCCCAGTAGCCCAGCGGTACCATCAACGCGGTCAGCGCGGTGAAGACGAGCGGGCCGCCCTGTGCGGCCAACCACGCCAGCGGCAGGGCGGCCAACGTGCCCCATGTCCCCGGCGCAGGCTTCAGAAGGCCCGAGTAAAGGACCGTGGCGACAAGCTTGGCGATCATGCCCGCACCAGCGTTACGGTGGCGAGGCAGGCGATGCCTTCACCGCGCCCCGCGAAGCCCAGCCGTTCGGTCGTCGTCGCCTTCACCGAGACGCGGTCGACCTCGACGCCCATGATTTCCGCCATCCGCACCCGCATCGCGTCGGCCTGAGGCCCGATCTTCGGCGCCTCGCAGATCAGCGTCGCATCGACATTGCCGACCGCGTAGCCGCGCCCGGCCGCCAGACCGATCGCGTGGCGCAGGAAGACATGGCTCTCGGCACCCTTCCATTGCGGATCGCTGGGTGGGAAATGGCGGCCGATGTCGCCCTCGGCCAGCGCGCCATAGATCGCGTCGGTCACCGTATGAAGGCCCACATCGGCATCCGAATGCCCCTGCAATCCGCGACCGTGCGGCACGGCCACGCCGCAGAGCATGACGTGGTCGCCCGGCCCGAAGCGGTGGACGTCGAACCCGTTGCCGACCCTGATATCCATGCCCGTTCCCTTCGCCGCACGGGCCAGATCGTCCGGTCCCGTGATCTTCATATTGGCCTCGTCGCCCGGCACGATGGCGACGGTCAGGCCCGCTTGCAACGCCACCTCGACGTCATCCGCCGCCAGCCCGTCCGACGCGGCGTGGGCCGATCGGATGGCCTCCGTCCGGAACCCCTGCGGCGTCTGCGCCCGGTGAAGCCCCGCGCGATCGGCCAGCCCTTCGACGGTCGCGCCCCCGCGCCAGAGCGCATCGGTCACCGCCAGCGCAGGCGCAGCGCCGTCATGGGTATCGAGCGCTGTCAATACCGCGTCGATGACCGCGTGGGACACGCCGGGGCGGGCGGCATCGTGGATCAGCACGCGCTCGGTCTCGACCCGCGCCAGCCCCGCAGCCACGGACGCAGCACGCGTCGCGCCGCCGTCCACCAGCGTCACGCCGGGCAGGGCCGCTTCCGCCCGCGCGCGATCATCCCGGTGGATCACCACGATCACCGCATCGACCCGCCCGTCGAACGCGGCGACGGCGCGCGCCGCGACGGGCTGGCCGTCGAGCATCTGCCACTGCTTCGGAATCTCGCCCCCCGCGCGCGTCCCCCGTCCGGCGGCGACGATCAGCGCTGTGGCGGTGGGACGGGTCATGGCAGCCTCGAGCACGGTCGCTTCGGTCCTAGCCGTCGGGGCAGGGGGTGACAACCGGACGGGCATGGGGGTGGCTCAGCGCCTAAAATTTGTGCATATGCCGTATCGGCACGCGGCTCCGGGCCGGTGCCGGTGCCCCCCGGTTCGTCCGCCGCCTATATCCACCGCAACCCGCCCGAGGACTCAGCCCCGTGCCCCATGCCCATCTCGATCCTCGCCTGTCAGCTCTCGGAGTGACGTCGCCCGTGATGCTGGCCCCCATGGCGGGGATCACCGACCTGCCGTTCCGGAGCCTCGTGGCGTCTTTCGGCGCCGGGCTCGTGGTCTCCGAGATGGTCGCCTCGCGCGAGATGGTCGAAGCCAAGCCCTCCGTCCGCGACCGGGCCGAACTGGGCATGGATCGCGACGGCACCTCGGTCCAGATCGCCGGCCGCGATGCCACATGGATGGCCGAGGCGGCGAAGCTCCTCTACTGGCGCGGCGCGCGCATCATCGACATCAACATGGGCTGCCCCGCCAAGAAGGTGACGGGCGGCCTCTCGGGTTCCGCGCTCCTACGGGATCACGACCACGCGCTGCGCCTGATCGAAGCGGTGGTCGACGCGGTGCCGATCCCCGTGACGCTGAAGACCCGGCTGGGCTGGGACGACGAAAGCCGCGACACCGCGTCGCTGGCCATCCGCGCGGAGGCTGCGGGCATCCGGATGCTGACCATCCACGGCCGCACCCGGTGCCAGTTTTACAAGGGCGCCGCCGACTGGGCCGCGATCCGACCCATCGTCGAGGCCGTGTCCATCCCCGTGATCGCCAATGGCGACATCCTCGACAGCGCGAGCGCCCGCGCGGCCCTCGCCGCGTCGGGTGCGGCGGGGGTCATGGTCGGACGCGGCGCGCAGGGCGCCCCCTGGCGGCTGGCCGAGATCGCGGCCGATCTTGGCCAGGGCGGGCGGCCCGACATTCCGACCGGAGAGGCGTTGATCGACATGGTCGGGCGCCATTTCGCGGCGATCTGCGACTTCTACGGACCCGTGCTGGGGGGGCGCGTGGCTCGCAAGCACCTGGGCTGGTACATGGACCGCGCGGGCACGCCGGCCGCGCTGCGCCGCGCCGTCCTGACCGCGCCGCCCGAGGCGGTGCCGGACCTTTTGCCGGACGCGCTCGGACGCGACCGGGCCGAGGCCGCATGACGGATGCAGTCTGGCACGCCCTGCCGATCCCGGCGCTGACCCTGGACCCCGACGATCGCATCCTCGCCATCAACGGACCGGGCGAAGGCTTCCTGAACCGTTCCGCCCGTGTCCTTGCGGAGCGGAACCTGCCCGACCTGATCGACGTCGAGGGAGGCTTGGCCAACGCCACCTCCCGCGTGCGCCGCAACGGCGCGCCGCTGACGCTGCACGACACCGCGCTTCGGATCGGGCGGGCCCCCGCGCTGCGCTGCGAGTTGCATATCGCGCCGCTGGGCGAGGGGACGCTGATCCTGATCTCGCCGCAGGATATCGCGGCCCGGCTGGATCGCGCCAGCACATCACGGAGCGCGGCCCGCTCGGCCATCGGCATGGCCGAGATGCTGGCGCACGAGATCAAGAACCCGCTGGCCGGGATCACCGGCGCGGCCCAGCTTTTGGGGATGAACCTCTCGGGCGAAGACCTCCAAATGACCGATCTGATCGTCGCCGAAACGCGGCGGATCGTGAAACTCCTCGAACAGGTCGAGCAGTTCGGGAACCTGCAACCGCCCCGACGGCGCGCGGTCAACATTCACGACGTGCTCGACCGGGCCCGGCGTTCGGCGTTGGTGGGGTTCGCAGCCCATACCAGCATCGAGGAGAAGTACGACCCGTCGCTGCCGCCGACGCTGGGCGATCCGGACCAGCTTCAGCAGGTCTTCCTGAACCTCCTGAAGAATGCCGCACAAGTGGCCCCGCAGGATGGAAAGATCACGATCCGGACATTCTACGAGGCGGCCCTCCGGGTGCGCCGTCCCGACGGGACCCATGGCGACCTGCCGCTTCAGGTCGAGATCGTCGATGACGGGCCGGGTATCCCGCCCCACGTCGCATCCAACCTCTTCGAGCCCTTCGTGTCCGGGCGCGAGAACGGCACCGGGCTGGGTCTGCCTCTCGTGGCCAAGATCCTCGACGAACACGAAGGCTGGATCAGTGTCGACAGCGCGCCGGGGCGGACGGTGTTCCGCATCTCGCTCCCGCGCGCGCCGAACGACATGAAGAACGACCTGCAAGATATTGAAAGGTAAGACATGGACGGCACCATCCTCGTCGCTGACGACGACCGTACGATCCGCACCGTCCTGACCCAGGCGCTGACCCGCGCCGGGTGCAAGGTCCATGCCACCGCCTCGCTCGTGACGCTGATGCGATGGGTCGAGGAGGGGAAGGGCGATCTCGTGATCTCGGACGTGGTCATGCCGGACGGCAACGGGCTCGAGACGTTGCC